>JAYZBF010000032.1:0-16263 GCA_036338835.1 Planctomycetota bacterium
GCTACGCCGGCTTTGCATATCTTCTTTGATATCTTCAATGGCAGCTAATTGATCGGCGGTTTCTTCATAAGGAAACGATGCATCAAATTCTTGTTGCCAATTTGAGTCTGCGTGGAATTCGATACCTGGCCGAGCTTTGCGATTGGCTTGCAATTCCAACAATTCGGCGGCCATATCTTGTACAGCAATTTGAGCGGCTTGTTTTTGACTTTTCCAAGCAACACCGCCGATACGTGCGAGAGTTGGGCGTGTTTTGCGGCCACCGATGTATTTTTGTACCAAATCGATCCGTGCCGCAGGTACATAGACTCGAGTGCCACCATGAAATTCGATGACCAAGTGCTCCGCTTGGCAGCCATCCTTGTCCAACAGTTCTAGGCCACGATAGCGACCGATTCCATGGGCCAAATGGACGATCAATTCACCGTCGCGTAGGTCGTTGAAGCTATCTAATGGCCGACCAGTTTGTCGGATGTTATGGCGCCGTAGTTGAGTTCTCTGAAACAGTTCTCCAACACTGAGCACAACCGTTTTTTCGGAGACCCAGTGAAAACCTTGTTTTAGATAGCCGACGTGGTATTTAATGCGACCGCGATCCGCCGCTCGTGTCTCCAATAAAATGTCCTGCATACGCTGAATTTCAGCTTTCGTCGGGCATACAATCACGAGGTCATGGTCATTACCAATTTGCTCGACCTGCAGACTGATACTGTCTACGTCGCCTTGGAATCGCTCTACGGATTCGATAGCAAGGGTAACGTTATGTTCAAGCGTGCCAACAGCTAGCCCGCTGACGACTAGGTGTCCAAAGTTCGTTAAGGTTGCAAGGACTTCATGGACGCCATGGCATTGTTGAAAATCAGCCGCTCGCCCAATGTACTCTCGGGCTTGACGATCCAGCTCACCTAATTCAACCAGCGTCGCGCAACTACCATTGGGCAAGTACGACGCCAGGTGATCTTGGCCCTGATAAAACGCTCTGATGGACGTCAGTTCAAGTTGCGCACGTGTTTCAATGCTGCGTTGTGTCCGGACATCAAACAATCTCATGGATTCGATTTCGTCGTCCCAGAATTCGACGCGTATTGGTTGATCCCATTCGGGAGCAAAAATATCGAGGATGCCACCATGACGCGAAAACTCACCGGGCAATTCTATGGCACTTGCAGCATGATATCCATTTTCAATAAACCATCGTTGCAGTTCGTCCATGTCGACCCGCTGGCCAATTTTGAGTGTACGAGTTGCTTGTCGCAACGATTCTTTTTCGGGAACAGGTTGTAGTAACGCTTGAATACTGGTCACAACCAACAGCGGTTCCGTCGTTGGCATGCCATCAAACGCCATCAAGTTTTTTAGAACTCGAATGCGGTCACCATGAACATCATCGTTGTGGTAGGAATCTCGTGTGGTTCCGCTGTTGACTACAGGAAAATGAACCGATCGCCGCTCGCTAAATAACAGCAGGTCGTCGCGGAAGTCATCAATCATTTTATCGTGAGCTAATACGATCAGATTGACGGGTGTTTGTTGTTGGGTGCCGCAACAGATGCCAGCGGCGACTAGCGCGCAGGAGGAACCCCAAACTCCGTCGACGCTTACGCCCTGCTGATTGGAAACAGCTTGGATTGCCGCGGCGAAGTCCTCGCGATTAGTCAGACGCTGCGTCAGAAATTGCATGCTGCGCGTTACATCATTACGTCGTTGCAGTATTCGTCCCTAAATCAATTCAAACAACGGAGTTTAATTTCATAGGGAACAATTATCCTGCGTACTTGAGGTCACTTCTTTTTTCGTTCCTTGAGCGTACCAGCTTCGGCGGATTGTTTGTAGTACGGGTCGAGCGGATAACATCCTGAGGCCAAGCCATTGCGGGGAGCCGTGGTGCAGTCACTGAAAGTGCGACAGATTGATTTGCGTTGCATAATTCCTGTCTGTAATGTGTCTGCCGGTAGATTCCAATAGGATAGAACCATTCTGCCCAGACCAACCATGTCGACCCAACCTGTGCGAACAACTGCTTGAGCAACGTGTGGCAGATAGTCCTGCAAATAGGAATAACCGGTGCCCACAAGCGGGATGTCCGGTACGGCCGCCTTGCATTCTCGAACGGCTTGAATCTGTCTGACGACGTCCAACAAGGGGTCATGTGGAGGTTGGTATCCGTCGCTCGGTGGAAATGCAGCCGGGCGTTGTAGGTGTGGATTGTAATAGGGGCTACCGCAGGAGAGATTAAGAGCGGTTACCCCGAGTTCCTTTAGATCGGTGGCTAATTGAATTGGTTCAGTCAGATTGATTTGTGACGGATCCTGCTGGTCGCAGCCAAATCCGCATTGATAGGGCAACGACGATTGGAAATCGACTGGTTCGCCAAACAGTGCCCCCTGATGAAATGGGATAGTGTCAAAGAAGCTCAAGCGAACGAGAATTTGTAGGTTTGGACAGGCATCCTGAATACGGTTGATGATCGTTTTCAGCAATAGTGTGCGGCCAGCATAATCACCGCCGTAGATGCCTGCGCGACTTGTGGCACTAAGAAACTCGTGTAAGAGATATCCGTGGCAACTTTTGACGTCGACGAATCGAAATCCTGCTTGCTCTGCGGATTGGGCCGCTTGCACATACTTGTCGATCAAAGTTTCAAGTTCGTCGTCGGTCCATAATATGGAGTTATCGTGCGGGTCGATACCAAATTTATCGTCAAGTAACGGATGATGGTATGCAATGCGTGGCTCGAGGTCGTGGTTGTTAGGACGGCAAAAGCGGCCGGAATGTGTGAGTTGCAGTCCGACGAGTAAGTCGTCAGCGTGACCAAATTTTTCTACATGAGCCGTCGTCAATTCTCGCAATAACTGTTGTAGCCCAGCAACATGATCTGGAGTTGCTAGTAATTGATTGGGGTTCGCTTTGCCGGAATGCTGCACCGCGGCAGCTTCGCCTCCCCAAATTAACTTGGCACCACTCTCCCCAAAGTGCCTCCAACGGCGAAACGTTTTGTCGCTTGGTGTACCGTCCGAGTTGCCGTCCCAACCTTCCATGGGATGGATGCACCAGCGGTTGCCTACTTGATAATCTCCAATTTGGATCGGTGCAGCTAGCGGCGAACCGCTAGCGGTAGTTTGAATTTCGTCATCGCAGGGCAATTCGATGTTGAGCTCGAGTAGACGTGCGCGCAATTCCGCTGGACTACGGTAAGTGGCAATTTTATTGAATTGGTGAGCGGTCATTAGTGGCGGTTGTATTTAGTGGTGTAAATTTATGAGTCCATGTACATGAGCGGCGCGAATGCCAAGCGGAATTGGCGCTGTTGTTGGTCAAGAAACTTTATCGTGGCGGTTCGCTTGTCACCCGAGCCGGAGATCGACACGATCACGCCGGAACCGTATCGTTGATGGGAGACGAGCATGCCTTGTTTGAAATCTGCAAGCGCAATTTTTTTTGCCGTGTTGCTCTGGCTATCCTCACTGTCTGCTGAGGCTAATAAATCTGAGGCTGTTGAAATGTTGGTCCTTGACGCAAGTTCATTAGCGAGATGTTCTTTTTTGGACGGATCCTGTTGCGAATTGTTATCACTGACTTGTTCAAGAATTGATTGAGCTTGCTGGAGCTTGGCCTCAATTTCTTCAGTCGCTAATGCGTCATGATCTGACTGCTCGGGGTGCTCAAAATAATCCGCGGTCGGTTCAAAATCACTGTTGGGGTGGTTGCCGATCGATGCGAGCCCTCCTGCAGGAAGGGTGCATTGCATATCATCACGGGGAAGTTCATAAAGGAACTGGCTAGGAGATGCGATTCGCGTTTGCCCTCGAAAGGTGCGACGCTGAGAATAACTGATTTGCAATTGCTGCTCTGCTCGAGTGATTCCGACAAACAAGAGACGCCGTTCTTCTTCGAGGGACGCGTCGTCGTCCATGCTGCGTTCGTGCGGTAATATACCGTGTTCTACGCCAACAATGAAAACAGAGGGGAATTCTAACCCTTTGGCTGCATGGAGACTCATCATCAGGACTTTATTGGTGTCTTGGTCGAGTCCGTCGACTTCGCTAACGAGCGCTACTTGTTCGAGGAATGCTTCAAGATCGGTTTGGTTTTCCGCGTTCACTGTGGGGTCTTGGTCTACGTTTTCGGATTTATCTTCGTCAAAATTCTGTTGGAACTCACGGGCTTCGTTGATCAATTCATCCACATTGGCACTTCGATCTTCCCCAGTTTTCGCGTCGATTTTTTCGAGGTAGGCAGTGAATCCACAGTTATCGACAATTTCGATAATCAGATCACCCAGTGGTAGATGGATCGAGGTGGTGAAGACATCGATTAGCGTTACGAAGCGACTAATCGCAGCGGCAGCGCGTTTAGAAAGTGTTTCGATCATACCCGCTTCACGACAGGCTTGGAGCATCGTCAATTGATATCGCTCGGCGTGGATGCGGAGGCGATCCAGAGTAGTTTTACCGATTCCACGGGGCGGCATATTTACAACGCGTTCAAATGCGACGTTATTCGCCGGATTGTTGACGAGGTGAAGGTAGGCAATGATATCCTTGACTTCTTTACGTTTGAGAAATTCCAAGCCACGGACAATCTGGAAGGGTATTTTAGGGGTTTGGTTGCGGAGGGCTCGTTCCAAAGGGCGTGAGAAGGCGTTCACTCTAAAGAAGATAGCGAAATCTTTGTAGTCTCGTTCACCGCGTTTGACTTCGGCCGCAATTCGTTGAGCGATTGCCGCAGCTTCGTCATTGGGGTGCCCAAAGCATACAAGTCGTACGGGTTCACCGGCTTCATTATCGGTGAATAACTTTTTGGGTTTACGATGGCGGTTGTGGGCGATGAGTTCATCGGCGGTACTGAGTATTTTTCCGGTGCTGCGATAGTTTTGTTCTAGATGAACAACCTTGGCATTGGGATAGTCCTTTTCGAACTCGCGAATGTTGGAAATATTTGCGCCGCGCCAAGCATAGATTGATTGGTCGGGATCGCCGGTGACGGATAGGTTTTGGTTGTTAAGACACAGAGCGCGGACGATGGCGTATTGAGCGAGATTGGTATCTTGATATTCGTCGACCATGATATAGCGATAGCGGTCGTCAAGTTGAGCGCGGAGTTCGGGATTGTCGCGCAGCATCACGGCAACGTGTAACAAGAGATCATCGAAGTCGACGGAGTTGCTTTGCAGTAGATACTTTTTATAGGCGGGGTAGGCCTTGCGTGTTACCTCCGTAAGAGCGCTATAACTATTGGCGCTACTCGTTTGGTATTCATCGGGAGTCAGTAAGTTGCTTTTCGCATTACTGATTTCCCATGCGATGGAGTCCGCCGATGTGTGCGTTAACTGGATGTTAGCTGTGTCGATTGCTCGCTTGAGTGCTTGCTTGGAATCTTTGCTGTCGAGAATGGTAAAATTCTCTGCGAGCCCGACGAGGTTTCCGTGTTGTCGCAATAAACGAGCACAGAATCCGTGAAAGGTCCCCATCCAGTAACCTGGAGCGGAAACCAAGCGTTCGATGCGAAGTCGCATTTCTTGGGCTGCTTTGTTGGTGAACGTCAGCGCTAGAATGTTATTAGGATTTACCCCTTGGGAGATCATGTAGGCAATGCGATATGTAACAACGCGAGTCTTGCCGCTGCCGGGACCGGCGATCATCAAAAGCGGACCGTCGATATGAGACGCTGCTTGGCGCTGAACCTCGGTGAGCGATGCGAGTATGTCTTCAGACATGATGACGTGTGAGAATCCTCATAGTGTTGCTTCGTTAGTAATAATCATTATAGAAGAACTCAATGAATTACGTGAGTAGGCGAGTGACAGAGCTGAGTCTTGTAGTACTTGATTGGGGGAACAACCAGATTGCGAAAAATATCTGCCCCTCGTATTGGTCAAATTAATTTGTAAAGTGCTAGCACTTTGTCAAAGTTTTTCCAGAATTGTTTTGTCATTTTAGTGCCAGTCCTGTATGATTTGTGCTTCGCGCTTTCGTGTAAAGTGTGTACTGACCAAGGATGGTCAAATATTAAACTCGCGTTTTTTTTTGGGAGGGAGTCCATGACACGCATTCCGTTAAGTGCTGTGGAAGAGCAGCGTCGTAGCTTAAAGCAACGTTTGGAACTTAGCACAGCAGAAATTGGTCTCACAGTGCGTACGACCAATTGCTTAGAAGAAAAAGGAATCTTCTCGGTAAAAGACCTGCTGCATGCAACACCAGCAGATCTGTTAAGCATTTCAAATTTTGGTGGTAAGACTTTAGAGGAAGTCTATGATGCCCTTGAGGCAATCGGTTTCTTCCGTACCAATTCAGCTGTCGCTGCATAGGTAAGTCCTTATTTAGCCGAAAAAATTTAAACCTAGGGCTCCGATGGTCAATCATTCATCGGAGTCCTTTTTATTTGCGCTATTCAATGCTTCCTGAAGTGCAGTAAAATAATAGGTGTGACTGAGATCATTTCACCGGAAAAAATAATGCAACGACACATCAAAATTCCTTGGGGTTACCTAACAACATTCTTTTTAGTTAGCACTTCCTTTTCCTTTTTATGGGGTGGAGATTGGCCACAGGGGCTAGGTCCAAGTCGCAACGGAATCGCGCAACAAGAGAAACCCTTACAGGCTTGGCCGGAAAGTGGTCTAGTGACTGCTTGGAGTCACACATTGGGCAGTGGGTTTGCAGGCCCGATTGCTGTGGGTGCGAAAGTGATTGTCTTTCATCGTGTAAATGATAGTGAACGTGTTGAGGCGTTGGATGCTAAATCCGGTAAAGTGATTTGGAGCCAGGATTTCAAAGCGTATTATCGAGGTGGCTTTAACCCCGATTCGGGTCCTCGCGCGACTCCGGTTGTTGCCGGCAATTTAGTGTTTGTGTTTGGCGCAGCATCGGACTTACACTGTTTGGACTTGGCAACGGGGAAACCGAAATGGAGTCGCACGCTCGGACAAGATTACCAAGCACCAGATGGATATTTTGGTGCAGGCAGTGGTCTATTGGTGATGGAGGATCATGTTCTCGTCAATGTCGGTGGCATCAAGGTGGGAATTGTCGCGCTTGATATACAATCCGGAAAGACAGTCTGGGAAGCCACGGCTGAGAAAGCGAGTTACTCTTCGCCAACGGTCCTTTCCATTGGTGGGTCCAACTACGCTTTGTTTATTACTCGGATGCAAGCCATTGCTTTAAATCCAACGACTGGGAAATTGTTATTTAGCACTCCGTTTGGTAAACAGGGGCCAACCGTTAACGGCGCAACACCAGTAACGATCGGCAAGCATATCTTTCTGACCGCTAGCTATCGAATAGGCGCTCGCATGTTGGAACTTGTACAGGACGGGAAGAACTTTGAAATCCAATGGTCCGGTGATGATATTTTGTCGAGTCAATACGCAACTCCGCTGCCATACGAAGGCCATTTGTTTGGCACCCATGGTCGCGAAGATATTGGAGTGGCAGCACTACGTTGTATTGACATGACCAGTGGTAAAGTGCAGTGGGAAAAGGCTAATTTTGGAGTTGCTCATACGATTTTAGTCAAAGACAAGTTTCTCGCACTCAATACCTCGGGAGAATTAGTTTTAGTAAAAGCAAATTCGACGAAGTACGAGGAAGTCGCTCGAGCTAAAGTTAGTGCTTCCACAACCCGCTGTTTCCCGGCTTTGTCCAATGGCTATTTTTACTTTCGTAATAACCAAGGCAACCAAGGTAAACTGACGGCCTTGAAATTACCTTAGTTTTGTGAAAGGCATTGGTGGGTAACAACCACGAAGTATCACAAATTGAATTGCGGATAGGTTTTAGGTATATTCACGCATTAATTTTTAATCACCAAACTATTTCCTTCTGTTGAATCGAATTAAATTTTGTCGCGCCAACTTATCAGAATTCTCGGAAAAAAGCGGGGAAGTCGTCACAGCGTATCTTCGAAATTCGGAGTTATCGGTAATGTCGCGTTTAGTCTGACGCTATTGTTGTTTGGTTTGATTTCAGGTGTGTTTTTTCTGATGAACTTGCCCAGCGGTGTTGCCAGTTGGCTGCTAGGAATTGTGATTCTGTCATTTGTTGGATTTGGAATTCAGGGGCTTGTCACGGGGTTACTAGGTAGCCGAGTGGGTGATGGTCTGCGGTTTTCATTAACACAAAATGCGCATCGTTTTGATCTTACGCAAAAAAGCAAGGCGGCTCGGCGACTGCCTAATGTACCGATAATTGATACATTGTTAATGAGTCCTGGCAGTACGCAGCCGTGGCGGTTACCGGTTACAACCGGAAAATCAATTGAAATCATGTCGGTTATTGCATTCTTCGCGACTTGGACCGTTGTTTCGTTGTTTTTAGTAGCCTACAGCATCAATCAATACCGTGCGTCGAATCACAGTGGTTGGAGTTGGTGGCTACCGACGTTATCTCTATTGCCATCGATCGGATTCGCAGTTTGGTCGGGTCGCATGCTAGCACGTGAATTAAAGAACCAGATAAATATTGATCCGTTAATAGTTGAAGTGTCGCATCAACCGATTTACCCAGGGCAAACAATCGACGTTGCCATTTCCCAAGGCGGTGCGTTGTATGTACGGTCGTTGCGATTATTTTTGGTTTGTGAAGAGGTTACGAGTTATCACCAAGGAACGGATGTGCGCACTGAAACGCTTGAGATACTTCGCGAGCAGCTGTTTGTGCAGCGTCGATTCGAAATTACTTCGAAGGCGCCACTCGCGGAGACATTTACCGCAACCATTCCACAGGATGCAATGCATTCGTTTCAGTCAAATTTCAATTATCTGCAATGGCGAATTGTATCCGTTGGACGATATCGAGAATACGGGGAAATCCGACGCGGGTTTTCATTGGTTGTGCATCCACCGATTGAGGATGTCGATGATACGAACATTTCCAGTGGAGATGCTCATGCAGTTTGATCCATTAATTAGTATTCGTTTAGACCTCGCAGACCGCGCATACCAATCAGGCGACATTCTCGAATGTGAATATCAAATCGATGCCGTAGAAAGCGACGAGATGCATTCGGTCGAGGCTGCTGTGTTGTGGTACACAAGTGGTAAAGGTGACGAGGATCAAGGCATTCATTACTACCAGCGAGAGACACGTAAATCTCGACATCTCGATCAACCGGATTTGCGTGCATTGACGCACTTTACGACAATTTTGCCTAACAGTCCGTTTAGCTACGAAGGTACAAATCTGAAGATTCAGTGGTGTGTGCGTGTACGTATATTAGTTCAGCGGGATGGACAAACTTTGCGTGAATATATTCATGATCAGGGGTTTCAACTGCAACGCGTTCCTTTGCTACAGAGTTGAGAAGTGGACCGTAATCAAGCAATCGTGGGAGTCTCAGCAAATCCATTCGAAACACGATGGACGAAGCCGGGCCAGATGACGTTCCTACCAAATGGGTTTACCTCTGTCAGTGAATTAGCCGCTCAAATCATAAAGGATACTCCGCGGTGTGAGATTCTCGGCGAGCACGGAGTCGGGAAATCGAGCCTGCTGCGAGCTCTCCAATCTCAACTCGAACAACAATCAATCTCAAACCACTTGGCTTACGCGTGCGGTGAGTTTCCTCATGACGGCCCGCCGTTGAAATTTGCTGAAGTTAAGCTGCTTTTACAAGAATCTGATGTGTTGTTTGTTGACGGCTTTGAGAAACTTAGTTGGTGGACGCGGCGACGAATCATTCGTTACGCGGAAAAACACGCGCACTCTCTGATTATTACTTGCCACCAAACCCAACGCTTGCCTAGCCTAGTACAGCTTGCAGCAACAGAGACACTCGTGCTTAAACTAGTGCATAGTTTGCAGCAAGCTCAACAGGTGGAGCAGGTCGTTTCCGCGAGTGATGCTCGAGAGTTGTACCAACGCTTTGGCAATAACGTGCGAGAATTGTTGTTTGCTTGCTATGACTTATATGAGCAACGAACCAGGCAGAAAACATCTTCACTATAAAAAATGCCACTTTTGATTGGCTTAATCAAAAGTGGCAACGCGAATCGCTATGCACTCGAAACAGAATGCATAGAGAGATTATATTGTCGATGACTACTTCAGCGGAATCCAGCCTTCGTCGTCTAAGATAACGGCGGCTGGGCGAACTATTGGAGTCGTGCTGACCGTCGCACCCACAAAGACTGGAGTCATCTGTGGGATTTTGATTTGAACGGTACGATCAAGTGGGTTTACCAATTCAGGTACAACCGTTTTGGCTTCCGGTTTGGCTTCTTCGACTGCAGGATCTGGAATGGGTTGATTCGGATCTCGTGCTTCCTCGTCTGTTTTGTCTGTAGCCTCTGCCGCTGGTTTTTCAGCAGGAGTGATAATTGGTTTTTTCAAAACAGATTCACCTTCCGCTTTAGTATCGTCCTCAGGTATTTCGACCTTACGAGTTTCTACTGCAGCGTCTGTTGCTTCTGGTTGTCGCAAAACTTCAGGATCCAGCGATGGGCGTTGATCAGCAGGTTCCACAGGAACAATATTTTCGTTGTTTCCATTTGACGTTGCCGGAAGATCGGGCTGATTGCTGCCATCGTAATAGGGGCTCTTTGGTGATGTCGCTGCCGATGATGTATCACAACGCGGGAAGATCGGTTCGAGTACATCGCTGAGTCGTGGAATGTAAGTTCGCGAAAAAATGTTCTTTGGCGAATCTTCTAGCACAGGGCGATATGATTGCACCGGCACCTGGCGTAATCTCCAAGTGTATGTTTCCACAGGTTTGAACAAAATTGATTGACCGGGACGAGCGTGTAGATCAACCGCTGGGCGGTACAGTGTGGTTGGAATCTTTACCCACTTGGTTTCGTAGTGTGTTTCTAACTTGTAATCCACTACAACTTGACGAGGGAAAAAGGGAGTCATCGGGTTGATAACTTCGTGGCCAGTTTTGATAGGCTTCTTGACTTCAACTCTCTCCGCTTCTTTGGCTGCAGGAGCGTTGTACACTGGCAAGATTGGTTGGCGACCAGCGATGACATCAAAAATGTCGGCTGAGACGCTTGTTGTACTGAACAGCATGACTGCCAAGACAGCAAGACTCTGTTTCATGCGTATGCTTTTGTTAATGCAAATATTCATTCTACTTCTCTCTCTCTTCGCGTTAATTATGTGTTGTGCTCATGCCACTCTGCCTCACTGTTTAGCGGGGGAAAGTAGGAATGAATTAAACACATAATAGAAATAAATTCCGCCAACACTTAGTGTAATCACTGCAGGTGTAATGTGGTAAAAGTTCTTCACATTACACTGCGAATTCGATGCGTTTAAGTGTTTACATCGAATATAACGATTACGCTGCGTGCCGTCCCAATTTTGGTGCTCTTACCCACCGTTTGGGACATGCTGGAATCAAGTTTTCACTTGGTTTAATTGTTTTGATAAGTGAGGAGCTGCAAACAAACTCCCGCGTTTGTTTGACAGCGAAATGCCTAAACTGCCGAGTAAAGACACACTCTCACCATCTGAAACAAAGGTAGGTCACAGTTTTGAGGTGAGGGCGAAAGAAAATATAATATTTGTTCGTTTTTTTGTTTGATGTTCGATGTGGCGGCCAACACATATGCCGCAGATCCAGCGGTTTTATGAAGAAGTTGAGTTTCTGACCTCGTAACCACAAAACTATTGCAATAGCCTATAATCGCTGTCACCTTAGGTTAGGTTCAATGAAGCACTGTGAGGGAAAAACGAAATGGATTTAGATAACGTTGCGATTGCCGCGGAAATTGGCAAGCTAGCGGATTTATTGGAATTTAGCGGCGCGAATTCATTTAAGATTCGTGCCTATCGTAATGGTGCCCGAGTGATCAAGGATTTCCCCGATTCGTTTGCTACCATGGTGCACAACGATCCGAGCAAAATCACCGACGTTCAAGGAATAGGCAAAGGTGTTGCCGAGAAAATAACGCAGTTAATTGAGTTAGATAATATCGCTGAGATTGATGAATTACTTGAAGTGATTCCAGCGAGCGTGTTGGACTTACTGCGAATTCCCGGCTTGGGCCCCAAGAAAGCCGCCGCTCTTTATCGGATACTAAATATTCAGACTCTGGATCAACTTCAAGCTGCTTGTGAAGACGGCAAAGTGCAAGAGCTTAAGGGGTTCGCTGCCAAAACGGAACAATCCATCCTCGACGGTATCGCCATCGCAGCTGCCGCCAATTCACGTATTCGGTGGGAAGCCGCAGACAAGCTTGCTGAGACGTTGCGCGAACATTTGCATGCATGCCCCGCAGTTGAGCGGATTGAACTGGCGGGAAGCTACCGTCGCGGGCGTGAAACAGTAGGCGATTTGGACCTCTTGGTCATTTCCACTAAGCCCGCTGATGTGATGGATTGTTTCGCCGAGTTCCCGCAATGGGAGCAGACGCTGGTGCGGGGTGATACGAAGATGTCGATCCGTGTGCTTAATAGTTTTCAAGTAGATTTGCGTGTTGTGCCGCAAGAGTCCTTTGGAGCTGCTTGGCAATATTTTACAGGCTCTAAAGATCACAACGTCGCTGTTCGTGGTCACGCTAAACAACTCGGCATGAAAGTCAACGAATATGGCGTCTTTAAAGTTGACGGTGATCAAGAAGTGCAGGTGGCAGGAGCAACGGAGAAGGAAGTTTATGAAGTGTTGGGCTTGCCCCACTTTGCTGCAGAGATGCGTGAAGCTCGGGAAGAGTTTCAGTGGGCCGAGCAGGGTGCCTTGCCGGAATTGATTGAATTAAGTGCGATTCAGGGCGACTTGCATATGCATACAACAGCCACTGACGGTAAAGCAACGATTGCTGAAATGGTGGCAGCGGCGCGAGAGCGAGGCTTACAGTATATTGCCATTACGGACCACTCTCAGCGTGTGTCGGTAGCACGTGGGTTAACGGCTGAACGCGTGGTACAACAGTGGGAAGAGGTCGATCGGTTTAACGAAACGATCGAAGACGATTTTCTAGTGCTCAAAGGAATTGAGTGCGATATTCTCGAAGCAGGTGGGATGGATTTGCCAGATGAAGTCCTCGCGTTGGCCGATTGGGTAATTGCTTCGGTACATTTTGGACAGAAACAATCACGCGATCAGATTACGGATCGTATTGTCGGGGCATTGGAGAATCCGCACGTAAAGATCATTGCACATCCGACGGGCCGCCTTATTAACCGACGCGAAGCATATCAGGTCGATATGGATGCTGTGTTTCAAGCAGCGCAAGACAATCGGAAAATGTTGGAACTTAATGCCAATCCCGCGAGACTTGATTTGCATGATGTGCACTGTGCAGCTGCTCGGAAACGAGAAATCCCGCTTGTCATAAGTAGCGACGCTCACAGCGTTGCTGGTTTGGACGTTATGCAATATGGTATCGTGCAGGCTCGTCGAGGTGGATTAACTGCTGACAATGTAGCCAATACACAGCCTTGGGAAAAAATCCAGCAGTGGTTCACGTCCTAATCCCATCTCGGCTAAAATAGAAACACAAGGTTCGATCCAGTTTCATTCATATAATCACCTAATCGCTAGCATAGGTCCACCATGAAAAACAATAATTGCCAATCAACCGCCGCTCTGGAAACTCCGATCCAAAAAATCACTCGTCGTCGTTTTGTTCAGAGCACTGCGGCGACGATGGTAGTAGCGGGCGTTACTGCACCATTGGCTTCGGCGATTGACCCGGTTAAACGGACAGGTGAACCGAAGTTTAAATTCTCGCTAGCAGCCTACAGCTATCGGTCGCTCCTCAGCGGTGACAAACCACAAATGTCGATGCACGACTTTATTTCAGATTGTGCCAAGTTTGGACTCGAAGGGACGGAATTGACGTCGTACTATTTCCCTCCGGATGTGACAACTGATTATTTGGCTTCGCTGAAACAGCATTGTTTCACGTTGGGTTTGGATGTTTCTGGGACGGCAGTCGGCAATGATTTTGGTCACGGCGAAGACGATCCAAAACGGGCAGATCAGATTCAACATGTCAAAACTTGGGTAGACCATGCCGCAGCCATGTCGGCGCCTGTGATTCGGATTTTTGCGGGCCATCACAAACAAGGACGCGATGAGGCGGCGTCACACAAGTTGATGGTGTCGGCGATTGAAGAATGTTGTGATTACGCGGGTAGCAAAGGTGTTTTCTTGGCATTAGAGAATCACGGTGGTCCGACAGCGACCGCCAAGGGCTTGATGCAGTTTATCAATGACGTACAGAGCCCATGGTTTACCGTTAATTTGGATACGGGAAATTTTTCAAGTGACAATTGCTACGATGAAATTGAGGAGATCGCACCCTACGCGATGAACGTGCAGGTAAAAGTTGTTACCCGTAATTCTGCCCGCGAAAGCACACCAGCAGATTTTGATCGATTGGCAAAGATCCTCAAAGACGCCGCCTATCGTGGTTACATTGTGTTGGAGTATGAAGAAAAAGGAGACCCGCGGACGCAGTCACCTCTGTACATCAAAAAACTTCAAGAAGCATTTCTCGGTTGATGGTTTTAAGGCTCATGAAAAAACGCTCGTCACGGGAAACCCATGACGAGCGTTTTTTGATTTGTCTACAATGCTGTAGCGACGTTCGTTCTACTTTTCAGCTTTGTCTCGTTTGACAGCATCTTTAACGCGATCACGAAGCTTACCGACAGCCTTTTTTGCTTTTTCAGTTGTCGCTGTGATCGATTCTTTAACAACAGCTGGTTTGTCAGCTGCAGCTGCTGCACACTTCGCACATTTTTCTTTGCGAGTGCAATCTTCACACGCGTGCTTTAACGATATGCTCTTAAGAGCAGCGAGTGGGGTTTTTTTGCTAGAGCATTTTTCGCATTGTGCTTTTTCAGCATCGGTATCACAGCAAGCTGGTTTGCGAATTTTAAGGGATGGCAGATCAATTTTCAAAAGCTTCTTGTTAGCTTCTTCTTGAGCAACCAATGAACCGCTGACAACGAACGTCAGCGCCAATACGAAGGCGATTCCGCCTGTCAAAAAACGTTTCATAGTTTTGTCTCCAATCGAGGACTATTCTAAAAAATGAGTGCGTTGCACGGCACATCGCACACTCTATCAAGGTATTATCGCAGCAATAAATTAAAAATCTTCACCTAATAAATAACTTTCCACCTATTTATTGAGTTTGGGGGTCCAGTGATTCAGGATTGACGGGAAGTACCAGTATTTGAGAGACTTAGCGGACAAATTGAGTCGGCATTGTTTGCGGTAGCGCAAGCGATACAACCAATATAACCGGTGATTTGTCGTTGCATCGTAACGTAGTCAGTGATCGTTTGGGATGCATTCATGTAAATATACAGAGATGAAAAAGGTGAATGACGATGAAGTGTTTTTCAATAAACAAACCATTAATGTTCTGCGTAGTTGCGACTCTGCTACTAGGTTTAATCGGCGTAACAGGTTGCGGTGAAGCGGAAACGGAATCGGCCAGTTCTCAAGAATTGGTGGGGCCTGTTGTAAATCTAAATCCGGGATACGACGCGGAGTTGGCGGAACCTACGCAGGAATCTCCCGCTCGCACTTTGACAATTGAAACCACAACGCCTGTTGTCGATTTATCTGCTACGGCGACGCCCGAACAGGTTGTCGAGCATTTTTTAACGGCGTTGCAGCAAGGCAGTGATGAACAAGTCACGGGTTTATTAACGGCTAAGGCTCGAGCCGAAACAGCGAAACACGACCTCGTTGTCCGTAGTCCAGGTTCGCCCACGGCCAAGTTTAGTGTTGGTGAGTTGGAGTTGGTGTCAGGCGGTGCATACGTCAACAGCCAATGGAGCGAAACAAGTACCGATGGCTTCGCTCAAGAGTTTGAAATTATTTGGGTTTTGCGTAAGCAAGCCAATGGTTGGCGGATCGCCGGAATGGCTACTCGGGTAGCAGAGAACGAGCAACCGACGTACCTCAATTTCGAAAACCCAAAAGAGATGATTCGCAAGTGGAACGCGGCTGACAAACGATTGACCAATAAAGAGAATCCTACAAACCCTGAAAGTACGACCGCCAGCACAAGTGGGATGTAGTTCTCAAGGCAAATAACACGCAGTGTTAAAGCTGCTTTAGCTTTCGTCGTCGCCTCGTAGTTGCGTAAGGACAGTGTAGTCTTCTAGGGTAGTTGTATCCCCAATGTTTTCGTTGCCTTCGGCTATATCTTTTAGCAGCCGACGCATGATTTTTCCGCTACGAGTCTTTGGAAGTGCGTTGGTGAATCGGATATCATCGGGTTGAGCAAGTGCACCAATTTCCTTCCGCACGTGCATTCGTAACTCTTGTTTTAGCTCGTCACTTGGTTCTGAG
>JAYZBF010000033.1:0-9043 GCA_036338835.1 Planctomycetota bacterium
AATTCTTGTTCACGGAATAAGAACCCAATAAGACCTTCAAAGCTTCTATGCATTTGGTCAACACCGGTGGAACCTTCAAACACATTCGAACCCGCACGCTCGATCGTCAAATGAATACCGGTGTCTTCTCGACTGGGCATATCCTCCACAAGCGTGATGACTGGACCTAGCCCAGCGCATTGCCGATAGACTTTAGCTTGAGGTAAATACAAAGGGTTTTCACCTTCAATATCTCGGCTGCTCATGTCATTACCGATCGTAAAACCGACTAGGCGACCTCGACTAGACACAACACATGTAATTTCCGGTTCAGGAACATTCCAGGAGGCATCATATCGAATACGCAGCGGCTGATTGGGCCCCGACACTCGATTCGGTGTCGCCTTCATGAATAATTCCGGACGATCTGCATCGTAAACCAAATCGTAACACGAGGCACTCGATTCCGACTCTTCCATCCGCGCCGTTTGGCTGCGCTTATAGGTAACACCTGCAGCCCACACCTCTTGCTGGTCAATGGGAGCTAAAAACTCAACCTCGTTTATTGCAAGCGATCTTTCACCGACTAAAGCCCTTGCCGTTTCAGCCGGATTATCGGCCTCTAGTACGTCCGCCAAGCAATTCAACATAGAATCCGCAAAGCACAATGGCTGCACGATATCGTCGTCGACGATTACAACCAGCTGCTCCGAATCAGCAGTAACACATTTAGCTAACTTCATTTAATCTCTATTCCTGTACCTAAAAGATATTGATCCTACTAGCTCCAAATATCGTTAAGTCGCCTAATCCAATTGCCGTGCATCATAGCTTCAATATCGCTTTCGCTATATCCGCGTTTAGCAAGAAGATCAATTAACTTCCGTAAGTCCGCAATCGTTTCCATATCGTAAGGGCATTGTTCGCGCCCGTAACCACCATCAAGATCCGAACCAATACCGACATTGCTGGTATTACCCGCAAGTTGGCAAATGTGATCGACGTGTTCGATGATCCGTTCTACATTCACTCCGGCAGTGTAAGGTTGCGTTACACCACGCTGCCAGTCGGGTGCCATCATCCATGCATCAAAAGCCATCCCGATTACAGCGTCTCGCTCGATGATCGCTTTGAGTTGCTCATCACTAAACTGTCGTTGGTGTGGAACCAATGCTCGACAATTCTGGTGACTCGCCCAAATAGGTCCACTGTAAATATCAAGCGCTTCCCAAAAGCCTTCATCTGTCAGATGCGTAACATCCAAGACGATGCCTAATCGTTGCATCTCTAACAGCAAATCTTTACAACCTGCTTCCAATCCACCTTCACTCCCTGTACCTGGGGCATAACGACCAGGTCCGTAATGAGCAGGTCCCAGCGCCCGCAGACCATAGGCGTACGCTTTTTCGAGGTACCCTAAGTTGATAATTGAATCGGCGCCTTCGAGGCTTAAAATATATCCGATCGGGAGCTTTGATGTATCTTCCGCTGTTTTCCATAAATCAACATGAGCGTTGAGTTCATCCCGATTCGTGATTTGCGTCATCTGGTTTTGGTCTTCCATAACGCGATACCAAGCGAGTTGTGCTTGTGTTATCGCCCAGGCAATATCGGGGCTATTCCAGCCTGGCATATTGGTTTCAGGAGCAACATACCGCGCGATTTGAGTTGCAATACAAACACCAATCTGACCCTTGCGCATTTCATCAAGCGTCAAGATTCCCTTGCCACGGTCTTTGAAATCCAATTTTTCAGCTTCTCGATCACGTATTTCCTTTAGTGATTTCGTCAAATCACGGTTAAACTCAACCGCGTTCATAGAAATATCTAAATGCCCGTCAAATAATAACATTAGGTTTTCTGCAAGTCCTTTCGTTTATAAAAATACTTCTTCACTAGGCGCAGCGGAGGCGCAGGCGAAATCAAACATCCGATGTAGGTCGCCAAAAATGACACAAACAAACCGACAATAATTGGATCCATATTCATTAGTAGGTGAGGTTTAAAGAAACTTCCGTTAGTAAACGCTCCTAATAAATACATGCTGAAGTGAGCCGCAAAGCCCGACAGCATTCCAATCATACACCCCTCCTTATTGGAGCGTGGCCAATACAACATGAATACCGTCGGAGCCAAGAAACAGGCCGCGAGACCACTTCCGGTGTAAACAATAATGTCCTGTAAGAACTGGGGTGGATTAACTGCCCCCAACATCGCTGCTGTACCGACAATAATGGTCACCGCGTATGTCATTTTCTTGACCTTCGCTTCGGAGGCATCCGGATTAACATTTCGCTGGTATATATCTCGCACGATGGCCGAGGATATCATGAGCAGAAAACTGTCCACGGTAGACATGACTGCTGCAAAAGGCGCTGCCACCAACAGACCAGCTAGCCAACCCATGCCAACTCCTTCAGTCAAAAAGACTGCCATTGCCGGCATAATACGGTCGGACTCCATCTCCATGCCAGGCATCAACAAGCGGCTGCAACAGAATATCATCACCAACGGGAAGTAGATCAGCGTGTAATAAATAGCAACAGTAAAGATCGCTTTTTTGAGCGTGTCCGTATTCTTGAACGCCATCAGGCGTACATGACTACTCGGCTGCCCAGCACCTGATATTGCCCACATGAAGAAAAATGAAAATGCTAGGCTCAACGGCAAGAAACCAACGTCGCTATTAGGTGACGGGCCGGGACCTGTTACATACGTTCCTTTCTGTTGGGCACCATACTTATAGGGATTTTGGGTTAATCCAACTAGCTGCAAATCACGAACTACTGTGTAGACGTCCGGATTTTCCAATACCTGTTTGATATCTGATGCATTCACTAACTCCATCATCTTGATCGGCTCACCTGCGGTCGCCTGATGACCTGCCACAATCTTGACATCACTTCCGGTGCGAAACAATCGAGAAGTACCATCATCACTATCTGTCGCAATCCACGTACCCGACGCAATCAAACGATCCTTGTCAGAGGAACTGCTAACCTGTAACTGCGCACTGGTCGGCACCGGCGGCACAAGCTTGGACATCTCCTGTGTAACGTAGGCCATCCCAGTGGCATCACTAGAATCATCCTTGGAGGCCAAATTATTTACCATCATGATGGCTAACGGCAACATGATCAAAACGCCGACCACCATCACGATCCCTTGCATAACGTCCGTCCAGACCACCGCGTGAAATCCGCCGTAAGTCGTATAAATAATCACCGCGATGCCAAACGCTAGCAAGCAAATTAAGTACCCCGAATCCGTTCCCAAGAAACTCCAAGGTTCCATAACCGTCTGAAAAAACTCAGCCGCTCGACGAAATATTTCAACATCACTTAGCAGTGTTTTGAGAATCATGGCGCCCGCTTTGAATTGCGCGACCAGATTGAATACCATGAAAAACACAATCAATACAACTGCCATTAAACCGAAGCGAGCGCTTTCAAATCGATCGCGGAGGACATCAGGGACAGTAATCGAACCTGAAATTCTAGCAACTTGATTTATTCGTTTGCCAAGCAATCCCATCGTACAAATAGGCACGACCACATAAGCGCCAATCCACAACGCCAAAACCCAACCATGCGAATATATTTTGGACGGAAAACCGGTAAAGCTTCCCCCCGAGGCACTCGTCGCAGCAAAGGTCAATGCGAAAGCCCAAACTCCTAGGCCACGACTACCTAAAAAATATTCACTAAGAAAACTCTTGCCCTTGAGCATCTGATTGGAAAACGCAGCAATGCCAAATACAGCGAGTGTGTAAAATATAAACGTAATGAGGGCGGCATTGGAGCCTGCGGCAAACAATATTAAATCGGGGCTCTGCATTATGATTAGATACCTTCCGCTTCGATCGCGGCCAATTCTTCAGGAGAAACTCCCAAATCATCGTTTTTCATATAGAAGAAACAAAACCAAACTGTGAACACGTCTGCCGCAATCCATGGCACCGCAATTCCCCAGACGACCCAAGATGGCATCCCAAATGTAGTCGGAACATTTTCGGGGTCAGCAACGTTGTAACCATTCAAATAACAAAACGGTACGCACCAACAAAGTGCAACGAGCCATGCGCAAAAAATAATGCACGCTTCACGTCGAGAATTTACAAAAGTTGGATCTAATTCATCCGTATACAATTCTGCATCATCGTTTTGCGAGTCACTTTGCATTAAGCAATGCCCCTTTTGACGGTAATCATCGTTAGTATTCACCAGCGTTTAATTTCCTTCATTTTACCGCCTAGAAACAGCACACCGCAACCACTCGCCTAAGATAGTCTTTCGTCGTAAAATCAATGAATCGTTATTCGCATTTTTTGCACGCAACCATTTATCGCAGCCACAGATTCACTGCCCATAAAGGAGCAACCCGTGTCAGCAGATATCGCTAAAATCATGGACGGCAAGGCAATCTCGCAAGAAGTTCAAGCCGAACTTGCCGATGAAACATCACGATTTACACAAGAGACGGGAGTAACTCCATGTCTAGCAGCCGTTCTTGTAGGCGCGGACGCGGCAAGCGAAGTTTATGTGCGAAACAAACAACGCGCTTGTGAACGGGTCGGGCTCAGTAGTCAACTTCATAAACTACCCGCAGATACAACACAAAAAACATTACTAGATCTAATTGCTCAACTAAACAACGATCCCCAAGTACACGGGATTCTCGTTCAATTGCCGCTACCCGCCGGCCTCGATAGCACGCAAATTCTTGACAACATCAACCCCGAAAAAGATGTCGATGCGTTTCACCCAGAAAATGTCGGACTGATCTCCCAAGGACGTCCTCGATTCCTACCTTGTACACCGCACGGAATTCAGCAGATACTGGACCGTTGCGGCATTGAACTTTCCGGAAAACATGTTGTTATTGTTGGCCGCAGCGAAATTGTCGGTAAACCCATGGCGATGTTACTCGTGAATCGCGATTCAACACGTGGACCGCAAGCGGCAAACGCTACAGTCACAATCTGCCATAGCCGCACAACTGACTTGGCGGCAATTACGCGGACCGCTGATGTGCTCATTGCGGCCATCGGCAAAGCAAATTTTATCACGGCGGATATGGTCAAGCCTGGAGCCGCAGTGGTAGATGTTGGTATTAATCGAACCGACGAGGGACTTGTCGGTGATGTTGATTTCGACGATGTCTCCACAGTTGCGCAACACATCACACCAGTGCCTGGTGGAGTCGGACCATTGACCGTCACCATGCTGATGCATAATACACTGACTGCCGCTCGTATCCAAACATCCAACGCGGCGGTAGAATAGTTTATTCCATTAAAATTCATATAGAACTCAGATCAAAATAAATATGACCGAACAGGGACCTAAACCCAGTAATGTTGAAGTCTTCAAAAACGACAGCGATTATCTGCGCGGAGACATTGCTGAAGAGCTCGTCGATGAAAACACATTTTTTGGAAAAGGTAGCATCCAACTACTAAAGCACCACGGTACATATGAACAAGATGATCGCGATGTACGAGGTCAAATTCGCGAAGATGGCTCTAAGAAGCGATTTATTTATATGGTGCGGACGCGTATCCCTGGGGGTGTGCTAACAAGTGACCAATTACTTGCCGAGTTAGATCTCTGTGATGAAGTCGGCAATTCCACGCTGCGAGTCACCTCCCGACAAGCACTACAATTGCACGGCGTGGTTAAAGCAGACCTCCGCAAAACATTGCAAAAAATAAACGACACGCAACTCACCACATTAGCGGCTTGTGGCGATGTTGCTCGAAATACCATGTGCTGTCCTGCGCCATACAATACAGACAAGCACCAAGAAATTCAGCGGTTATCACAAGCTATCGCCGCACTCTTGAAACCAAAAACCAACTCCTATCATGAACTGTGGCTTTCCGACACCGAGTCCGATGATAAAGAACTTGTGGGTGGGGAAACAACTACGTCACTCAAGGGGAGCGGAGATGCCATCGAACCGCTTTATGGAAAACAATATCTACCTCGCAAATTTAAAATCGGTGTCGTGTTGCCTGATGATAATTGCATCGACGTCTATACCCATGATTTGGGATTAATCGCCGAAATAGAAAACGATCAGGTCGTGGGATATAACGTACTCGTCGGCGGTGGGCAGGGCCAGACGCCGAGTGCTGCTAAAACGTTTCCAGCACTTGGTAAAAAACTGTGCTTCGCCACGATTGAAAACGTTCTCGATATCGTTCAAGCAGTGGTCAAAGTCCAACGCGACCACGGCAATCGTAGCGACCGTAAAATCGCACGCCTAAAATATCTCATTCACGACTGGGGGATGGATAAGTTTAAATCAACTGTTGAACAATATCTTGGCACGACCCTCCAGCCAGCTCGGGAAACCGATGTTATTGAACATGACGACCATATGGGGTGGCACGCTCAAGGTGACAGCCAATGGTTCTATGGATTAAATATTGAAAACGGTCGTATCCAAGATACGCAAGATTGCCAATTAAAAACGGCGCTCCGCACAATCTGCCAACAACTAAAACCAGGCATTCACCTTACCGCTCATCAAAGCTTATTGTTCACAAACATTGCTGAAGCTGATAAAGAAACGCTGGAACAACTTTTGGTCAGCCACGGTGTCCCCTTGAGCGAAAATTGCTCTAACGCTCGCCGTTGGTCGATGGCCTGTGTTGCTTGGCCAACATGTGGCTTATCCATCACTGAAAGTGAGCGGGCATTGCCCGGCATGATTGACGAATTAGAGGTCGCGTTAGAGAAAATGGGTCTTGCTGAGGAGAAGTTTACACTCAGAATGACGGGCTGCCCCAATGGTTGTGCCCGTCCCTATAACCCCGATATCGGCCTAGTAGGTCGCGCCCAAAACAAATACACCCTGTACGTCGGCGGTACGCGTCTTGGGAACCGATTGGCATTTGTCCATCGGGACATGGTGCCTAGCGAAACAGTCGTTCCCCTGATCGTCAAGCTGTTTGAATTTTTCAAGACAGACCGACAACAAAATGAAACCTTTGGTGACTTTTGTAACCGTCAAGGTAACGAGACGCTGTTAACGTTCACTGCCTCGACCGCATCCAATTAATCAATGAGGCTTCGGTAAGCGATGGATGCAATCATTTCAAGTCTGCAAAACGAGCGGGTTAAAGAACTTGTGCGTCTCCGCACACGCCAAGGCAGGCAACAACAACATCGTTTCACAATTGATGGAATCCGCGAAATTGAACGGGCACAACAGGCTAAATATACTTTTCTGGAAACCTACTTCTGTGACGCGCGCTGTAGTGCCTCGGACCGCACGTTAATCGCCACACTAACGAAGCAAGGTGCCGCAGCGATAGAAGTAACGTCCAGTGTCATGGACAAGATCGCCTATGGTCAACGAACGCTGGCATTAATTGCCGTCGTGCAAACACCTGATAGTATTGAATTAGCGTCACTTGAAGTGACCAACTCCGAGGTTGTGTTTGTGCTCGAGGGGATCGAAAAGCCGGGAAATCTAGGGGCCATCGCTCGGACCGCTGACGCATCAGGCGTTACCGCAATCATTCTCGCCGATTCGGAATGTGACGAGTGCAATCCAAATGCGATTCGATCAAGCGCAGGTGCAATTTTTCACCTGCCCGTCATCCATGATACAACTCTACATATTCAAGAATGGTTGCAGAGCCATCAATTTAATACATTTACCACAATGGTAGACAGCAATTGCAGTTACTCCGACGTCAACCTAACAGGGCGTACAGCCATCGTACTGGGTGCCGAAGCGACGGGATTAAGCGACCATTGGAACTCGAGTCATAGCCAAGATATCTCAGTACCGATGTGCGGTATTGGTGATAGCTTAAACGTCTCGACAACCGCGGCGATATTGGCCTATGAATCTCAACGGCAACGCCGCGCCAATACCCAATCATGAAAATCTGTTACTAGAAAAACAAACCGTCATAAGCGTTATGGGAAACGAATGTATGTTCCACCTCCCAAACGCAACGAAGGCTTGCCTGTAAGTTGCATTTCTCCCGTAGATCCACCAGCACTGCAATGTCCAAATATTCGATCTGCGAACAATGCCTCTAGATCAGCAGCACCGAGTCCGACGGTGTGAGAAGTCAGCAGCATAAAACTACGTTGCCCCTGAGTGAGTTCACCGCAGTTGGTCAACAGCTCCCCTAAATGTTGATTGATTTTCCAGACTTGATTTTTCGGACCATGGCCATAACTCGGTGGGTCGAGAATGACCGCGTGATAAGTATTACCTCGCTTCACCTCACGCTGGCAAAATAATTGTGCATCTTCTTGAATCCAGCGGATGGGAGCATCTTGCAACCCACTGATCTTGGCATTCTCTCGCGCACGTTCCACAATGTTCCCCGCACTATCAATGTGCGTTACTTCAGCGCCGGCTACTGCGGCGGCCAAAGTACTGCCGCCAGTGTACCCAAATAAATTGAGCACTCGTATCGGCTCTCCAAACGCTTTGATACCACGCCGCACTTGCCGCATGATCCACGTCCAGTTTTTAGCCTGCTCGGGAAACACTCCAATATGCCCAACAGGGCTTAGCTGTAAGCGCAGCTTAAAATGTTCGCCAAAACTAATCTCCCATGGCGCAAACTCAGCGCCAGTTTTAGTGATTGAGTTGAGTTTTTTAATCTTTTCATTCAAAGGATTAGAGGGAGGTGTATTGGCTGACCACTGTCCGTCACCACCAGCGGACCGTTTGAATACAAGGTCGGCAGTTTCCCATAACGCCGGATTCGACCGTTGTTGTGTTTCGGCCGCTGGGGCCTCGCGATCTAGAATCCACTCGCCAAATCGCTCCAACTTGCGACCTAATCCAAAGTCGAGCAGTTCATATTGATCCGTAGTGAATCCGGAAGTCGACATCTAGAACCAGTTTAGTGATGAGAAGAGAGTAATTATTGAGGTATCTGACGAGCTGCTGGATCGGGATTGAAAACAGCGGGTTCATGTGGGTCTTTAACTTCTTCATCCGGTTCATCCGCTGACCCGTCAGCGGGGGTATAAGCCGCCGGCAGAACTAGTGAAGAGGATGTATTGCCGAACTTAAACTTATT
>JAYZBF010000034.1:0-6162 GCA_036338835.1 Planctomycetota bacterium
TTTCGCCCTGCACAGCCCGTACAATATTTCCATCCGTCTTGTAGTTGAACACTAATACCGGCATTTTATTTTCCATGCAATGCGAAATGGCGGTACTGTCCATTACCCGCAAACCCTGTTCTATCACCGTCTGGAAATCCAACTCGGGATAAAATACCGCATGTGGGTTCTTTTCAGGGTCTTCGCTGTAAACACCGTCGACACGAGTCGCTTTCAGGAGAATGTCTGCTTCTAACTCCATCGCACGTTGGGCGGCTGCGGTGTCCGTAGTGACGGAGGGGCTGCCGGTTCCAGCAGCTAAAATAACGATACGCCCTTTTTCCAAGTGCCTGCTCGCGCGACGACGAATATAGGGCTCAGCCACTCCGTCCATTCGAATCGCTGACATGACGCGGGTTTGACAGCCGATGCATTCCAAAGCATCTTGCAACGCTAATGCGTTGATGACCGTCGCTAGCATTCCCATGTAATGTGCAGTTGCTTCGTGGATGGCAACATTTTTTTCTTTGAATTGAGCACCACGCAGGATGTTACCACCTCCGCAGACGATCGCAACTTGACAACCTTGCTCTAGGGCAAGTTTGATTTGTCGAGAAATATCAGCAACTTCTTCCATGTTGATACCACGTTCACCAGCACGGCTTAGACTTTCGCCGGAGAGCTTAAGGACAACACGACGATAGATAGGATTGGATTCGTCTGCTGCGGCAGTCATACTCAGAGTCCTTCAATAATACGTTATTAGGGTCTGTTTGTTTTGAATTAGGGTAGCAGTAAAAGTGTAAAAAGTAAGCCCCGATTTTACTCGGGGCTTACAAATTCCGCTATTGTATTTCGACTATTCCTCGGCGTCTTCTGTTCCAGCAGAGCTAGATTCTTCAGCATCATCACCGAGTTCCCAGCGTACGAATTGAAGGAGCTTCATTTCTTTGCTAGCAGCGAATTTACCGACGGATTGGCTGTCGTCTTTTACATAAGTCTGTTCGGATAACACCCCTTGGTTTTCTAGGAAATTTCTCATGCGACCTTCGACCATTTGATCGACGATGTTTTCAGGTTTACCTTCAGCCAATGCCGCGTCACGTAACGATTGGCGTTCCGCGTCGACAACTTCATGTGGTAGATCATCTGGGTTTGCAACCGTTGGTCGCATCGCTGCGATGTGCATGCAGATATCTCGAGCAGATTCTTCATCGCCACCTTCGACTGCTAAGATAACTCCAGAGATAGTACCTGCGTTATGCACATAGCCCGCACAGCCACTTTCGATGCGTACGATTCGACCAATATTGAACACTTCACGAATGCGATTGAAGATCTCGTCTTTTACTTCTGCTAATGTCAGGCCGTCTTTGCCAGGACACGGTAATGCCAATAAAGCGTCTGCGTCAGTCGCACCTGGATTTTCGGCTGCGGCTTGTGCTAAGTCGTCGGCATATTGAATGAAGTCTTCGTGTGTTGTAACTGGGGCACTTTCGCATTTTAATTCGACCATTGCACAAGCGGAATTATCCAATCCCAAGTATTGACCGAAACGGCCAAAGTCGGTTGTGCGACCAGAACGCTTCTCGAAGATTTCTGCTCCTCGGTCACG
This sequence comes from Planctomycetota bacterium, assembly GCA_036338835.1. GTDB lineage: Bacteria > Planctomycetota > Planctomycetia > Pirellulales > Pirellulaceae > UBA721. The sequence goes on from JAYZBF010000034.1 coordinate 1,595, forward strand.
TAACCAATCAATTGCGGCTTGTGTATCGCCATCGCATTCCGTGAGTGCTTTCTTGCAGTCCATCATGGGAAGACCAGTTTTGTCTCGAAGTTCTTTGACTAATGCAGCTGTTACTGCCATGTCATTTCTCCTTGAATTGGAATTAGTATGTCGCAAGTGGGAGTTGGGCCCGCTGGCGAGTTAGTAAATGTCAATTTGCTAAAAACGTCGGCTGGTTGCTCGAGCTAATCGACTTATTGCATATGTTGTAATAAGCAAATTCCGCCCAGCGACTACTTTTCTTCTTCAGCAGGTGCTTCTTCAGCAGGTGCTTCTTCAGCAGGTGCTTCTTCGGCAGGTGCTTCTTCGGCAGGTGCTTCGTCAGCAGGTGCTTCTTCGGCAGGTGCTTCTTCGGCAGGTGCTTCGTCAGCAGGTGCTTCGTCAGAGCTTGTTTTGTTAACTATGAACTTGCAAAGATCACCAACGGTCATCAGATTACCAAAGTCAGCGATTCGCGGATTATTGGAAAATGTACTGAGATCCATGAAGGGCATTCGTTCGCCGAGTGCAGTTAATCCCTCTTCGCTTACCACACCGTTTTGAACGTATTCTTCGTTGGTAAGGATGTCTTCTGGGAATAATTCGGCGCGATCAATTTCAATGCTGAATTTCTCTTGAAGCTGAAAGACCATCTCTAGAAAGTCGATAGACTCTGCTCCCAGGTCACCGACTAATGTCGCGCCCTCGGACACTTCATCATCATCGCACATTAAGGTTTCTTGTAAGATCAATTTGATTAAGTCGTAAACTTCTTCATTCGTGGGCATCGTTACTTATCTCCAGTTATTTTTTTTCAAAAATATTTGAGTGGTTTTACCGGGTTACTCTTAATTGTACTAAGAGTTGTTTTTAGTTTTTAATGTGTGACCTATATTATTGGCTTGAAGTGCCATTTTGCTCAATGGCTATTTACAAGAACATGTGCCGAAGAATGGCAATTTAATTTAGTCTGTTGTGGGCTGGTACAGCAGTGAAAACTGTTCTCGCAATGCTTTTATGGCATAAGCGTCCATACTTGCACGGTCGGGGTACCGATCTTTTAGGTTAAAACGTTCTACCAAAAGTTTACACGAAAGGACCGTTTCTCCATCAACCTCGCCAGTTGCCTTTAGTGAAGTTGTTGTTTCATCTTGATTTGTGATCGTAGCCTTGATCAGCAAGGTTTGTCCAGGAGCTACAAAACCACTGTACTTTACGTTTCGAGCTTCCTTTAAGATAACCATGGAGTGCGAAAAACTTTCACTCTTTCGAACCAGCCATGCACTTGCTTGAAACAAGCCTTCGAGCATTAATACGCCGGGCATCACGGGAAACAGCGGAAAATGATCACGTAAGTACTCTTCCGCAATCGAAAGCGCTTTAATTGCCGTGATATCCGAGTCTTCGTTAAGTTCGGTAATCTGATCAATCAGAATGAACTGCATATTGGATAATCCCCAAAAATTTTAACGGACTACAAGTGACCGTTATCAGCCACTACGGTAGCTACCATTAAGTTACTGTTCAATGCAGATTTATGAGCTTAGCCCTTCAGAGCGTCTAACTCTTCTTGTAGTTCTTGCTTCGGTTGAGCACCCACCCACTGGTTTACTGCTGCACCGTTGTTAAACACGATCAATGTCGGAATACTTGATACGTTATGTTTGGTAGCCAAGCTGGGTGAGTCATCGATGTTGATTTTAACGACTTTCACGCTACCAGCATTTTCTTCGGCGATTTCATCAATCATTGGTGCAATCAGACGGCAGGGGCCACACCACGGTGCCCAAAAATCAACTAACACAGGTTCGCTTGCTTGGAGAACTTCGGCGTCAAAATTTTCTTCGTTTACTTCTAGAGCGTTACTCATTGTAGGGCCTGTTTTAGATTTAGAGATGTTACTGAAAAGAGGATATTTTTGTAGTTCTTAATACTTGAGCACTTTTAGGCGTACGCCAAATTAGTGAACGAGCATACGCGAATTGTACGGAACTTAAAGTTGGTTGTAAATTGCCTGACCGCTGTGAAATAGACTTCTTGAAATATTTACGGCAACAGAAAAACTGTGATTCATTTTACATTTTATTTTGGCTGTAGATGATCATGAAGGTGATGACGCTTAGGATACCGATGACCATGATTCCGATACCCCAATACAAAAATACTCGTTCTTGTTTCTCTTGTCGTTTCTCAGAAAGCATTTCACGCTTTTCGACTGCTTCGAGACTATTACGTTCTTTCAGTTCAAACTGTTCTTCGCAATACGGACAAATCGCTTCTTCATCTAACATATCACGTGTTGCGTGGAGAATATGCCCGTTAGGACATGGTATTCGCAGTTCATCCTGGTTGGCATTTCCGTTTTCAAAATCAGGCGTATCGTTGGCCGCTTGCTCTTCTTGATTATCTTGTTTGACTGAATCGGATTGCGAATTGTCGTTGTCAATGCCAAATTCATTTTCGGGCTCATCGTTAGATTTAGCCGCCGTCACATCGGGAAAAAATTCTGTTTCCGGTTCAATAACTGGAGGAGCAGTGTCGGTGACGTCAGCAGTAGGTGCTTCGAGGTAATTCTGCTGGTAGTGTGGTACCGCTGGTTGAATAGGAGTCGCGGTTGGAGTGTAAGGTGCACTGGGAATGGTGAGCGCAACTCCGCATATTGGGCAATTGACGATTTGACCAACGTCTTCATTTTCCCCTTCGAGCAAATGTCCCTGAGGACAACGGAATTGAAATGGCATATGGCGGCTTCTCCTAGGCAATTCTAGTCTATTTGGTCTTAGATCGGAGTGGTTGCTAAATGATAACAATAATCAAATAACAGTTGCCATTCAACGCTGGTTACTTGCTGGCACAGTTTGGTTGTCTCGTCCGTTGCCTCACTTGTCTGAGCACATAAATCAATAAACGCGAAGGGGTCCCATTGTCCATCGCAAATCAAACCTCGGGCAGTTGTGTCTGTGTTATCCTGACTCAGGTGAATCACAAGGTCTCGAAAGACTAAATGATTGCCGACTTTGCGAAACCAATAAGCCGAATTCCCATAATCCGGTTCCCGCCGATGCATAATGCCGTGCCAAAAACTACCAGTACAACTATGCAAATCTTGGCTGATGGCATGGGATTGGTCGAGGTAATTATGAAGTAGCCAAATACCGCTGAGACAGGCAGAGGCAGCTTCATGGTCCAAAACTGTTTTCTTTGCAAATGCCGATTCAATACTTAATGCTTGCAACGATGCATAACAGTCGGTGTTCGCTTGGCCCGCTGCTATTTCGGTTGCCGGAGCAGCCTCGATGAGTTGTGCAAATACATCCCCGTACCGACTTGCTGGATAAATGTTCACCGGTGTGCCTTTTGTGTAAAATGGAGAAATAGTGAAATCTCGTAAAATCAATTATAGAATACATTCGCCGCCACCTGTGGCAGTGCCTTTTCATTGATTCATTGCGTTGTTAGACTACGGAAGTATCTAAATACTTACTAATTGCACATTCGTGCGGCAGATTCCCCATTTCCCTTTATTGCTTGATTCCCCAAAACCGTCCCATGACTACTGACTCTACTACGAACTCCGAGACTTCAGAAACGCCAAACACGCCTGAAGCTCCCGAAACTCAAAACCCATCAGCATCTCCCGAAGCACTAAACACGGTCGCATCCCCAGCCGTTGCTGAGATTACTCCTAATAGTAGCTCTGCTGATACGGAAACTATTGCGGAAGAATCAGCGGAACCAACGGAACCAACGGAGCCAACGAAGCCAGTAGATGATGCAGTCGTCGATAAGCCAAAAATCCAAATTGGCTCTCGACGTAAGACGGATACCAGTTTGGCACCTCAAGGTAGCAAGCCACATTTGGATAATAAAAAACCTGATACGATTGTTGTGCCCCCAGTACGCCAGGGCCCTGTTCCGATTCCGTCTGTTCGTGACACTTTGCCTGAAGACCTCGAAGCGGAAATTGCAGCAGCCTTGGGTGACGAAGCCAATTCGACCGAATTACTTGATGCCAGTGTGCCTACCACCGCTGGTGTTATGCTCGAACCAGATACTCGACAACGAGCCACGGTGATTCGCGTTGATGCGACGCATGTTTTTGTGTCACTTGGTGGCGCTAATGAAGGTGTTGTTCAGCGAGTGCAACTCAGTCAAGATTTCGAAGTAGGTGTGGAAATTGATATTGTTGTTTCTGGCTACAACCAAGAGCATCAAATCTATGACGTCCGTATTCCGGGAGCGTCGGTTAGTGTCGCTGATTGGGCAGACTTGCAAGAAGGCGTAGTTGTCGATGTGACGATTACCGGCAATAACGTTGGCGGATTGGAATGCCAAGTGAATTCAATTCGAGGGTTTATTCCTGCAAGTCAAGTTGCCTTGTACCGCGTTGAGAATTTCGAAGAATATGTCGGACGTAAACTGAGCTGCGTGGTTACCGAAGCCGACGCGCAACGCCGTAACTTAGTGCTAAGTCATCGTGCTGTGCTCGAACGTGAAGCGGCCAAGGAGCGAGAAAAGAAACTTGCAACCCTAGAAGTTGGGTCTATTCA
>JAYZBF010000035.1:0-5773 GCA_036338835.1 Planctomycetota bacterium
AAATTTAACGACATAATCTTGCAAGCTGCGAAGATCGGCCAAATTTGTGTCTTTGGACGGCTCAAGAATATAGTACATGACTTGCCCCAGTCCGGTAGCGTCTGGACCCAGTGTGGGAGTTACGCCAGTGGGAAGCGTAGCGGCGACACTACTTAATTGCTCAGAGACTCGTGAGCGTGCCCAGTAGAAATCGGTACTGTCTTTGAATGTGACCTGCACAAAGCTATACCCAAATAGGCTCTTTCCCCTGACGGATTCCGCTTCTGGCACACTGAGCAAAGCGACCGATAAGGGATAGGTAATTTGGTCTTCAATATCCTTGGGGGATCGACCAGGCCAAGATGTGTAAACAATGACTTGGTTTTGACCAATATTGGGAATGGCATCAATGGGTGTATTTTGAAAGCTGTACCAGCCACCAGTGATTACTAGGACCGTTAGGCACAGCATGATTAGGCGTTCTTTAATACAGAAAGATGTGAGGGCGCGCAGCATTTTCTACTTCCCTTCCGGTGCTGATGCATCAACTTTGTTGTCTGTTTCTTTTCCTGCAATATCAAACGTGTTGATTAAATTACCACAACGGAGCATCTCAATACCGTGATAAGGATTGGCTAAACGATCGTTGTTCTGTAGCCAATCACCTTGGCCCTCTTTAACCATGTGGCAATAAAAATGATAAAACGGTTGCGGGTTATTGGTTCCTCGCACCTTGGTTGCCAAAGGGGTAATGGATTGGCTGATCCATTTGAATTCGACACGGGCTGTAGCAAGGGATAGTTCATGGAGGTTTTGCGAGTGCTGCGAGATGTGTGACAACAACGCTTTCTCTTCATGAGTCCAACCAGCCGCGTCTGAACTTTCTAGTGCCGTACTAATCGTATTCAGTGCTTCGACACTCGTTTTAGTCGGCGTTTTATCAGATGACAGTTTCTGTTTAATATCAAAATACGCCAAGTACAATTGCTCCAATTGCTCACCTTCATCGCCAGTTATGCCGCGTGCACTCCATTGATCGAACTGCAGTGGAAGATTTTTTGCTGAGGTCATCTTGGCGACTGTGGCATCAATCAAACTCGGATTTCCGGCGAGTTGCATCTGCGAATCGATCAAGAAGTTACCAGACGTCGCAACTTTTTCTCCGGCGGATATTCCGGACAAGATGATCGCGCGGTCTTTTAGTAACTGCCCTAATGTGACTCGGCGTATTTCGAAGCGGCCAGGCTTGGTTTCAACATAGACCACACTATTGTCGCCGGCTAACAGAACAGCGGAACGTGGTATCGAAAGTGATTTAGGTTGATCGACGGGAGTGTCGCTAAAGCCGTATTCTTTCGTTGAAACAAGTTTCATGCCGCAGATTGGGCAATCCCCTGGTGTGTCACGGATTACTTGCGGGTGCATCGGACTGATCCATTTTCCAGCAAGTTCTTGGTCGTAAATCTCACCGTTAGTACCGATTGGTATTTCGATGGTGGCTCGCGCGTAATCACCGGGGCGTAATTCTCTGTTGGTGTTATCGAATTCGACTCGAACGCCAACAGTGCGACTAGTGGTGTTTACAACAGGGTCGATAAAAGCGACTCGCCCCTGCAGAATTGTACCGGGTTTGGAAGCAATCTCTGCTTGGACCGTTTGTCCGAATCGCATGCGTGATGCGTCTTCTGGAAATAGCTTGAGGACGAGCCACACAGTTGATAGATTTGCAATCTGGTAAATAGGCTCGCCAGCTTTGATGTATTTTCCCTCTTGCGTCATTTTACCAGTGACTGTGCCACCGAGTGGCGAGTAGATCGTTAATCGTGACTGGGCAATGCCGGTTTTATCCAGTTCTGCGAGTTGTTCGGTGGTCATTCCTAATTCGACTAACTTATGTCGTGAATTGGCGACAAGTTTGACTTGGGTTTCACGAATGATTTTCAAGGTGCTGGGTGTCATCTTTGCCAAAGCCTTACCTGATTCGACATATTCAATCTGAGCAGCATACAGTTGAGGGCTATAAACCACCGCCAAATGATCCCCTGTCGTGACTGATACTCCGGTATAGTCAGCAAATAGCCTTTCGATGCGACCATCGATGTATGATGCAATGGTTGCTTGGCGGCTTTCATCGACTTCGATCGAGCCGATCGTGTGTAATTCGGTACTTAATGAATCTAGCGTGGCGATTGCCGTTTGAATATTCGCTAATCGTCGACTGGCTTGGGGGATTAGGACACTGATGGAATCTCCCGAATCAGTCCCAGAGGTTGCGAGGGCCAATTCCATATCGCAAATTGGGCAGCGGCCTAAGGTGGGCTGCCTAATATTTGGATGCATCGGACAGGTATACACCGTTTCGGCGTGGTCATGGTCGACCATGCCTGTGGATCCACCAGCAGGATCGATCCAGCCAACACGTTGTGCGATGCCTATCGAAATAAGAAACAAAATACCTGCAAGCAGCGCAGCAGCTAGGAACATACCAGATGAGATACAGCGCGAAAGCCACCAATTCCAGGACATCCTAGTAGGAGTTTGGACAGTAGCAGCGCTGGTCGGTTGTGTTTGTTCTGATTTGGTTTCTGGTTTTGTGGTCATTGTCGTTACACCATGAATTTCAAGAACTTACAAAATAAATCAAGTTTTCTAAACGATATTACTCGTCAGATACTGTGTCTTTTTCAGCATCTTTTTTCTCAACGTCCTTGTCACCGTCGTCGTGTCCACCGTGTCCGTGGTGTGCTTCCTCAATGGTATCTGCCGCAGCGAGCTTCGCGGCTTTGTCGGCATCCGATAGTTCACTCCATGGACGATCACAGCCGGCACAACAAAATCCAACGAGTTTGCCGTTATATTCAGTGGTTCCACCATCGTCGGTAATAGCTGATCCCATGATTGGACACAGTTGGTTTACGGGAGTTAGGCTGACGTCGACTGCGGGAGTGTTGAAAGATTCCGTATCGGATTCGATACAACCGGCAATGGAGATAAGAACGATTGAAAGTAAAGTAAGGTAACGCATAATAAACCTCTTTGAAAAGTTGTCATAAACTTTGTGTACTACAAGACATTTGAAGCACGTGTAAACAATTAAAGTGTTCGCATATGTTTGCGTGGTTGCAAAACAATGGCGTTGGAAACATCCACCAAAGAAAATCAGTGGATGGTCATTTGTGGCAATCTCGCAGCAGAGATGCCAAATAGAATTCTGCTTAGGTCAACCAGACACTTAGAACAATTTGCGCATATCTAGGCATGCGACTCGCTAACATCGGCGTGGTAACTTGGTTACGCTTCGCAGCGGGCAAGTATTGATCGTTGGCATTGTGCTGTATAAAACCGCAAACAAAGCTGATCGGGACAAGCTCACTGAACACTATGCCTTGTGGCGGCAACCATGGTTCACTGTGTTGCACGTAGCATACGCATGACACAGCGTGCAAGCTGATTGTATCTGTGAGAGGTTCTTTTGGGGCAGCACAACAGTTAGGCGCAGTTTCAGTGATTGGCATTGCGCAAACGCAATCCTCCATTGCATCCATACCTTGTGCACATGATGCATCAGTATTGTCGCAAAGGCCATTTAGTGCCCAAGTTGGCGCAATCATTTGCAGCAAAACTGCTGTTGCCATGATTGTTTTGTGAATTTGCTTATGCAATTCAATGAACTCCGTAAAACCTCGAATACATTTCGTACGATTATAGTATAGTTTGGTTCATTTCATGAAAATGGGTTTTTTTGCTTAAAATGACCGTTTAGCTCATTCGAGCTAAAAACGAGTATTGTGTTTTCTCAAACGGCGATTCACTAACCCCTTTATTTCCTCTGGATTAGTGCAATATTCCACGTATTTTGGACGATTTACGCTGCGAAGGAATGATTATTTCCGTGTGACAGCGAAAAATAAAAAGTGCGTAAAACTACTATCTCCATCAATCGTCTCGGACTCTATTGGCCACTCATATTGGGTGTTTTATATATGTCTGGTTGCGCAATTAATCTACCCACACCTCGACACCCTCAAGCGTCTTTGATTGAACCGAGTCGGTCACTAGACGCTAATTTTGCCAATGAAGATCAACAGACGTCCGTCAACACTTCCGCTGCAACCGAAAACCAAACGACCGAACAAGCCCCGACGAAATTTTTGCAAACACGGAGCGAATTGGAACAATGGTCCCTAGAGTACAACAGCGAAATTCAGCGATTAGCCTTAGTATTTGAAGCAGCGACCGCCAAGACCCGATATGTCGATTCCCTACCAGACCCCAAGGTCGGTGCGAATTTCTTTGGTCGTCCGATCGAAACCGCAACAGGTTCCCAGCGTGGTAATATCAGTCTTAGCCAAATGATCCCCTGGGTTGAAACACTTGATGCCAAACAACAGTTGGCAACCCTCCACGCATTAGCCGCTAAGGCTGACTACCGCAGTGCGCGGTTGCACGTGTTGGAGCAAGTTCGTATTGGATGGTTCCGACTGTATTTGATTGAACAACAATTCGAGGTGACTAAAAACAATCAGCAAACATTACAGTCGTTGATCGATGTCGCCAATTCTTTGATCGCGGCCGACAGAGGTTCATCACGTGACGTATTGTTGGGCACCCTTGAGCTCACCAAACTTGAGGAACGTTTGACGCGTCTCACGCAGCAACGTACGAGTCAAATTGCGACTCTTAATCAACTATTGAATCGATCTTTGGACTCCAAAATAGTCTCTCCAGAAAAAATCGACGTATCGACTCCAGCGCAATCACACGAGGCCCTCGTCAAGATTGCCTTACAATCTCAACCTGACATTCAAGCCGCTCGTTTGCGTAATCAGGCGAAAAAATGGGGTGTAACGGTTGCACAGTTAAGGCGTCGTCCGGACGTCACGGTCATGGCGAGCTATTTTATTACAGACGACAACCGAGCACCTAACCAAAGTTTAAAAGTTGGTGAAGATCCATGGTTCTTCGGTCTTCAAGTGAGTATTCCAATTTGGGATAAGAAATATAATGCCCTCGAGGAAGAAGCGAAACATGTATATGACGCTTCCACGATATCGATTGAAACACTGACAGACCGGACCTCGGCGGTAATAGTTCAATTGCTAGCTGAAATAGGTCGAGCTGATGAGACGGCCACACTATATAAGGACACGATCATCCCGCAGGCGGAGCAAACGTTAGAGACGGATCAATCCGCTTATGCCAACGGCGAGGTTGAGTTTGATCGTTTGACCCGCGATTTTCGTAGTTTGTTGATGCTCCAACTTGGCTATCACCAAGCGATTGCAGACAGGGCCATTGCCGTTGTTGAACTTCAGCGAGTAATTGGAGAAAGCACTCCGCTGCTCGATTAAACAAAAAATCGGTGGCTGCGGAACGATGTGACTGTACTGTTTGTCTACTTGGTTGAGACGAGGCCGATTACTGCCCAGCAAGTTCCCCAGTAATTAGAGGTAGCGCCGGGTTTATTATTACGGGCTTTCTTTGTACTCGGGACAAGCCAACTCCCGTCATCGGTTTGCGTGCGGATAAGAAACTCGCGAGCTTTCTCAATGACGGTCTGATTTATACCGTCACAACGAGAAATGGCGTACAGTGCGACGCCGGTTGCAAATGCATCGCTGGTATTTGTGTGATCCCAACCCCAGCCACCGTCATCTTGCTGTGATTCGAGTAACCGAGCTAAGGCAGCCGACTCGGATTTTGATTGTTGTTGATGATCTAATATCGACTTTACGGCGAGCCACTCTGTACTGTCACCACGAAAATCACTCATAGAATACTTCAGAGCATTGTC
>JAYZBF010000036.1:0-12634 GCA_036338835.1 Planctomycetota bacterium
CATCTTTGAGGGCAAACCCCAAAGCAAAACCCGTGAGCCCGAGACCTGTAACAAGCGCTGAGACATCGACTCCTAGGTTGGACAACGAGGTGACTAACCCCATCATCAATACGCCTACCTTTACCACCCGGCCCATAAACTCCGCTAATTCTTGATTGATATGCCGACTAGCGCCGACTCGCATAGACGCACTCTGCAGGATGCGTGCGATGATATAGAAAGCCAGCATAATTAGGCAGGCAACGCCGAAAGCGGACAAACGTCCCACCCAATCAATGCCTGTAAGCCAGGAGTCATCACCTTCCGCAGCAAAAAGCAAAACCAATTTCAAGTTCATCGAAACCTATTCCTCTCGCGTATAGATTATCCAAGTCAGTCTCATAACGATAAAGAGCAGAACGTCGAGAGAGTACTAAAAATTGACTCATACGTCGAGGGTGATTTTCAATAGGGCGGATACGTTTATCGCAGAAAAGCTGTTGCGACTGGTGCGGGGCAGGGGACAGTGGTCCCCGTATATTCCAAAGCCCCTGTATCTTGATTAATACGGAACAGTGCGATGGAATTTGTGCTCTGGTTCAAGGCCAACAAAAACTGTCCGCTAGGGTCGATACCAAAACTCCGTGGCGTTTCGCCTTGTGTTCCCTCGTTTTCCACATAAGTCAATTTACCCGTCTGTTGGTCAATCTGATACACCACAATCGTGTGATGTCCGCGGTTGGACCCATACAAGAATTTTCCCGAGGGATGCACATACATCTCGGCTGTCGACTGCCCCGCTTGTTTTGTTTCACCAGGCGGTAATGTCGAAATAACTTGCAGCGATTGTAGTTTGCCCACTCGTCCGTTATAGGAATACGCCGTCGCAGTTAGATCTAACTCGTTGATGCCAAAGGCAAACTTCCCATTGGGATGAAACGTAAAGTGACGTGGTCCAGCACCAGGAACTGCTTTAACAAACGGGGCAACGGCAGGCGTTAACAGTCCCTTGCGAGCATTTAAACGATACGTCAATACTTGATCCATACCGAGGTCTGAAACAGCGACGAAGCGATTATTCAGATCAACATCAATAGAGTGAGCGTGCGCAGATTGTTGGCGTGGATCGATACTCGAACCAGAATGTTGAATAACACATGTGGCCTCGCTGAGCGAACCATCCTTGCCAATTTTATAGGCTGCGATGCTACCACCGGTGTAGTTGGCCAGAGCAACACAACGTCCACTGCGGTCGATCATCAAATGACAGGGATGATCGCCGTGCGACAACTGTGAATTGAGCTTCGTCAAGGTTCCCGTTAGTTGATCGATGGCATACGCAGTGATACCGCCACCTGGTTTCCCCATAAATTCACTCGTTTCGTTAACGGCATACAAATACTTGCCGCTCGGATGCAGTGCAACAAACGAAGGTTCCTCGGACTTCGTGACTCCTTCAATTCGAGTCAATGTACCTTTGTCCGCATCTAAGTAAAATGCGTAGATACCTTCACTTTCACCCGATGTGTAGGTGCCAATATAGACAATGCAACCTGCTGTATTAGATCCCGAGGTCACAGTGGGTAGCATCGCAAGCATAGTAAGTACCAATTGAATCATAAGGAGGAAGGTTATCTTTTTCATATTGCTGTTCACTTCATATTATTTAATGCAAATTTGTGATTCAATTCGTTGGCAAAAAACCCCCACGCCTTGAGAACCTTCGCAGGCGCTCACAAGCGTGGGGAGATTGTAAGCATCCGCAAAAACCTGGAAATGCAGAATGCTCAGTGTCCTCGATTTTATTCTGGGGCTTAGTCCCAATTCAGCGAACCGCCACTTTGGTATTCGGTAACTCGAGTTTCAAAGAAATTCTTTTCTTTGGATAAGTCCATCGTTTCGCTCATCCAAGGGAATGGATTCGCCGAACCGTACTGAGCCGGCAAACCGATACGTTCCAGTCGGCGGTCGGCAATATACTGAACGTAATCCGTAAACAGATCACCGTTGAGTCCCATCACACCGTTGGGGAGACAGTCTTGGGCATAGTCGATTTCTAACTCAACACTTCGGCGAATGCGAGCGATCATTTGTTCTTGGAATTCTTCCGTCCACAACTCCGGATTTTCAGCTTTGATCCCATTGATCAGATCCAGTCCGAAGTTCAGGTGAATGGTTTCATCGCGAAGGATGTACTGGAACTGTTCTCCAATGCCAGTCATCAGATTTCGACGATGGAATGAAAGCACCATCACGAACCCTGAATAGAAGAATATACCTTCCATGATCAAGTAAAACCCGATTAGGTTTTTCAATAGTGTCTGGCCACCCTCGAAGGTTTCGCAGGTGAAATCGGGATCTAGGATCTCAGCCGTCAACTCCATTTCAAACTCATCTTTAGCAGCGATCGACGGTATCTCACGATACATGTTGAAGATCTCGCCCTCATCGAGTCCTAAGCTCTCCACAACATATAGGAAGGTGTGTGAGTGGATGGCTTCCTCAAATGCTTGACGCAATAAGTATTGGCGACATTCGGCGTTCGTGACATGACGAAAAATCGCTAAGACCAAGTTGTTACCAACTAGGCTTTCTGCAGTCGCAAAGAACCCAAGGTTACGCATGATCACGAGTCGCTCGTCATCGGAAAGCTTATCCGATTTCCAAGTCTCGATATCTTTGGTCATCGGCACTTCTGTGGGCATCCAATGATTTGCACAACCATTGTTGTAATGCTCCCACGCCCAATGATATTTAAGCGGCATCAATTGGTTGACATCAACTTGGTTACAGTTAATCAGTCGTTTACTACTTGCGTCTACTCGGCCTGAATCGCTCTTAAGTAGTTTTTGTCCTTCTGGAGTGGTCATCCGTGGTCTCCTGTCTTCACATGCTAGTTATTATTGATTATTATTTTTATTCGTTGTGTCTCGCAGTTTCGGCATTAACCAAAGCTACTGGCAAGCTTCACAATCGCCATCGAGGCTACAAGCGCTCGTGACCGCCGTCGCTGGTAACGAGGGTTCATTCCGGTCAACGGAAATATCGCCAGAGGCGCTATCGCTTTTCATCCAACGCGGTTGCACACCAAATTTATTGATATCGACGGTCGATTTTTCAACCTGAGTCGCCGCGAGCGTCCGTAGATAATAGGTGGTCTTCAATCCTTTTTCCCAGGCCGACATATACATACTATGCAGTTTTTTGCCACTAGGTTCGGCCATATAGAGATTTAGAGATTCACCCATATCAATCCATTTCTGGCGTCGAGCGGCACACTTGATGATCCACTCTGGGTCAATTTCAAAGGCGGTGTGATAACGCGATTTCACGTCATCCGGCACGCGTTCGATTTCTTGTACCGATCCATCATAGTATTTGAGGGCTTCTAACAAATCACTATCCCACAAACCACGTTGCTTCAGTTCGTCAACCAAATCAATCGTGATTTGAGTAAACTCGCCTGAAAGATTGCTCTTAACATACAGATGTTTATAAGAAGGTTCGATCGATTGGCAAACGCCAACAATAGTGGAGATGGTCGCTGTCGGGGCGATTGCCATGACATTACTGTTACGCATCCCGTTTTTACTAATGCTTTGACGGATCACATCCCAATCCAAGGTCGTGCTGCGATCGAGATCAACAGCACAGCCACGTTCTTGCTCAAGCAATTCAATGGTGTCAATTGGCAATAGGCCACGATCCCATTTCGAACCGATATAACTGGAGTACGTTCCACGTTCACCAGCTAATTCGGAGGAAGCTTTCAGAGCAAAATACGAAATCGCTTCCATACTGCGATCGGCAAATTCAACCGCAGCATCACTGGCATAACCAACACCTAGACGGAACAACGCGTCCTGAAAACCCATCAAGCCCATTCCAACTGGACGGTGACGTCGATTGGAATTCTCAGCTTCTTTGGTCGGATAGTAATTGATATCAATCACATTATCGAGCATTCGCATAGCTGTCGTGACGGTAATTTCCAACTGTTCTAAATCCAGTTTTCCGTCTCGCACGTGAGCCGCAATGTTAATGCTGCCAAGATTACATACCGCCGTTTCCTCAGCTGTCGTATTGAGCAGGATTTCAGTACAAAGGTTACTGCTATGCACAACACCAACGTGGTCTTGTGGAGAGCGGATATTTGAAGGATCTTTCCAGGTAATCCAAGGGTGGCCTGTTTCGAATAGTCGCGTCAGCATTTTTCGCCACAATTCAACGGCTCCAACTCGACGGTGCATGCGCATTTTTTCGTCATCCGCTTGGCGTTCGTATTCTTCATAACGCTCTTCGAACGCTTTGCCAAACAAGTCATGTAAGTCGGGAACTTCGTCCGGACTAAACAATGTCCATTCGGCGTTATCTCGCACTCGTTTCATAAACAAGTCCGGGATCCAGTTGGCCGTGTGCATGTCGTGCGTACGGCGGCGATCGTCACCCGTGTTACGGCGAAGGTCCAGGAATTCTTCAACATCAAGATGCCATGTTTCCAAGTAAGAACAGACGGCGCCTTTTCGTTTACCGCCTTGGTTTACTGCGACCGCTGTATCATTGACAACTTTCAAGAACGGAATCACGCCTTGACTTTGACCGTTGGTACCACTGATGTACGAATTGGTTGCACGCACATTGGTCCAGTCATTTCCTAAACCACCAGCCCACTTCGACAACATTGCATTATCAGAAACACATTTAAAGATGTGCTCGAGATCATCCGTAACTGTCGACAAGTAGCAACTGCTGAGCTGCCGATGTTTCGTGGCTGAGTTGAATAAGGTTGGCGTGGCGGACGTGAACCAAAACTGGGATAATACGTTATAGAATTCAATCGCGCGTTGTTCTTTCTGGTCACCTTCTTTAATTGCTAGCCCCATTGCCACTCGCATCCAGAAAAACTGCGGTGTTTCAATTCTGCGGCCATCAATATGCAATAAGTACCGGTCGTAAATAGCCTGGAGGCCAAGGTATTTGAAATTATGGTCGCGTTGTGGTTGCAGAGCTTCCGCAATTTGAGCCAAATCAAATTCACGAAGAGATTCGCATAGGCGCTCGGCATTGATGCCATCGATAATGTAATGTTCAAACCGTGAACGATACAGCGGTTCAATCCCTTCAAAATCTGGGGCTGCTTGCAACGCATCGTTATAGATAACCATTAACATCAAACGCGATGCTAGTGTGTCGTATGCAGGGTCGCGTTCGATACTGGATCGAGCCGCAAGGATCATTGTGCGATATATTTCCGTCGAGGAAATACCGTCGAATACCTGCCGCATAACTTCGTCTAAAATTTCATCAACACTACAGAATTCTTCCAAGCCTTTGCTCGCCGACAACAACCTCGCTCGTACTCGGCCTTGATCAAACGGAATTCGCGCACCATCTTCCAGCGTAATGTGAATGCGTTTTGTTTCTTCGCCTTCGCTCGTATCTTCTGCTCTCAACGCTCGCACCTTGGCGTGCTCACTGCGATAGACGATGTAACGGCGGGCAATGCGGTAATGTCCCTGACGCATTAGTTCTAGTTCGACGAAGTCCTGAATCTTTTCGACTTCTACTCCGTCGTCCGTGCCAGCTAAGGGCGCCAACTCGGAGGTCACACCTTCAACCATACGGTGAATCTCTTGTTCAACAATATCTTCAATCGGTTGAGATTGAGCCAAATTCAACTCGGCTCGAAAAGCATTTGTTATCGCTGTCGTTACCAATGTGGTTTCGTAAGGTACAATTCTTCCATCTCGCTTACGAACAATCCAATCTGCCTGCGCACGTATCATCTGTCACTCCTTTTGTAGCTACTACCATATGCTCGGTAGCGTTCGACTTCCTATCTAATCCTGCCTATTCATCATATAACTTCTGACTACTCTAATTCGTGACATGTAGGCGCTACAGTCAAACCAATCATCAAGTTTCAGATGCCTAGTTGTATCTAGTATCAAATGATTGGTCTGGCTATGACAACTACTGTCACAATAGTTCGAAAGAACTTGAACCAGCGCCGTGCTCACAAGCGAGCTCTAGCACACTAGCTATTATTAGAATTCGACCTTTTTCAATCCGTGGTCTAAAACAATCCATTTTGACAACTACTGTTTGAGAGTCGCCTTTTCGTTTGTCGTCGATCAATCCTTGAAGAAAGCTCTATCCTACTAGCCTTCAAATTCCGTCTTATCACTAGTCTAACAAATCCTGACTAATTTTGCCAAAACTTGTCTTAGCTCATCCAAATTGATAAACTCCAACTAACGACGTGGAGACAATATATCGTAGGAGGGGTTCAAGTCAACACTATATCTGGTAGTTTTTCAAAACCAATTGATTTTTTCGTCACTTCTTTTTGTTAAGTGCTAGCACGGCGACATCTCATTTCACAATCAGTCGCAACTGGGAAACAATTACAACAGATCTACTTTTGAAGAGTACACCAGCACGACCACCAAAAATCAACACATGGTATCAAGTAGGGGCCTTAGCCACTATATATTGTATATTCGGTCGTTTTCAGACCTAGCATTAGTTAAATTAAAGGACTTATGATTGTAGTCCTAACATTTTACGGAAATTACAGATCCGGATGGCCCAAAATTGCCGCTACATAAAAAACCGCTAGATACCGGTACCGTTTCAGCGTTGCGGCTAACTCTGGATAAATATAGCGAACCCAAAAAGCCGATTTATAGAAGTGATGCTGTATCAATACATTAGTAAAGCAACAAGTCATAATGAGTACCACACCTATCAATCCAGTTGCACCATTCTCGATAGGAGATGCGCGTAAAACCGTTGGTGACCTATTCAAGCACAATCCATTTATTTATTGGATCGACTTTATTGCTTGCTGGGCCGTCGGTATGTTCATTTACACTCATGGACGGACCTACGCCGCCAAACTCTACCTCAATGATTTCAACATATGGGAGGTCGATTGGATGTACTATCCGGCTGACATTTCCACCACCTGGATTCTCTATATCACCTTCACAATCGTAGCAGCCTTACTCTATTACCGTATCGCCATGTTCATCCATGAGATTGTCCACATGAGTGGCCGCACAATGATCGCATTTCGATTTGTTTGGAATGCGTTCTGTGGCATTCTCTTCCTTGCACCTTCCTTCGTTTATTACCCACACCTGGACCATCATCGCCGCCGCCATTACGGCACAGAACGAGACGGTGAATACCTTCCGCTGGCTCGACGAGGTCCGAAACAAATTGTGTTATTCATGCTCCACCCATTAATCGTACCGCCACTGGTTTTCGTTAGGTTCTTGTTTTTTACTCCGTTGGCTTGGACCATCCCCGGCTTTCGAAAGTTTGTCCACAAGCGGTGTTCGTCGATGATTATTGATCCCACCTATTGCCGACAACTTTCATCTCCAGGCTCCGAACGCATGTTCTACCTCCAGGAGTTTTTCTGCTTTCTATGGCTCGCCGCACTCGTGACATGGGTTGCAGTCACCAAAAAAACATTACCGTGGCCCTTTTTCATTCAGTCCTATACAACGGCGGTGATCATTCTCACACTCAACGCCCTGCGTACACTCGGCGCCCATAATTGGGAAAACGACTTTGGCCAAATGAGCTTCGAAGAACAACTACTTGACTCAGTCAACTATCCACAAAACGCAGTCATCGGCGAAATATGGGCACCGGTTGGTCTACGCTATCACGCGTTGCACCACCTTTTCCCTAGCATTCCATACCACAACCTGGGCATCGCACACCGACGTTTAACAAAACAATTACCGGCTGACTCGCTCTATCACAACACATCACAAACCTCGCTTACACGACAACTAGTTGGCCTGTGGAAACGCGCTAAACAATCAACTCAAAACGAATAACTAACTCAACACGACAATAAAAACCACTAGACGAAACCCTAACGCATTGGTAACAATGCATCGTACGCTTCGACACCGTCCTAGCCATAAGGCAATATCATGACTTACGCTATCCAACATTACGCGCGCCGCTTAACCATAGCTTCTCTACTGATCGCAGGGCTTGTCCTCGCTAGCTCAGTCTTGTCTCACGCCCAGCAACCAGCCGCGGCTCCCGACTTAGATGCAAATTTGCCGCCCAGTGCGAAACCTCGAGAGGTCAACAGTATTGGGATGGCACTCGCCGTATTGGATGCCGGAGTATTTCAAATGGGAGCACCGGAATACGTAGTGCAAGTAGCACTTGGCGGGAATCGCTTCCGCTCGGGTCAAATATTCATCGTAGATGATCAAGCCGGCAAGAGCCAACGCTTTGAGTTAATCGACACCGATACTGCCAAAAAGCCACCTTTCTATAACCCTGTTCGTTTTAGTTCGGGTAAGAAGACAAACCAACCGTCCAGTCCAGATCAAATCGCTCAAAACATGGCCCAGGCCATTAACGCTCAAACCACCGCCGGCAACTTACAAATCGCTGTCACCGTCGTTGGTAGCAGCATGCATTTCAAAGGAATTGGTCTATTCAGTGCGGGCCGTGTGAACACTGATAATGACAACCGCGTTATCGTAAGAAAGCCAGATGAATATGCCAGCGACGACGAACGGCCTCAGCATCTCACACAGATCACGGAAACTTTAATTCTAGGTGTTACCGAAGTAACGCAACAACAATGGAACCAAATCATGGGGAGTAACCGCAGCACGGTCCAAGGCCCCCATCTACCGGTTAACAATATTTCCTATACAGAAGCGGTCGCCTTTTGCGCCAAACTCTCGGAACTACCAGCAGAGCAGGCCGCCGGTCGCACTTACCGCCTGCCAACCGAAGCGGAATGGGAATACGCTTGCCGCGCAGGAACCACCACTCCCTACAACTACGGCCAAAACGCCAGCAATCTTACAGACTACGGCTGGTATCGTGGCAACACGGAACAGATCCAAGTCGTCGCTGGCAAGCAATGCAATCAATGGGGGTTATTTGACATGTATGGCAACGTCTCTGAATGGTGCCAAGATATTTACTCCGCAGAATACTACGACAACGCACCGCCGGAAAAAAACCCTCCCGGTCCAACCACGGGGTCACATCGAGTCCTTCGCGGTGGCAACTTTATGTCGCAAGCTTCCTCATGTCGGTCCAGTTATCGTGGGCAAGCTTCCGCGAGCGTCGAAAGCCAACTTAACGGCTTACGAGTTGTGTGCATCAAGAAATAAGTCCGTAATGAGTGTTCATCGACGGCAACTGTAGAAAATCGCGGGCGGCATGTTGCGCCAGACAATCGGGCTGACAGAAACCGAATCAAACACGCCCTCAAGAACCGAGCGAAACCGTTTGGCACTACTCAGTGGTAGTCCATGCAGATAGGCAAATGTGATAAACTGCCCATGCTCACTGAGCACGCTAAACATGGCGTCTAATAATTGGTTTTGCAACTCTTCCTCAAACGCTGTCCAAGGCAAACCGCTGATGATAGCATCAACGCTGAGCATCTCTTCCGAATCGCAAATCGAGCGAATATCACCCACCGAACCAATGCGTATTTTGACCGTGGGACAGTGCTTAGCCAACACCGGAACAAAGCGATCGTTTAATTCAACGGCAAAAAACCGTTGCTCCGCTAACAATCTCGCGACAATGTGTCGTGTAATCGCACCCGTTCCAGGACCATATTCGACAATGTTTTTCACGGTTTCCCAGTCCACTTCATCGAGCATCCTGTTGGCCAAAATCGATGAACTCCCCGCAACCGCCCCAATCTTATTGGGTGCTCGCAAAAACTCGCGAAAAATTGCCCCGAAACGACTCATCTAAATTCCTACTACATCGATCCACGATTAACATTGCACAAAACACTAAACGGGTATTCTAGCGATGCTGAAACAACACGAAACCCCCCCCATTGGAACGAGCGCCCACAGTAATACCTGAAGCAATCTTGCTAAAGAGGAACTATCTTTCATATAATAATAGACGGTTCTGGTCGATAATAATAATGACTTAAGATAGTCACGTCGCAAAGTCCCTTTAATATCAATTGCTTGAAGGTCTAATTTAGATGCTCACTATTTACGGACGTAAACCTCGTAGTAACCGTTTTTGTGACGGGCATTCTCGCCGGGATTTCCTCAAGATCGGCGGCATGGCGA
The DNA here is from genome assembly GCA_036338835.1 of Planctomycetota bacterium. GTDB lineage: Bacteria > Planctomycetota > Planctomycetia > Pirellulales > Pirellulaceae > UBA721. The sequence continues at coordinate 10,086 of JAYZBF010000036.1, forward strand.
TGGGTGGACTCTCGCTGCCTCAAATGTTTCAAGCGGACTCAAACGCAGCCACGGGCTCCAATCACCGCGCCATTATCAACATTTATATGCCCGGCGGACCTTCCCATATTGACTTATGGGACCTTAAACCAGATGCCCCTGCTGAAATCCGAGGTGACTTCAGACCTATCAAAACGAACGTGCCAGGAATTGAAATCTGCGAGATGTTTCCTCGCATGGCTAAGATGATGGACAAGTTTATCCCCATCCGCTCTATCTGCGACGCGGATGGCCGACACGACGCCTATCAATGTATGACCGGCTGGAAGTTCGGAGACCGAACACCACGACAAGGTCGGCCCAATTTCGGGGCTTGGTCCTCTCACTTACAAGGAAAAATCAATAATTCTGTTCCCCCTAATGTTGCACTCATGTACCCCACCGGAAACGGGACTTGGGGACAAACGCAAAACGGAGGATTTCTCGGAGTGAAAAATGCGCCGTTCGGGTTAGTGGAAAAAGATCCGCTCGCCAGCTCAGCCAACATGACCCTTAAAGGAATAACACTTGATCGTCTCGCCGATCGTGACAATCTACTAAACGCCTTTGATCAATTTCGCCGTGAAACAGACAACAGCGGTATCGTGGACAGCATGGATGTCTACCACCAACAGGCGCTCGGAATATTGACTACGTCCAAACTTGTTGAAGCCTTAGACCTCTCCAAGGAAGATCCCAAGATCCTCGAACGATACGGAGAAAACGATCCAACCTATCAGCGAGATGGCGCTCCGAAAATGATTCGCAATTTCTGCGTCGCTCGCCGACTCGTTGAAGCCGGTGCACGCGTTGTGTCATTGAACTACAGTCGCTGGGACTGGCACGGAGGTGACGGCCTAAACTTCCCCCGCTCGCGGCAAGAATTTCCTAAGCTAGACCAAGGTCTCGCCGCACTCGTTACAGACCTCCACGAACGTGGACTCGATCGTCATGTTTCAGTCGTACTGTGGGGAGAATTCGGCCGGACACCTAAGATCAACAAAAACAACAGTCGCGATCACTGGCCACGCGTCTCCTGTGCCATGCTCGCTGGCGGTGGCATGAAGACCGGACAAGTCATCGGTTCCACCAATAAGTACGGTGAACACGCGGTTAAGCGACCGGTGAAATTCCAAGAAGTTTTTGCCACGTTATATAAAAACGTTGGCATCGACTCTGGCAAGGTTCGCTTCTTTGACAAGACCGGAACGCCTCAGTACATGGTCACCCCCGGAATCGAACCAATACACGAAGTCCTATAAGCTAACGCTCGCAATAGCGTCATAATTCTGTGCTGAAAATCGCTGCGTTGAGGTACAACAATGACCACTCCAAAATGGAGCTTCCTTTTTGTTGCAACCCATTAACAAGCTATAAAAAAGAACGGCGGATTAGATTTGTATCTAATCCGCCGTTCACTACCTACGCCAAACAATGTTCGACGCGTATGTAAGCCCTAACGTAGCTCTTGGTTATTTGAAGTTTGATTCAATGATCTTCGGAATTTGTTGACCAAGTCGCGTTTCCGGAGCAATTGCTTGAGCTTCTAGCAATAACTTCTTAGCGCCAGGTTTGTCGCCAGCTTGGAAAAGCTTATACGATGCCTGGTAAAGCTCTTTTTGCTTCGCTTCATTAATTGCGCCCTGACGTAATTTTGCATACTTGCCTTTTAAACCGGCAGTATCTTCAGCATCTAAGCTAATAATTTCGTCGATTGTATCGCCGTACAACGCCAGTGCTACAGCTGAATCAATTCCAGCAATTGCTTTCTCTAGCAATTTAGCTCGTTCAACGCCTTTTGCTTCCGAAGCTTGGGCAAAGAACTCATCGCGTTGAGCAAGAACCTTGACTTTGCCACGTGCATTGGCTACCCACTTGTCAGCAGGGTCGCCACTGTAACCAACTTGCTTATGGTAAGGCTTGCCTTCAGCGTCCGCTAAAAATACGGTTGGTACACCAGTGACTTTGTATTGCGCTGACAGCTTTTTGTACTGTTCTTGTTCAGCGTCAGATACCAATGATTTGTCACGGGGATTGTCGAGTACAAGCAAGATAAAATCTTTCGTGATTTCAGCCTTGAAAGTCTCCGTACCCAATACGTTTTTATGCAAAGCCTTGCACGGGGGACACCAGTCAGAACCGGTGAATTCCATTAAAATGCTTTTGCCTTCTTTAGCAGCTAGTTCTTTCGCTTCCGCAAAACTACGAACCCAGCCTTCGTAATGTGCATCGTCGGCTTGAACATTCGGCATCACGGATACTAACAATGCAACAACTGCAACGATCATCCCAATTTGTTTGTTTCGTTTCTTCATTATTTTCATTCCAAATAAACAAGTGTTAAAAATCAGTTCTATTTTCACCGGACAATTTGCTTTGCTATCGGCTATAACGACCCACAACAATTAAATATCTTGTACCCCTATGTTATACCTCAGACTCTACCCATTGGCGACAGAACAGCGAAAAACCTTTACCAATATCATAAAGATTTAATGTTTTCCACCGTAATACCGTGTATTTAACGGGAT
>JAYZBF010000037.1:0-6910 GCA_036338835.1 Planctomycetota bacterium
TGTATTTTAGTGAGATCACAGAAGATACAGACGCTATCTTGCAGCCACATGACCTAGCGACGCGACTCTCCTATACGCTGTGGGCCGCGCCCCCCGACGAGCAACTCCACGAGGATGCAAACAACGAGCTACTGCAAACTAAATTGCAGTTGACCGCCCAAATAGAGCGTTTATTGAACGATCCAAGGTCGAATGCTTTCGCGAGCGGTTTCCTCGACAGTTGGCTCAATCTGCGAGATCTCGGGGACCAACCGCCACCTCGGAAAACGGCGAATGAGTTCTATGCGGAAAACCTACCCCCATCTATGAAGCGAGAAACGCAACTGTTTTTTCAGAATTTGCTTGAGCGGAATGGCTCCATCATGGATTTCCTGAATGCTGAATACACCTTCGTTGATAAACAGCTTGCCAAACTGTACCAGTTACCCAACTGGGAGACCCTGCGGCAGTCCGATGGATTCCAGCGGGTCGAACTGACCGAGACCCAACAGCGTGGTGGATTGCTGGGTATGGCGAGCGTTCTGACGGTCAGTGCCAATGGTGTCGATACTTCACCAGTGACACGTGGCGCGTGGATCCTCGAGAATATCCTAGGGACGCCATCGCCCCCACCACCGGACGAAGTTCCATCCATCGATGCGGATGTCAATGGCGCGACTACGATCCGCGAAAAGCTCTCGCTTCACCGTGAAGACCAGGCTTGTAACATTTGCCATCGCAACATCGATCCGCTTGGCTTTCCACTTGAGAATTTTGATCCTATCGGACGTTGGCGGTCTAAGTATCCGACTTCCAACGGCAGACAACCAAGCTCGCCAATTGATCCCTCAGGTCAATTATCCACCGGCGAGTCCTATGCAAATTTTGCGGAATTCAAGCGTGTGCTTACCGAGACCCGAGGTGATATATTCGCACGGAGTTTGATCGAGTCGCTGCTCGCCTATTCAACAGGGCGTAACATGGAACGCTTGGATCAATATGAAATTGATGACATACTGGCCCGCGTCAAAGTAAACGATTATGGATTGAGAACAGCCGTTATTGAAGTTCTCACGAGTGAAATCTTTCGCTCTCGTTAAGCGACGCGGAGCGTGCGAAGCATCTTACTTGCATACATTAAATGCTACGCGAATATTTCCTTGCGGTGGGTCTTTTCTTTTGGAACCAATCCTTGCTCGCGCGCCGATTGTAAGAATTCTTGGCTTTCTTCACGTTGTAGAAAATGTACTGCTGCCGGGCCCACCAGTTCTTTCCAGTGCTTCAGAAAAATAAACACTCGGTCTTTGTTACGAGCCAGCTCAGTCGGGACACAATGAACCATCACTAATTGAATTTCGAGGTCTTTTACTAATTCCTCATAATCAAAATAATGGCCAATAAATTCGGGTAGATAACTAGCCCATTTGGGGCGTTTCGTTTGCATCGATATATCACCAACAGCCGCTCGCCGTTCGATCAAATATCTGGCATCTTTGATCGGGCCAAAAACCTGCGAGATGGCCTCGGAAAAAATGCGGTTTGTTTTGGCGTCGGCATTTTTCATGAACACCCGGACATAACCACCATTGCGAGCATTGGCGGTTAGATGCTCTTCAGTATCCTCGACACGTATTGTTGTAATTACGTTCGTTTCCACTAACGCACGCAGTACAGCACGACTAACGGCATACGTTAAACTTGCCTCATCCCACGGCGTTTCCGCATACCAGAATGGTGGAAATCCGCGTCCTTTCATGGCAGGTGGTTTGATTTCAATCTTGGTTTCCACCGACGTTTGACTTTTTCCTAAATAGGGTTTACCAATTTCCCATAATTCACGCGCAGCGGCACGTTGAGGAACGCGTGAAAGCATATCTTGATTTAACATCGCAGCGGAACTTTCGACGCCTTCAGGCTTGATTTCTGTAAGTGCTGCGTGAACGTGCCCGACCCCTTTCTCAATGACACCGTCATCAGTTACCCCATAGATTCTCCCGTGTTTCTTTCTAAACCTCTTGTAGTCATCCAAACCCTTTAAAAACTCTGGAGCTATACAGACAACATCCCAGTTGTCCGCAATTTTCTGAGGGACATCTTTGTCCAATCGCATTGAGCGACCACGCAGTTGATTGACGGCAGTATGGGTGGATGCGCAGGTAAGATCAATTAATACATTGATTTTGCTGGCATCCCACCCTTCTCCTAATAATCCACGAGTACCCACTAAACATCGTGTAATTCCTTGTTGAAACAATTCCGTAATCATTTCTACATAGACTCGAGGCGACCAATCGGATCCTTTACCTCGCATAAGATAGAATTCGTCAACGTCAAACCATTCCCAAGTTACTTTGTACTGGGAATCACGCACCCATTTTTTTGCGGCCGCATCAAATATTTCTCGTAAATCATCATCGACCAGCACAGTCGACCCTGTTACCAAGATGGGATCCAATTGATCGGTTTGCTCATCAAGGAGTAGTTGTTTAAATGCCGCCACCGCTCCGCCCGCTTCCTCGTCAAGTAAATGGCTGATGTCCGCTGAAACCGCCGATGTTTTTTCATAATCACATACGACAACGGCACGTATGGATTCACCCAAGACATTCATTTCTGCCGATAAGATTGGCTGCAGCGCCAGACATTTGGCTTTTGAATATGCCAGGATGCGACTAATCGGTGAGGCACATTGCTGCTGTCCTGTTTCTGTGATTTGCATACCCAGCATCCGCAGTTTGGATTTGATTTCCCGTGCCAACGCATGCAATTTAGGGTTGTCTTGCATCATTAGATAAAGTCTGACATATCGTTCTAAACATGGTGTCACATACTCAAGTAAGTCTTCGACGTCGAATTGGTCTTGGGTCAACTCTGGAACTCCTGCAGGAAGCTCTCTGCCGACACTGCGCAAGTAGGCTCGCCCATTCCAAGAAATATTTGATGCTCGCTCTTCGTATTCACTCCAACTTTTTGCGGGCCCGTGCATTAACATCCGTTTGTCGAGTGTGTCATAGATAAAATCTGGCAGAGACATCCGTTGGGTTTCGGAATCCCCGCGTGAAACGATCTCCAGTATGTCAAGCAACGCTTGATTCGTATTGGAAACGTATGCTAATTCATCGTCCGTGGGACGTGTGAAGTAACATAGATCTTGGTACGGCGCGAGATCGCCCTCTTTGACGACTGCAGGGATCGGTACCTCGAAATCAATCTCGCCCATGAAATGTTCGTAACGCTCCCAATTATCGGGATCATGATCGGATTCATCTGGTGGAGTTGCCGTCAACCCAATGATATAAGGCTCATCAAGAAACTCGTGGATGCCTTGTAATACGCGTCCCCAGTGGCCCAAAAGATGATGGCACTCGTCCAGGATGATTAGCTGTACGCCTTGTTTCTTGAGTTCACGAAGATTTGTGATCGAACTATCGTGTAGCGTATCGAGACCCCCAGAAAGATCTGCATGTGCATCGCGGACCTTTTTAAGGTATGTGTTAAATCGAGTTTGGAAATATTCAAGGTTTTGTTCTCGTAGATTCGTGATCCAAGTCATTGCTTCATCCGGATTACGAGCTGCTTCTTTTTCTAATAAATGGTCTACCCAGCTTTGCAGCGCTGTTGTTTCAAAATCCGATGAATTGCGGCTCGGTAGCGTGAGACTCTGATATGTCAATGAAGTCAATAACGACGGACTCTTCGGATTCGAACTAAGGAGACTAGGGTTAACATGCGAGTCACCTTCTTGGAAAAGATCCGTACGAGCTAGCCATTGTGATTGGATAGCTGAATTTGGTGATAGAACTAGAGCAGGGCATTTGAAAACATGGGCCCATAAATAAAGGCCTGTTACGGTCTTGCCTGACCCGGGCGGTGCGACAATATAGAATTCCCGCTGATCATCGCTCAATTGTTGCTGGACGACCGAAAGTACTTCCTGCTGGGTCGGGCGTAATGTGCCGCTGAAATTAAGTTCTGGAAATGCCAATTATTTATGCCTATTCACATGCCAAGTAGTACAAACAGAATGATAGCACAATTGTGTTTATACAAGTTATGATATGGAATTAGTTTACTTGCATACCGGATATCGGAACGTTTAACATTGCTTGCGTCAGAATACCGTTCACACGCCTTCACTTTACCACGATAGGGTTTTAAAAGATGACAAATGATGACTTGCCGTTAGAGATATCTGTATCTGAGGTAAAGTGCTTGTTAGATGAACAAGCAGATTTTGTACTGCTGGATTGCCGTGAGCAAGGCGAATGGGATTTGGTCAAGGTTGACGGAGCACGCTTGCTCCCGATGAGTGAGATGCAAGCAAGAGTGGCTGAGCTACTGCCGCATGCAGAGGATCACGTCGTTGTGTATTGCCATCATGGTATGCGGAGTTTGCAAGTGACACAGTGGTTGTTAAGCCAAGGCTTCAAGCAATGCCAAAGTATGGCCGGTGGTATTGATGCGTGGAGTATTGATATAGACGACAGCCTACCGCGATACGGTTAACCTTCGAAGTGGGGCTATTCGCGGTTCCAAAATCTGGCGTAAATGCTATGCTCTAGTCTATGACCGAATCGTCCCCCATAGTTGCTGAAAAAGCTCTTTTGTTTGCCGTTAAAACTGTGCGGAAATTGGGCAAAGCAGGATTTATTGCATACTTTGCTGGTGGATGTGTGCGCGATCAGCAAATGCGGCCAAAGCAAGATCCCCAGGATTTCGATATCGCGACCAATGCTTTGCCAGATCAGATTCAAGAGGTCTTCGCTGACAAAAAAACACTAGCGATCGGAGCTGCTTTTGGCGTTGTTACATTGATTGGCACCAAAGCGACAGGCAATATCGAAATCGCTACCTTTCGCGAAGATGCCGATTACAGCGATGGCCGCCATCCTGATGCGATCAGCTTTTGCAACGCTGAGCAAGACGCACTTCGTCGTGACTTTACCATTAATGGAATGTTCTATGAACCTATTAATGAACAAGTCATTGATTTTGTGAACGGTCAAGCGGATCTAATCGCCAAAGTTATTCGAGCGATTGGAATTCCAGCAGAACGATTTCACGAAGATAAGCTGCGAATATTGCGTGCCATTCGCTTTGCCACAACACTCCAATTTACCATCCACCCAGAAACTTTCGCCGCGGTGAAGCAGTTTGCCGAGAACTTGCAACAAGTTTCGCGCGAACGAATTTTAGTCGAGCTGCATAAGACTCTGGAGTCGGAAAATTACCAACGTGGGCTCGAATTGTTGTTAGACTCCGGTGTATTAATGTACGCGGTGCCTGGCCTTACCTTGCCAGATTCAAATCAAGCTGCCAATTGGAAATCGTTGTTAGCAATCACTGCGGCAATGCCTACTAACGATTTTCTTTCGACGCTAGCACTTATCTATAAAACACTAGCACCGGACACTATCTTGAGTGACGTACGGTCTAATCTGAAACAAATGAAGATGTCCAATGACGACATTAGGGCTGTTTGCTGGATGATTGAGCAGGCGGAACTGTTTATTAACGCCGATTCGGCACCGTGGCCTCAAATCCAACGGCTATTGATTGACCCACATGCAGCAAAAACTCTAGCTATCGCGACAGCCTGGGCCAGTCATCATCAACAACCAACAGCTGGTGTCGAATTCTGTCAGCAGAAGCTGGATTTACCCTTGGAACAGTTAGACCCAGCGCCACTGCTCAACGGAAAAGATTTACAAGAAATGGGGCTGCACCCCGGCCCGCTATTCTCTAAAGTACTGTCAGCCGTACGTGATGCACAACTTACGGGTGAAACGACAACGAAGCCAGACGCAGCGGAATTAGCACAAGCAGTATTTCAGCAACTTTCAGACTCATTGGAGTAAAATAATGGATGACATGATCTCTTTAATTTCCCGCTGGATGCACATCCTTCCCGCGGTCGTGATGGTCGGCGGAGCAATCTTTACGCAGCTCGTACTGTGCCCGTCGCTCGATGGCAATGACCCAGAAAATACCGTCAAGCAGCAAGTCAAACGTAAGTGGTCCAAAGTGATTATGATTTGCGCGTCATTATTGCTGCTGAGCGGTTTGTACAATACGATGGCTATCTTTAATGCGGAAGAAAAGCCAGAGGGAATGTATCATGGGTTGTTGAGTTTGAAACTTGTTCTAGTGTTTGCGATTTTCTATATCAGCTCCATGTTGGCGGGAAAGAGCGATGCGGCCCTAAAGTTTCAAGAGAAGGAAGCCTTATGGGGAAAACTCAATATGTACGCAGCAATTGCAGTCGTATTGCTCGCGGGTGGCATGAGGCTGGTTCCTCGAAACGCACCAGCGGAAGATGTGAGCGTTGTTAAACCGGTTGACGTTCAGGATGAAACGATAATTTTTTTAAAATGCTAATAGCCAAGGGGGAGAAGCGGATGGACAAGAAAGCCAAAAAGCGATTGGAAGTGGTCCGCAAGAAGGTGCAGAATCTAAAAATGCAGCTTTCAGGTGCCAAGCAACAGGATGACGAACCGGGCGAAGTTACTCGGCTCGAAGAAGAAATTGTCGCATTCCAAGCTGAGGCCGATAAGTTAAAGAACTCATAAGGCAGGCGGGCAGGGCCATTCGCGTTCATGGGAAACTGCGGTTGCTTAGCTGGCCTTTTTGGCTTGATAGACAGCAATGTCGTCGATGCCGTCGCCGTCGAAATCAGCGACGACTGGTTGGTCGCCATCTGTGCCAAGCTGGAATGCTTGGTCCCGATGATCACGTTGAAGGTCACCGTTGGTATCCAGATGCCACTTGCCGCCACGGAAGACTCCTATTTGGTCAACTCCATCTCCATTGAAATCGCCGACCACGGGAATGTCGCCTGCTTGGCCAAACTCCACCACTTGGTCACCAACAGATATGCGGCCATCGCCATTGGTATCTAGTTTCCATTGACCATTTTGATAAGTTCCGATGT
>JAYZBF010000038.1:0-6596 GCA_036338835.1 Planctomycetota bacterium
GGTTCTTCGGCATTGTTTAATTTGATGGGCATAAACTTAGGCCGCCTGTTTACGATCCACAATTTTTAGATCTTTCGCTTGAGTCCGTTTTATGCGCGAAAGTCCCTCAGCAGAAACGGCTTGTACTAATTGATGCCCGTGTTCATCAACACGCACTAAGATGCGGTCCACTCGACTCGTGAAATACATATAGATAATCAACGCTGGAATAGCTACGCTCAGCCCTGCTGCCGTCGTAATCAATGCTTGGCCAATCCCTGCAGCTAACAATTCCGGCTTACCCATTGCTCCGGCATCCACTATTGCGTTGACTGCTGTAATCATACCGATGACCGTGCCTAACAGACCCAGTAACGGCGTCACTGTCGAAATACCATTAAAGAGTCTCAGGTAACGACGAAGCTTGTTACCTAAGCGATCGCCGGCATCTACCATTGCTTGTTCAACTTCTTGTGCTGGCTTGCCCCATTTTCGTAAGGTGACTGAAAAGACCTCCGCCACCAGCGATTTGTTCTCTTTACACAAACGATATGCCGTCCGCTTGTCCAACTCACCAGCCTTCAATTGCTCTAACACACGACGTACAAATGGCTTGGGAATAATCCGGGCAATTCGTAGATTCATCATTCTCTCGAGCGAAAACATCACTAACACTAACGAACAAATACCGATCGGTATCATCAATAGACCGCCGTCACCTAACAATGACAACAATGATGTGGTGCTACCGGATTCTTGAGCAGAAACGACCGGTGTTAGAAACAGCGCAGTCACCAGTGCGCAGCCGCCTATTATGGCAATATTTTTCGGTAAAACTATCAACTTATAACATCCCTGAAGCAACAAAGTCTTAGCAAACTACCCAGACCACCATTTCTTCCGTGAAACGGTACCCAAATAGGGCCAAAAGGCCAGTATATTTATCGGGATTTGACGCCAACGAAGATTAACGAAAATAATCCTCTACTGGGTGACATCAGAGCGATCGAATTCCACCACGACCGGGTCGTTTACGCTCATCGGCGCGGTTTCGCAGCCAAAAAACAAAGGGAAGTCCGGCTCGACAAATCGAATCGGACTTCCCAAAGGGTCACACAACGGGGCAATACGTGGTGTAGTAATTCATGAGGTTCTTCTGGACCGAACACCAACCATTCCGCTGATGTCTAATACGGACTGCCTGGTCCCGACTCGACATTGCCCACCATGTGTAAGTGATTGTGATCGATGTACAGTACTTCAACCGCTTCTTCGTTAACAAGCGAGTGTGGCACTGGCCAGCCGACGTACACTACTTCAGAGTAGTGTAAAGTACATTTGTAATGTGCGTGATGTAGCTGAGCGGGTCCCACTAACGGATAGAACCGCGGTGGGTCCATATAGTCCGCGATTTTGTCGATCACGATCCGTACATCGTTACGCTGTACATCATAGAGAAAAGGAATGCCCGTTTTAAGCGGATGAGCTTTGAGAAATGCCCGCATCACTTCATCGTGACTTGGGGGATCCAACGCTTTTTGAGGTCCACCAGCTACGACCGGTCCTCGAATCGGGACACGACTATATCGCTCCTTCACCCAGAAATCATCCTCTGCTTTGGTTTGATAATATGGACTTACAGGAATTGGGACTGACAATAGCCCCATACTTGGTCCGTGCGTAGCCAGACAGCCAATGCTGAGCATTGCCGTAACCGTCAATGCGGCTCCGGACAACACTCTAAATATGTTCTTCTTGTATGACATCATTATTCCCTTATATTGCCGTTTGCGACTGTAAATTACGGCCAACTCCCTTTCAGTAGACCGGTCGCGTTTTAAAGACCCTTTGTTGCTGTTATTAGTTATCGTGTTAAACTGTAACGATCTTGCGGGTTTTTCCGTTTATAACGAAAATAACGATCCTTAATGCCGAAGTGCCCAAAACACCAAAAAGCCCTGTGAATCACGTGATCCACAGGGCTTCCGATTGATAGCAGCTAGATAACTGATCTAACTGTAAGATGCTTAGTTACTTTCAAAGTCCAGGAACCACCAGCCGTCAGTCCATTCCAAGGAAACCTTACGCCACCCAAGTGGAACCTGAGGGTAAGGGTAGAATGGACCAATATAAGGCCACGCTGAAGCAGAATACTGCTTAGGGTAATTCACCTGACCGTAGTTAGGGGCCGCTGCATAACTTGGCCATGCATAGGCCGGCAAATTTGGCTGTTCGTAACGAGCCTGAGCGATACCCGAAGGTGTCGCCATCATTTGCATGGGTGCCGAAGCAACAGGTGCTGTCATCGCCGCCGCTTGAGCAACTAATGCCTGCTGCGGTACAACGGGTGGTGCTTCAACTGCAAATGCTGGTTCCGGTGCTGGAATTGGCACTTGCGTGACTGAGGCAATCTGAAACGATGCCGGCTGGCGAATAACCATATCATTCACAACCTTACCAACACCGTCGATACCCTGAGCGATTCCGATAATAGAAGCTTGTTGAGCTTCGTTTGCCGTGAATCCCTTCATCCAAACCGTGCCACCACCGACACTAATCTGGACGTTAAAGTTCTCGAGCTCGCCGGAATCCTTGAGGGCACTAAGATGCTGTCCAATGATTTGAGCTATCGCATCATCGTCAACTTTGGGCGTCACGGGACGCACGTTCATGACGCGAGCAATTGCACGAGGGGGCTCTGGAAGTACCGCTGGCAGCGGTACTGGAACTTCACCGGTAACTGCCGGTTCAGGTGCCACATCCGGCTGATCATCCATACCCAAGGCATTTTTAAGGCCCTGGGTAATATCCTCAAAAATATCGGAGGTTGGTTGTGCAACCGGAGTCGGTTTTGGAGCCCGAATGTTGATGTCGTTGACAACATCAACAACCCCTTCGAGCTGCGCTACCGACTGGATGAGCAACTGGTGCTGTTGAGCATTGGCAACTTCGCCCTTAACCCAAACCACTCCGTTTTCTACTTGTAAGTCCAAGCCAAAGCCCTTAAGAGCCCCGGTTTTTTTGTGCTGCTGGATTGTCTCAACGACTCGTTGAGCAACGGCCTGATCATCAGCCTGTGCCTGTGGCTGAACTACCACAAACATTCCTAATACAGCCAATCCGAATACTAAGCGTCGCATTGGTTCACTCCTGACTATAAAACTTGCTTTGAACCGATTTCAGAGACTTCCGTGCCTCTGACAGTCATCGCATAACTATCAATCTCCCTATGTAACTAGGGCTACTACTAGGTTTCGGTAGAGGAGGGCACCGAATGTTAATCTTTTTCGATTTTAGCGATAATCAGAAACAAACGGATTATGCCCGACAACGGGAAAGAATGTTTAAACCAGCACATAACCCTACATATCCAGTTCCAAATGGCATGTTAAGGCGGTACTGTTGCAATAATGACGTTACCGCAAACACCCAAACAAATCGGGCCACGGAAGCGTTATTTAATCAATTTATCGATTAATCCGTCGAGTTCAGCAGAATGAACGCTTGTTTTTACGACTCTTCCATCGGATCCCACCAAAAAAATCACAGGGACACTGACAATTCCGAGCTGGTTTGCCAGAGAGCTATCCATTCCCCCTGCAGAATAAAGATGGGGCCAGGAGAAACCACTATTTTGTAACAACTTCACAGCAGCATTTCGGTCGGCGTCGAGATTCACGCCAACGACAGCGATTTTATCGCCATACTTTGAGGTCAAGCGTTTCAGTAAAACCATATCTTGCGTACTAGGATCACTCCAACTGGCCCAGTAATGTATCACCACAATGCGCCCGCTAAATCGCCGCGTATCAATCTGCTGACCACTTAACGATTTAGCGACGAGGGCCAAAGGCTTGTCTTTGAGATTAAGCCGTCGCTGAGCGCCTGTAGCCTTGGGTGCGATTGGTGCCTTTGGGTACTTTTCTACGATTTCGCCGTAATAGGCAATAGCACGGTCATAACTACCAGCAAATTCTTCGGCAATCGCCAACTGGAAGATTGCCTCGGGTGCATCTCCACTGGCAGGAAACTTCTTCACAAAAGCGTCCAAGTCGACCAACCACTTTTCTTGAACCGCCTCAAACTCTTCAGGAGCCTTTCGCAACGAATCGCCATAGCGAGCAGTCATCAAGCGAAACTGCACATACGCATGATCCGGTCCACCGGCTCGTTCGACTTGGGAATCGAGTGACTGCAATTGAGCAATCCCTTGCGGGTAAACTCCAGATTGAACTGCAGCACTTACCGTATCAGCAAACTGCCGGATCCAGTTGCTTTTTTCCTCAGCGGAACTGGATTTTGAAATCAATTGCACAAGAACATCCGCTCGCTGTTTGTTGAGCGACTGCCCAGCACTGGCGGATGAAGCTGAGGCTAGTTGTAGGTCTATTTTTTCGAGCTGAGCAAGTAACTGCTGAATTTCAGCGGACATCTCAGCGGTCCCGCCTTGAGTAGGCGCGATTGGCGCGGCGTTAGACGAGCTGAAAAAGTAGCCTTCGTAGAGAGCAACTTGATTGCCAGATGTTCCGGTACCGGCAACTGACAGGGCGGGAGGCAACTGTACCAGCCGCCAGGTATCACCAGAGCGGAGCAGTGCCCCTACAAGAATCTGACGATGAGTCTTTTCGTGTTCAATCACGGCGACAACATTATCATAGACATACAAATCCTGGGTTCGTCCATCGCTACCCGCCGGCAACACACCATGGGTCCCACCAAAGTGAACCCAGCGTGCATTTTTTTCTAGCAGAGACTTGGTAGCAGCAGATGCTGTAAACGCCTGCACCGCCTGAGCGCGGCCATCGCTCAATTTCTGTTGCAATTCCGGGCTAACACCAAGTCCTTGAATTTCGCGATCATTCGCAAAAAGCCTGGCAAACCGCAATTGATCTCCGTCTTGCATGGCTGCAATGAGCTCCTGTGATACTTCCTGAGCCGAGATGACTTTCCAATAATCAATTGTTCCATTGTCATCGTTATCGACTCCCCACCGAATGCCAGCGGCGCCAAGCCAGCGAAACTGATCAGCTTGACCGTTATAATCTGAGTCAATATCACGATAGACTTCAACGCCGGCCTTAAAATAACTCCAGCGGTCCACTTTTGTATCACCATTGGTATCAAAGAATTTGCGTAGCACCTGGTCATTGGCATCCGTCACGATCCACCCGGAAGCATTTGCTTCTCGAATCGATTTCAATTGTGACTGTGCTGCTTGCTGCGCGGTGGGTTGGTCGTAATCCACGTCAGCTTGTGTTGGCTTAAATCGGTTCAGCGTCTCCGTAACCGCGGGTGCAGCGACGAGCGTCTCGGCAAGGCAAAATGTACAGGCGACGATCCATGCAAACCGAGCGACCACAGATAGTTGGCAACAACGACGGTGATCACCTATGCCGCTGACCGACTGACGGCGTCTGATGTGTTTTTGATTTGTGGTATTCGTAGCACTCATAGCTTTGCGGCTTTCACGTGGTTTGGTTCGACAATCTGATGAAGCAGTGCCTAATAGGGACTGGTCTATATATCTTGATCGGAACAGTCGCACCGTTCAGAACAGGAAGGTTTGTGGTGGATTTAGTGAAATATGAAATCAAGGCAAATGATACTTGAGGAACACAAACTGAATCAACACGAAAACCCTCCGACGAGAGGTCGCCTCGATAGCACGAGAAATTATTATTTTTCCGCTACCCCCTTTAATGGATACAGGAGTCAGCTTAAAATGCGCTGCTTATCCAGTTAATTTCAGCGGTGCAGACTCTTTTTTTACCGACGATTGACCCCTAAGCGACAAAGCGGACTGCTATTAACAGCGCGTTCACTAACGGGCTTGAAGGAGCAGCAAATGAGACTGTGTTTTCGGCAAAATATTTTACAACTGCGCCAAGTTCCTTTGTTTATTTAGGGGCCAGTTGACGATAAAAACAATTCCCCCGTTATCAAAACTAGCAAGAAAAACTAGCTTGTTTGACTGGGTTATTTAGTACCAGTGGATTATGCTACAGGTATTGTGTAAAGTGCGAGTTGTTTGCAAGTTACATTGTGGGGCGTATAGCTCAGTTGGTTAGAGCGCATCGCTGATAACGATGAGGTCCCAAGTTCGAATCTTGGTACGCCCACTACATATTCGTTGCTGACATGAATTTTACATGTAAAGTATTTTGCGGAGCTAAAAAATGCTCGCAGATGCTCTAGAAATATAGCGACGAGGATGTATAGTGAGGCATGTTAAATTATGTGGCGTCCTACATTTGGTACACATAAAATAGCACTACGGGGGTATAGCTCAGTTGGGAGAGCATCGGCTTTGCAAGCCGAGGGTCGTCGGTTCGAGTCCGTCTACCTCCACTTGTCAGAATGTTTTTGGAATGAAGTCTTGGATCATGCACCAGGACGTTAAAAATCATTTTGGCAATCACGAGTTTTAAACGAGAATAAAAGGGGTTTCCCGTCAACTAGCAGCAAGCTTAAAAAGAAAGAACTTTCTTTGTTTTTTAGATGCCTAGCGCGTTGACAGTAACCTCACTCGCTCATAAACTTGTAATTCTGTTGTGAATTAAAGCTCCTGCAAGGGAAATTCGGTCCACAACAGTCACTTCTAACTCCTTTAATATCAG
>JAYZBF010000039.1:0-8347 GCA_036338835.1 Planctomycetota bacterium
TTAGACGTTTTGATAACCGTCTAACAATGCAACGAATCCAAGCAGCACGCCAACAGCTTGATCCCGTTGTTGCCCAAGTCAGCCCTATCCGCAAAATTTCGCTGAACCGTTTGGAAGCAGAAATTGCTCACCGTATGGAAGCTGGTGAGGGAGTTTCTGGTGATATGCGTTATTTGGCTGGATTAACTTCAATTGATTATGTTTTCTATTATCCAGAAACAGGAGATATTGTTATCGCTGGCCCTGCCGAAGGCTATGCGGTTGACCCCTCGGGACGCCCCGTTGGAATTCAATCAGGCAAAGCAATCATGGAATTGCAAGACTTGATCGTTGCCTTGCGAAGCTTTGGCCCTGCCGGTGATCAAGCTCGAACTGTCGGTGTATCGATCGACCCTACACAAGCAGGCCTACAGCGAATGCAACAGTATTTGGTGCAAGCTGGGCCTTCGTTGAATCCGCGAAATACGCGACCATTTGTTGAAGGATTACGACGTAGTCTGGGGCAACAGGTTGTGACCGTTGAAGGGATTTCACCCAAAACGCATTTCGCTCAAGTGCTTGTCGAAGCGGATTATCGCATGAAATTGATCGGAATTGGATTAGAGAAACCACCCGTCAAGATTAACAGCTATATTCAAGCTGCCAGTCCGACATCTGTGAACCGTAACGCCATGGCTCGTTGGTATTTTGTGCCGGATTATGAATGCGTACGTGTGAGCGAAGATCAGTTGGCAATGCAGTTAATTGGTGAAGGCGTTAAGTTGGTTGGTGCGGATGAATTGGTCCAAGCCGATGGAACACGCGTTGGCAATGGTCTTGTTGATCGTGCTAGCAAAGCATTTCAACATTCCTTTACGACTAAATATCCTAGTCTTGCAAAGAAGGTTCCTGTTTACGCTCAAATGCGAAACCTTGTCGATATGCTGATTGCATCGGCCTATATCCAGCAACAAGATTTCTACGGGAAAGCAAGTTGGGATCTAGGCATTCTTGGCGACGAAAACATTTTGTCAGTAGAAGTTTATTCGGAACCAAAGCAAGTCGAAACTGCAGTGAATGCCGTTTGGAAAGGCTCATCATTGATGACTCCAATCGGGGGTGGTGTTGATATCCAACCTCTGAATGCTCTGTCCTCGAAGAATTTGTTACAAGACAGCGATGGCGCTGTACAAAAAGTTCATGCCGATACGGTATTGACGCACCTCATTCCAGGCCAATGGTGGTGGGACTGATACCAAGTTGAAAGTTTTTCATTCAAATAAAAAAGGCCTGTTTTTGAACGGGCCTTTTTTAATGCTTGGTGGTTGATAACAACTACTCGCTCAAGACAATTCGTAGGTCACAGACATTAGTGTGCGTAGGTCCGGTTTTGATTAGAGCTTGGAGTTCATCAAAAAACGTGTACGCATCGTTGCGATGCATTGTGCTTTTTAGATCGAGTGAGGATGCTAGAAACTGTTTAACAACATAGGAATTAATGAAAGCTCCGGCTGCATCCGTAGGGCCGTCTTCGCCATCGGTACCCGCAGACATGATGAACTGCCGCTGCATGCATTTATTCGGCGTTGTGGTATTTGCGAGTTTCCTCGCCAATGCGGCTAGCACGAGCTGTTGATTGCGGCCACCTTGGCCGCGGATGCTGGCGTCGGCAAGTTGTACAACGGGTTCGCCACCTGAAATATATGCGCGTTTTCCACCGGCGGAATTCATTTTACGAGAACACTCGGCAAGTTCGAATCCAACATGTTCAGCTAACCCTTCTAGTTCTATGTTCGCGATATGTGTTGTTTCATACCCGAGGTGCGTCGCGGCTTGAGCGGCAGCGGCGACAGCGGTACGGTTGTTGCCAATTACGTCTAAAGTATAGGCTGACGGTAGAGTCGATACTGGCACGTGATTCTCGATGGCGGTGAGGCAACGCTGCACTACGGGATTCTGGACGTCGAGAAAATGGTGCAGCACGTCGATTGCTGCTTCAACTGGTTCAGTGTCCATTACGGTTGGCCCAGAAGCAATTAGATCCAGCGGATCTCCTAGGACGTCGGAAATAATCAGGCTGGCGAAATGACGGCTACCGCATCGAGCGGCCAAACGGCCTCCTTTGACGTCACTGAGTTTCTTCCGCACAGAATTTAGTTGTTGGATATTGGCGCCGTGACTGCTCAATAGTTGTGTGATTTGTTGTTTGTCCTCGAGTGTTATTCCTTCGGTTGGCGCGGGCAGTAATGCGGAGCCGCCGCCGGATATCAAGCAAATACAGAGATCTTGCGGGGTGACTGAGGTGATTAAATCCAGTATTTGTTCAGTACCGTGTTGGCCCTCGACTGTGGGCTCGTTGTAATGGGCTGGGCGAGCTGGATGCGTAGTAATTTGGGGTAATTCGGCTAAGCAATCCTCCGGTACGTTGACCCAGCCCGTGATCCGCGACTGCAACGGAGAATTTTCAAACGCTTGGATTACTCCCCGAGCCATCGCAGCTGCTGCCTTACCCGCTCCGACAACTACTATCCGCTCGATAGTGTCCGAGGCAACTGTAGTGGATCCTACTCGGACCTGTTGCTTGTCAACGTGAATG
Source organism: Planctomycetota bacterium (assembly GCA_036338835.1). GTDB lineage: Bacteria > Planctomycetota > Planctomycetia > Pirellulales > Pirellulaceae > UBA721. Next base: position 2,576 of record JAYZBF010000039.1, read on the forward strand.
GCTTGGCGTACCAAGGAGGCACTATCGACCGCTGCTAGAGCTGCATCCCAGATTTGTAGAGCGTGATCGTGTAGAGGATCGTTATTCATCGAAAGATGTATTCCTCGATTTCGTTGATGACTGGGCAGTCCGGGCAACTGGTTTTGCTCGCGACGAGCAACTGTCTCAGATTGGATTGCTGAGCTTGCTTAATGTTTCTTAGAGTGCTTTAGGGGGTGGCCGTGGTTTGTAAGGTGTCTTGACGATTAGGAAGTGTTGGCGTGTGTTTGGGGATTTGTTTTTGAATACTGACGTTATCAATATTTACGGCTCCTAATCCCATCAGCGCAAATGAAACCGTAGCTTCTCCATCGCTGTCCGCTACACGATACAAAGTAAAGGATTGCCAGCCGGCGGTATGATGAAATCGGTCGGCTAAGACTGTACCCGTAATGGAATCATAAATGACGAGGCCATCTCCTTGGTGTTTCAATGGTGCTGGTATATTTACCCAGCCATGAATTCGTAATACGTCACCAGTTTGTACGGCAACGGTAGGGCTGCTAACCCAAACGGGAGCAGAGAGCAGCGAGCTCGCGGCGAGATTAGGGTCTTGCCAGGCTTGGATTCGTAGGCAGCGATTACCTTCGCGTGGATTGTGAGAAGTGATTTCGACGAGCGATTTGACAGAGTGATTGGGGTCTCGGTGATGTTTCCACCCTCCCCGTTGCATTTGATTCAAGTCTTCCATGCTACCTCCTGGAAGCAGATTGGGTGACCATGCTGATTGTTGTAATCCGCGTGTTGTCGATACGGATTCTACAAATGTACTAGCATGTAGACTCAGCGGGTTGGAGACGAGATTGTGATCATAATTGTTAACAGCTTGCCATACCTGGAAGCGAATTTTTCGCAGGCTATTCTCCGCTCCCGTCAAATACTGATAGGCAACATCCCATTGATTCGAGGCGACGACATTTCGGGAACTGCGATGGGAAGCTGTTGCTTGGTTGAACGTGTCCGTAAGTGACACTGCGGTAAGGGAGTCAAATGTACGTAAGGACTGCACTCGCGACAACTCCAACTGTAGGATGTCATAAGTTAGTTGCAGTATCCGCTGTCGATTTGCATAGATTCGTCGTTGGATATAATTCCTAACAAGTGGGTCTGCCGTCATGACAACCAGTGAATACGGAGCTGTAGGAGTCACGGCGATGCGATTATTGGATCCGCGATTGGTTCGAATACGATGAATGGCCGAGTAGTTAACATGATAGGGTAAGTATGTTGAGGGAACCCCGGGTACATCAAAGCTGATCAGCTCATCATTGTTTGGTCGCGGCACGATTTGCTCATGGTCATCGCGATTAAATAGCCAGACCAATCGAGTTCGCCCGGTTTTGGTCATGTAGACCTTATGGTTTTCCAGTGGCGTGTTGACGACGCCGGTGGATGTGCCACCGGATACCCATGGTTCAATAAGTTGCAATTCACGATTAAGACGCTCTAGCACTCGTATTCGTAATATCGTTTCCTTGTCGGTTCGGTCGAGTCGCGAGAACGATTGAAAATGAATACCACGGGCGCCCATAGCCAACGAGCGATGGGTGACCATAGCCAGTTGGTCGTAATCGATGGTGGTTTGGCCTTGAAATGAAGTCGGCTCAGTAGGTTGTGTCCTAGACTGAGATTGCATCATGGAATATTGTTGTTGCAATAGAACGGGGGAAATTTGCGTGGCAATGGAAATCCAATAGGGCGTGCCACGTCTCAGTTCATTCATGGCTTGGGTGATTTGATTTGATGACTGCTCAAGCGTAAGGCTACTATGAAGCGGTTGCCAGTTGAGGATGACGAGGTCGGCAAAACGACTGACTTGCTTGAATTGGTGAGCGGCTGTGACAACGGTCGGTCGGCCGAGCTCCGTAGGTAACGTTTCAATTAATTCACTGGCGGCTTGAAGTGCTTCAAGTGTCGATTCTCGCTGATGCTGTCCGAGATTCCAGTTGAGAATTGGTTCAGTGCTGGCGGTTGGGCTCAATTCCGAGTTGAGGTTAGGAGGGACAATCAACTTTAGATCAAGTCGATGAGCGTCTTCGAGTTGTTGGTGTGTTGGGAAATGTTTGAGGGCGACTGTGTTAAATCCCAATTGATACAAGTATTCCAATGATTCGCCATTATGCTCGATGATACGAGGCATAAATGGGACTCCGTTTACGAGTAATACCGAATCTTTGATTTCGACTTGGTTGGAGTGGGATGGTGTATTGGATGCAGGACCCGTTTGAGGACTTTGAAAATTCGCCAATCCGGTTTCTTGCTCAACGGGATTAGTGGGACCGACGTAGGGCGTTTGCATGTGGAACGAGTCGATCCACAAATCCAATGAACCTTGCGTGCTGTATGCGTTTAGTATGACCGCTTTGATATAGGCTTGCCGACCGTCAACTTGCGAACCAAATTGTGATCGTAAACTGGGGATTTGGTTTTGCAATCGAGTGCGGATTCGTGTGATGGCCAGTTTTTGCCAACGTAAGGGAGTGTTATAGCTGTCACCGCGGATCATAATTTCAAGTGGTTGTCCAGTCTGTGGATCGATGGATCTCGGTAGAACGACTTGAGCAATCAATTGGATGGGGCTGCGGCTTGCTCGAACCCAAAGAGATGGGTTTATTTCATCGATGAGTTTCACGCGGGGCGTGACATAGCGATAGTGAATGAAAGTTGCTAGCCCACTCACTAATTGGATATGTTCGCTTTGCGATCCATGATGATATACACGGGTGTCTTTACCGTGTGATGTGGTGACTACCCGACCATCGGTATTGAGCAATGACCATTTGGTTTGAGATGTTTCAAATGAGTCGGAAAACTGTGCGACTACCGGACTGCACAGACAGCATATTAACAGTGCGCAAAATAGCCCTAAACGAACACCATGACCAATTTGACCAATTTGATCATGGTGATTATGGTACCCACGGTGGGTGTGTCGGTCTTGATATCGTGAAATCTGCACGACCTCGGCGCTATCCATAGCTGTTTTCTTATTAATATCACGTAATTGTCGAAAACTATCGGTTTTTGCAATAGTTTTAATCGTATCCTTGCGATTTACGTATCACGGATTTTATGATTGATTTAATTTTTCATCTAGCCCAAAACAGACAACGAGCAGCTTAACTCGGAGTTTAAGCACGTAAGTTGTTTGGTTGATGGATAGGTCTGTATTTAGCATGCATTAAAGTACATTTACTCATTTTTTGAAGTGTGTGGCATGTATAGGCTATTTATTGACATGGTTTGAGATGAAATAACAGAGAGAGTATGAAGAATTGGCAATGCGAGAGATTCCCGATTTTGATTTATTGTTGAAGCTCGAAAGTCCAAATGCCTTAATTGAGCGGTTAGACGAGATATCTAACGACGTGCCCAGCGAATTTGCGGATCGACGATCAGTTGTTGTGACCGCCTTGAAGATTCAGGCTGAGGGACGTAAGTGGATTATTACCGAGTTGCGTGATACGTTAGATCAATTACGAGTTGATTTGCAGTATGTATTGTTAGATTTAGAGGCACCCCGCCGCGAAAGAGATGATTTAGCACGTCAGTAGTTACGCTGGACATTTTTTACCCACCAATAAACGGCCGCTTGTTATTAGTTTCAAGTTGCATTTTCAAGCGTGACTTTCACAATCGGATGATTGATAATAGAGCAAAGATGAATTAGGGTCGCACTAGTATAATCATCGTTCTCTAGAGACTTCTTAATGTCGGATATAAGCCCTCAAAAACTTGTACGCCGCTGCACCGAAGCAGGAGTTGTGGAAATACCTCAACTTGACTCAGCCCTCAATGAGGCTGGCGGTGCAGACACGGAATTGAGTAATTTTACGAGTGTCTTACTGCGAAAAGAGTTGATTACCAACTGGCAGCTAGAACGATTAGTGACCAATAAACGAGAGGGTTACTTTTACGGCAAGTACAAAATTCTGTATCTAGTGGGGACAGGGACATTCGCTAGAGTATATCGAGCGGTCAATACTGAGAATAATCGAGTTTGTGCGGTCAAGGTTTTGCGGATGCGCTATAGCGATGATTTAGGCGCGACTGAACAGTTTATGCGTGAAGCTCGCATGGTGATGCCGCTAACACATCCAAACATTGTTCGAGTTCACGATGTCGATTCGTGTCGTGGCCGATATTACATGGTGATGGATTTTATCGAAGGCCAAAATCTGCGAGATTTTATGAAGCTCCGCAAGCATATGGAACTCAGTGAATCCATTAAGCTGACTAACGATATCTGCCAAGGATTAAATTATGCATTAGAAAACGGCATGACCCATCGCGACTTGAAGTTGTCCAATGTATTGATTTCCAGTAAGGGGCGTGCTGAGTTGGCCGACTTTGGATTGGCTTCGATGATTGCCCCGAAAGACGATAAAGAATTCGCGAACGCTCCTAACCCCCGCTCGATTGACTACGCTGGATTAGAGCGCGCTACCAATGTGCCACGTAATGATGTTCGCAGCGATATCTTCTTTGTCGGTTGTATGTTGTACCACATGCTGTCGGGAAGGCCTCCGCTGGCAGAAACACGAGATCGTATGCAGCGGTTGTATATCGGTCGATATCGTGATATTCCACCGTTGGGAAAATTTGTGAAAGGGCTGCCGCAAGTGATGATGAATATCATCAAGAAAGCCTTGGCATTTGACCCAGCCTTGAGATATCCAAATTACGATCCGCTTATTGCCGATCTCGCTAAGGTTCAAAATACGGACGCTGTTTTGTTGCAACGGACTGTGGAGATAAATGAGGAAGATGAATCAACAGATGATAATGTTAGAGGCGGAGTGATTCAGCAAGAGGGCGACAACATGACAATCTTGGTTGTCGATTCACGGCAAACGATGCAAGATTTGCTGCGGGCACAGTTGAGCAAGCGTGGATACAGAGTGCTATTCGTGTCTAATGCTGAACGGGCAATTCAGCGTTTAAAGGATTCGCCGGGTGAATTTGATTGTGCAGTGTTTTGTACGGGTGAATTGGGTGAATCGGCGTTAAACGTGTTTAATCAACTCGACGATGACCATGTAACCAGCAAATTACCGGCGTTGATTATTGTTGAAAAAAATCAAGCAAGTTTTGCTAGTCAGGCCCGACTAAGTGACTTACACTCATTATTGCATCAGCCAGTTAAAGTGCGAGAATTGCGTGCGGCATTGGCGAAAGTGATTAGTCGACGAAACCCGCAGTAACGTATGTAGGGTCAGATGCGAATAGTTTTCCAGCCGCCATTTAGGAACCTACCGAAGACCATCGCGCTGCGAACGAAAATGTCCACGACCATAGCGTACCATGCTCCGCGTACGCCTAGATTCATCCCTTCCACCACTATATTGGTAAAGGGAATGTTGATTGTTTCCCAGCATAAGTAATACGCTAATGGAATTCGGATTCCCAGTAAGCCGATAATTGAAAATAGCAATGGCCATTTGGTGTCACCAGCACCCCGCAGCGAACCGGTCATGATGATGACGATTGCCAGCGAGGGCATACTGATGGCGACGATTTTTATTAGCGGGGCGGCTAATGTGACTGCTTCGCGAGTGTTGTCACCGATGAACAGTCCGGTTAATATTTCAGCACCGAAATAAAACGCTGCTCCGGCTCCAATCATTAACGTGCCCCCCCACGCGCACGCCAGCAAAATACTGCGGGTGGCGCGATCCGGTCTGTTAGCGCCTAGGAATTGACCGACGAGGGTGGTAGCTGCGATTGAAAACG
>JAYZBF010000040.1:0-19068 GCA_036338835.1 Planctomycetota bacterium
CCCGCGGCACCCAACGGAATGGACATAAAAGTAATTCCTGACCCATCTGCGCCTCCCTTATGGGCACGCTTCTATGATCTCCAAACCCAGCAACCTTTTTTTTGCAGCCGCGACGGCATTCCCAAGAAAACCATCGCCGAAATTTCTCATGAACGACGCAATGGCTATTCATGGTTGGGTACCTATGCTGCAGAACTGTTACAAAAACACTATCCCCTGTGGAAGAAGAATCGCGGTTAATCTAACCGGGAACGGCGACATCGCCAGTAACCACCGCGCCAGATTCTGAAACAGAAACCAATCTGGGAAGCGTATTATCTAAGGGTCATCTTTGGGGTGCGCAGTGGGTGTCGGATCTGTCGTGTCTCGAACATCAGCATTTGCACTTCTTTTTTTAACCACGATAACAATATCTACTGTAATGGCGATTAGCACACCTAAGAATAAAAGTAAAAGTAAGAATTCAGGTAAGCTCGGCATTGCGATAGCGATCATTGTAAAAACTCCATGCTTGGGCAGGCCGATATAGGATTGCTAGAGAGAAAAGAGAGAACCATCCGGGTCTAGTAATTCTAGAAGCGGTATTGCTGATGAAGGACAAAAAACACTTTATCTATCGATTTTTTGAGATTGTACGCCATCCGTAAAAAATAAAAACTGCCTCACAACGCGCGCCCGATTCGAAATATAACAGCACTAATCACAGGAATCCGTTCACCACCGAATCTTTTTCTGAAACCACCGCCGCGTATGCCTCAAGCGCAGTTTCGAAACTAACCCGCCCGAGCCCAAACCGAACGAAGCTATCATCGAATCCCAGGCACTTGCCTGGCAGGAGGACAATCCCGTGGTTTTGTGCCAGATAGTGGCAATAGGTGGTCGCCGAATCAAACCCAATTTCTGCGAGGTTGAGCTCAACAAAAGCAACCGAGCCTGCTCGTGGTCGACGCCAAGTAAAATGATCTGGAAATCTAGCAAAAAACTTGTCACACAGTTCTAGGTTTCCTTGGATGATGGTTTTGCTACGGTCGGCCAGTTGTTCCTTAACCAAGAGTGCTTTACTGGCCAAAAATTCGGTTGGAGCAGCAGGGCAAATCGTTGTGTAGTGTTTCCAGTTGATCAGTTCGTCGCGAAGTTCTGGGTTGCGAACGACCAACCATCCAGCCCGTAAACCGGGTAGACCATAGGTTTTTGATAATCCGCCTAAGACGATCGACTTTTCATAACGGTCTGCAGCCGACGGGATTGGCGTGTCGAACTCGAGTCCGCGATAGATTTCGTCGCAGAACAACCAGACGTTGTTCTCTCGAGCCAGTGTGATCAAACGTTCAAATTCAGCGGTTGATGGAACGAAGCCAGTTGGGTTATGAGGAAAGTTGACCACAATCATACGTGTTTGCGAACCGATCATGGATTCCAGTTGGTCAAAATCCAGTTCCCATTGGTCCGCGCTGGCGACCAGATTCCAGGGTATTACCTCACGGCATAAATGCCGAGCTACATTATTCAGTGCATCATAGGCCGGTCGTAACGCAATGACTTCATCGTCCGGTTCAAGCAGTGTTTGCATCGCGAGGTAGATGCCTTCTACCGGGGAAGTCAGGATAACTACGTCTTCACCGTTGACATCGGTATACATTCCCGAAACTTGGGACCGAAGTTGGGGATCGCCCTGAGATTCGGTATACCCTAGAGTGACACCTCCTAATTCATCCAGCGTGGATCCCGCCAATTGCAGCAACTCTCCGATCGACATGGTTTCACAGTCTGATGAGGCCAACAAGTGAAGTGATGAGAACTCGTATCGCGTGAAAAACTGTTCAGTCAGAAATGGTTCTATTTTCATAGGGAAACTCAGTCAATCATTGGTAAGGTTCAACTTTTTCTCACAGGTACAATCAATCGCGACATCATATCAAGCATCGGTATAACGCTTCAAACCTCAAAACCTAATAGATATGCTTTGGCAGGCCGAGAGAGGCTTGTCGGCTAAAAAAGAAAAGTACACCCGGAGGGATTCGAACCCCCAACCCTCGGTTCCGAAGACCGATGCTCTATCCAGTTGAGCTACGGATGCAGATTATTAAACAATATCACGGGCACCACATGTGTCAATGACCCGCAAGCCCTTGTCACAAATGCTCTAGAATCATGGCACTAATTAGTGACTCGCCGTGGTACGTAGTCATGTGCCCTTTTAGAAATCACTTCAGCTTTGATGATCGTATCCGGGTTCAACTTCGCATCCGGACTATCGGGATTAACCCGAGCAATCATCCACATTACTTCCAACCCCTTAGTAACTCGACCAAACGCAGTATGCTTAGCATTCAAATTCCCCGTTGGACGGAAAGTAATAAAAAACTGTGAGCCACCAGTGTTGGGACCAGCGTGCGCCATCCCTAATGTGCCCGTGAAAAAACGCCGGAAGTCAGCACGTTTGCATTCACAGTAAATGTTGTATCCAGGTCCACCAGTTCCATCACCTTTGGGACATCCCGTTTGAGCCATGAAATTCTGTAACACTCGATGAAACGATAAGCCGTCGTAATACCCTTGCTCAATTAAGTTGATAAAATTCCCGACGGTCTCAGGCGCTTCATTTTCATACAGCTCCAACTCAATCACTCCGGCCGATGTCGTTAAACGTACTAGCGGTAATCGCTCTGCTGGATCTACCTTCGCTTCAGCAGCTCGAATAACCTGCTCTTGTTCCCAATATTTAATGTAACCCTTTTTAATCTCGCCATAATAATTATTGCCCATCTGCGACAACACGCCAAGCTGTTCTGCTTTTTTGAAATACTGTTGAGCATCTTCAAAATTATGCATCGCGAAACTCGAAATGCCCGCAATGTCATACAGCTTGCGTTCTTCCGCACTACTACGCAACATGGATACACTAATATGCTCAGCGACTTCATAGTCATCGGCAAGCAACGCTTTACTCGCGAGTTCCACCAACAAGCGTGTTAACTGCCGATCGGTGTTAGGTGATTCAGTATAAGCGGCAACTGCTGCATTGCGCAGCTGCGGCAAAAGTGTGTCTGCTATAGCGGTAGTCTCTGACCAACTCTTGCGGATGGCTGCTATTTCCGAAGGCTTGGCCAAGTCAAAGTCACTACGCAACTTTTGTAGATCCTTAAGCATTTGCTTCCATTCACCTAGTTTCGCAACATACATTTTGCGTGCGGGCCCAACATTCGCGGTGACCTGGGGAACTTGCGCATTCACTATGAATTCCAACGGTGGAGAAAACATAAATGAAAAACAGACTGTAAAAATCAATAATCGATTGAACACGTCAACTACCTTCTATTTAAAAATTGTCGGTATCATAACTTCATGTATCAAATGTACTACTCATGCGGGCAATACTTTATGCCTGTATACAAAAAGAGTACCACACAAACGGGGCTAAATCATTAGTTTCCTGTATTGAGACGAAAGAACTAATACGGCGTTAAATCGCTATATTTCATACGCGCCGTAATATCCTACGTCTGGAGTTCCTAAAAAGGTCACTTTCAACACCTCACATCACACGCTACGCTAATTCTATGAATCGCAAACGCTCAAACTCGCCTCGACGGCAGAAACACAATGCCAATACACCGGTGGATGCCGACGCCACCAAGTTACGGATAATCGGTGGTGATTTGCGAGGCCGTCCCGTGCAATACAGTGGCGAACATCATACCCGCCCGATGAAAAATCGGGTACGTGAAGCGATGTTCAATCTAATCGGCCCCCTCGTCAAAGGCACATTCACATTGGACCTGTTCGCCGGCACTGGCGCTGTCGCCCTCGAGTCCATTAGTCGTGGCTCCGTCGGCGCACTCTGTATCGAAAAACATTTTCCTACAGTTCGTTTGATCAACGACAACATTCGTAACTTGGGAGTAGAGGGCATTGCTACCGTCACTGGCGGAGATGCTTTTCACTGGGTAGAGCATCGCATGCTGGAGGAATTCTTACCTCCAGAGAACACTTGCTGGTCCATCTTTCTCTGCCCACCTTATTCATTTTTCGTCGACCGCAAACAAGAAATGCTCGACATGATCCAAACCATCTTTGACCGTTCCCCCGAAGGTAGTCACATCATTCTGGAATGTGATGAACATTTCGACCCACAAGAGTTACCCGATCCAGAATTGTGGGATGTCCGCAGCTATCCACCAGCTGTGATTGCCCTAAGGCGAGGAAAAACTCTAGCCACAACCATAGATAATCAAGCCGGTGACTAAATCGACCACTGCCAAGCGCAAAACAGGCGTTATAATAGTGCCATGACATCCAGTTCTTTACACTCATCACACGACCGTTCTTTTGCGGACAATCGATTCGTGTACCCCGTCCTGAGCCGACGTAGCGGAGGCATGTCAATCGGTGTAAACCTCAACCCAGATAAAATCTGTAACTTCGATTGTATCTATTGCCAGGTAAACCGGACCACTGAAAGTGAAACTCGATTCGTCGAGATACAACATCTACTCGATGAGTTGCAAAACATGCTCGACCTCGTACTCTCCGGTGATATTTACACTACCGAGTGTTTTTCCGCGGTGCCCGACCATCTCAGACGACTCAACGACATTGCCTTTTCAGGTGATGGGGAACCAACAACCTATAAAAACTTTGATGACATCATCGGCCAATGCGCCATGCTCAAAAAAAACATCCGACAACACTACACCGACTCAAATCTACAGCAACCACCTGACCCAATAAAAATGGTGCTCATCACCAATGCAAGTATGTTTCATCGTGAACATGTCGAGCGGGGGCTAAAGATCTTAGATCAAAATCAAGGCGAAATTTGGGCCAAATTAGATGCTGGCACCGACGACTATTACCAGCTCATCGAACGAACAGCGATCCCGTTTCAGCAAGTACTCGATAACCTCCTCACCACAGCTCGCATCCGGCCATTAGTGATTCAATCACTGTTTATGCAAGTTAACGGCACGCCTCCAAGTGACCACGAGATACAAGCTTATTGTCATCGGCTCAACGATATCACCGACAACGGAGGATCTCTAGCAAGCGTGCAGATCTATACCATTGCGAGACAACCGGCTGAGAGTTATGTGACACCATTGGCAGACGAATATGTCGATGCTATTGTAAAACAAGTCACCACTCAAACCGGACTTCGCGTCGAAGGATTCTATGGATACCAAACCTGATAGCACTGCCAATGGTTCCATTAACGAACCACAACGACGGCGCGCCACATGGGGTCTTGTCCTAGTCGTTATCGCGTGGGGTGCAATCCTAGCAGTCGGTGCTTTTCTTTCGTGGGACCGCATTGAACTCGCTAGTGAACCAGCACAAATTGAGGATCTAATCTCTACCCCAACGCGAGTGATGAAACTAGTCATCACGCTAGGCACTGTTTTCTTATTTGCCGGTGGATGGAGCCTTGCGTTGTTCGTTCGACAACGTCGACTGAGAAAAGAAGAAAAACTAACCCATTAAACTAATATCCTGTCAACGAGCAATATTATTCGCTCGTTACAGCTACCCGAGGCTCGGGTGCCACACAATACGTCAACCATCCATGTTGTACCTGGAAAGTTCCAATTCGTGTGGCTTCAAAGTTAGGGTGCTCAGCAATACTACTGCCGAGTAAACTCATCGAACGTGTGGACGGAATCACTTTGTTAAAAATCGTCTGCAACGCAATACGGTCACCCAATCGCAAACTACGACCAATAATCTGCAAGACGCCCTCTCGTTTTAGGTTTCCATTGATCGAGTCCAACTGTGGGAAAAATTCAACCAACACAGCAAAGTTCTTCCAAACAATATCGTTATTTCGCAGTTCTTTAAACTGCAACAGTAATTGCACTCGGCCATTGTAAAACCGAATGCGAATAGCATCTCGCGTAATCAGTTTGACTGTCACCTTTTCTGAGACTTCTGTCGGGACTTCATAATCCGTAAAGCCCAATTGCTCAGCAACCGTCGACATCACGTCACTTAACTTGCCGTTTGTGCCGTCCAGTGCCAACTTGTGCAACATGTTATTCATCGCCGACTCGTGAACTTGAATCGACACTAACGAATCCCCAATAATTTCTGGTCGGTATCCATACGCGGCAAGTTGGTCGACTCCGGCTAATCGATAGTCTACCACCAATTGATCCTTTGTAGTACGCAACTGGGTCGCCACGGGACTGAGTTGCAATTGCCGCATGGGTTCAAGCCAACGATCATTGAATTGACCGTCAACCGTCGAAACAGCTGTCGTTACCTTGTCCTCAAGTGTAACTGTTGCCTGCGTACGGACTCGATTTTCAAGTTCCTGGGCTGCCTGTTCTTTCTTCTGACGATATTGTTTTTTTGCCATATTACGAGCCAATCCACCTAGCAACGAACTATCATAATCTGTTTTAAATTCAAGCAATTCGGTATCACTCGTCACAGTCGCGTTGGTATCGCTAAATTGAATGCCGCTCGGCGAGATAAAGATCTGCTTGTCCGTTTCGAACGTTGCGGTCGCTGCATTTTCAAATGTCGCAGAGCCTTTTTGGGTTGCCGTTTTAGTCTTGAGATCCCCTACGGCTTCTACTCCGATCACCCAACGTAAGCCGTCGGCCTGTAAACGGACCTTGAGTTCAGATGTCGCTTGACTCGTACCTGTAATTTTGGCACCTCCAAGTGTGTCATCAATTTCCTGTGTTTGACTTATTGGCCCAGGCAGCAAGCGATTCATAAAGTTTTCTGCGATCCGGATGCGAATGTTCCCACCGCGATAATATTGATCCAACATCGCACCGAGTTGAGCAACTGGTTCATCAGCAGACCAGCGAATGGCTTGGAAGCTTAAGGCAACCGGAACGCCTTGATAACTAAAACGACCTGCTTCGTATCGTTCAATATCCATTAACAGTCTTGTATAATCAATCGGCTCAGCACACCAATGTCGCAAACCCTCTTCTAAGGAAACAAAGGGCTCTTCTAGCAGAAGCTCGACTTGGTCTGGTGTTAGATAGTTTGAATGCAATCGAGTCAGCACTCGTTGGGAATCTTTGGTTCGTTGCGCGGCATCGAGATTCGCATCGACGGTTGTGTATTGCTTGAGCGTCAGTAGCATCAAATACGTGGACCAATTTCCTGCTTCGGCTGAACCATCCAAACGCTCATCAATTCCCTCTAGAGCTCCTGCCACAATAACTCGCGGGTCAACTTTTTCCTCGGTCAGCGCCTTTTCATTCGTAATGATCGCTTGCACTGCATGCCAAATTGCCAACCGACGTTTTAAGCCACTTAGCATTTTGAACAACGCTGTTTGGTGCTGCATGTCCATTAGTGTTGCTGCATTTTGAATTCCTTGGTTTTGTAATTCGCGAAGCTTTGCCAATCGGCTAACGGATTCAACACTGTCAAACCCGCGGGTGGCATGTAGTAAATCAAGCTCGCGTTGCGTTTCCAACGACCATTGGGTTAAAACGCTAATCTCGGCCAACTTCTTCAATTGGCGATGCAACAGTGGACATTCCGGCCAACTTAATCGCTGCAGGTCTAGCGGTTCATTTTCAACTCGGTCGATCTGATCCACACGGCTCAATTCCGTTTCAGGTGGAAGTGTCGCGATATCCAAACGAGGCGAGGAGCTCGTAACAGGTCGACTTGATTGAGGTTGAGCAAACATCGGAGTAACTTGTGAACGCTTGATTTTGTTTTCCTTGCCACGCCGTAGCGGTTGTCGCGGGACCTCACTCTTCGCCGGTTCAATTGGCTTGCTTGGCGGTGTCGCCGCAGCTTGATTAGCGGCGTCTGACGTGATGGCTTCGGTGGCACTCGCGAGCCACAATTGAATACCCGTTTTTAGCTGTGGGAGTTCGTCGACTGGTGATGGTTCTGGTAAAACAACTGGGGCTTCAAACACAAGTGGAGCCGGTACTAGATATGTATTCACTGGAATCGTATATACAATCGGGGATGCTTTGATCGATTGAACGGCAATCGGAATCGGCGTCAACGGGGAATGAGACAATTGGGCATATCCGCCTCCACCAGACACGACGACCAAGCAGAAAAAGAATAGCACAACACTGCTAATCATTATGTGACGTAATACCGGTTTTAGAAACGTTCCGGTTGAGTGGTATTTGTTCTTTGCCATATTTTCTTTGTGCTATCTGCGAATCAATCAAAGCTACAATAAGTGTCTGTATAACTACTAACATCGGAAAAAAATGCCTATCAAATAGACACGATTAAGGCGCTACATCGCAGAAATCACGTAAGATTTGACAATCTGGGTAAATTGCTAAAAGAATACCGTTAAGTCATCCTCAAAATTGGATTCCAATACTGTTCTCTCAATAACCTCTCGGCTTACATACTAGTCAGGTCAACCATCCATGAATTCATTTACGTTCAACACAACTGCCAGTATTCGATTCCAAGAAGGCGCTGCTGCTAATCTCGGTACAGAGTGCCAACAAATTCTTGGCGAACGAATATTATTTGTGACCGATCAAGGGCTTATTAAAATTGGCTTAACCCAAGGTCCACTCAAGGCGCTCCAACAAACTGGGATCTCAGTGGCGCTGTTTGACCAGGTCGAGGCGGATCCATCACTAGATACCTTAATGGCGGCCGTCGACAAAGCACGGCAGATGGATGCTACAGGAATTGTTGGATTCGGTGGCGGGTCCTCAATGGACGTAGCTAAATTAACCGCGTTACTCGTGGGCTCCAACGAAAATCTTGCTGATGTTTGGGGGGTCGATAACGCCAAAGGGCCACGACTACCATTAATTTTAATACCCACAACGGCGGGGACCGGATCGGAAGTCACACCGATCGCTATCATGACGATCGGCCAAGGCGAAAAACGGGGTGTTTCCTCTGCTGTCATCCTGCCCGATGTGGCGATACTTGATCCCCTGTTGACCACCAGCTTACCTGCCAGCATTACCGCTGCAACTGGAATTGATGCCATGGTTCATGCCATCGAGGGCTACGCTTCTCGAGGAACGAACAATAATCCCATATCAAAAATTCTGGCAACCCAATCACTAAGCCTACTCGGCGCAAATATTGAATTGGCTGTTACCGACGGCGCCAATATCAAAGCGCGAGGTGCAATGCTGCTCGGATCCATGCTGGCCGGTATGGCTTTCGCTAACTCGCCAGTGGCAGCCGTACACGCCTTAGCCTATCCAATCGGTGGTACTTTCCATGTCCCCCACGGATTGTCCAACTCACTTGTGTTACCGCACGTCTTGCGGTTCAACGCGTCTGAAGCAGCTCCAGATTACGCGGAACTGGCACCTTTTATTTTCCCCGACATCGAAATAACTCGAAATTCTCAGGAGGTTTGTGCCGAATTCATCGAACGCTTGGCCGCACTCTCGGCAACTGTCGGGCTGCCACAAAAACTACGTGAGGTTGGCATTACCCGTGGCGACCTTCCATCGATGGCCAGCGACGCCATGAAACAGACAAGATTACTCGTGAACAACCCTCGTAAAGTCACTGAACAAGATGCACTAGCAATCTATCAGGCCGCTTGGTAAATCAGCACTCGTTAACGAACCCTCATGCCGCCGCACAGTATCGACGGTTCTCATGCGCGCTTACGAGAGACAATAACCCAGCCATTGGCACGCAGATTGGGAACCCACCAGCGGTGTTTCAATTCGTGCTGGCGCGTGGAATGTAACGGTATCACTTTCTTAATCTTAAACCCTGCCAATCGCAAATCCTTTTTAATCTCTCGCCATCGAAAAACATGCAAAAACATATTTGGTACGCCTCGATACTCAAACGTCTTATCGCCCAACTCTAGATTCCGAGAAAAACAACTTCGGACAATATTTTTCAACAACCACCACGGCCCGCCGGGATCATAAAAATTGAACCAGACGTTATGAATGTGTATCACGCAACTACCGCCAGACCGTGTAATACGTGCCATATGCTGTAGTGCTTGACGACGATTTTCACGACCTTGAATCATTCCCAAAGTGCTGAATAAACAAATACAGTGATCAACGCTATTGATCGCCAATGCATCTAGCTCGACCAAATTGGCCCGCACACAGTGTATCGGTAAATCCGCTTTCTTAATTTTCTGCTTAATGACCTTTAACATCGGCCAAGAAAAATCTACCGCCAGTCCGCGATATCCTGCGGTGCACAACTTTTCTAGTGCTCGGCCAGTTCCACAGCCTAAATCAGCAATCAAATCCTCGAGCTGACCATTCTGTTCCAGTTCGTCGAGGATGACTTGTTCGTCAAGCGAAAACAGACTGGTATAGGCAAAGAAGTCGTCATAGTCCTCGGCGACGACCGTCGATTGCGTATAATCCCACAACCCGCGGCTCACTCCAGTCGGTAACTGCCACTGCGGTCGATGCTGATGCTCTGCCATAGGTCATATTCTACCGCACTTAGAAGTTGTATATTAGATGGACAACGTTTAAACGACGGCCGTCACATTACCACTCATTTTATTGTTGCCTTAGAACTATCGAGGAACCCAAGTCGATGCGAATCGCATATTTAGATTGTCTAAGTGGAATCTCCGGAGACATGATGCTCGGAGCATTGATTGACGCTGGCGTCGACATTGCACAAATGCAAGCAGGAATTGATTCACTGGGATTGCCGACGTGCCGCCTTGTCGCAGACACGGTTAGCAAATGTGGCTTCCGCGCAACCAATGTAAACGTGCAATACGAACCAGAACATGTACATCGACATCTTCATCAGATAACCGAGATGATTGATAATAGTCAGCTCACAGAAAACCAAAAGGACTTAGCCAAACGCATATTCACAAAGCTAGGCCAAGCCGAAGCTCAAGTGCATGGCTGCTCGATCGAAAAAGTGCATTTCCACGAAGTCGGCGCTGTCGACTCGATTGCGGATATTGTCGGCACTGCCATCGGTTGGGATTTACTGGGTGTTGATCACGTCGTATGCTCGCCGATTCCCACCGGCAATGGCACTCTAAAAATTGCGCATGGTACTGTCAGTATCCCAGCGCCCGCCACCGCCGAACTACTAGCCAACATTCCCTTGGCTCAATCTGATATTGCCACCGAATTAACGACGCCAACCGGTGCGGCGATTGTAGCGACCATTGTTAATACATTCGGCAGTTTGCCCGCAATGAAAATTAAAACCGTAGCCTGTGGTGCCGGTGACCGTGATCTTGAAAGTCAACCAAACGTTTTGCGGTTGTTAATTGGTGAAATCGAGGGAAATGTAGAACCGTCCGACGATCAAACCCACGATGAAGTGTGGGTACTGGAAACAAACATCGATGACATGACCGGTGAAGCCATCGGGCATTGTTGTGGACTTTTACAGCAAGCCGGTATTCTCGACGTGTACACCACAGCGATTCAAATGAAAAAGAACCGGCCGGGTGTGACGCTAACCGCTTTATGCCATGGCGATGCAGTTGCTGAAGCTGAGCGAATTATATTTGAGCAGACGACGACCCTAGGGATACGCAAATGGACAGCTCAACGACATATACTCCGACGTCAGCCACACACGGTGGAAACAACTTGGGGACCTCTATTGGGGAAACTTGCGACGCTGCCAAGCGGCGACCAACGTTTTTCACCGGAGTATGAATCCGCTCGGGAAATCAGCGAGCGCGAAGGCATTCCATTACAGCGAGTGCTCGCTGCTGCTGTCACCGCATACCTTGATTCACTCAACAAGGAGTAAACCATGACGGAGCAACCCATGTCCACTGATCAAGAAACTTCACTAGCAGATTTGAAACAGGTCGTTGCAGAATTTGTACACGAACGCGATTGGGAACAATTCCATAGCCCTAAAAATATCAGCATGGCACTGGCGATTGAAGTCGCTGAGTTAATGGAACATTTTCAGTGGATCTCGATGGATGAATCACGCGACTGTCGTGACGACGCAGACAAGTTACAAGAAGTAAGCGAGGAACTGGCTGATTGCATGTGCTATTTATTAGCCATGGCAAACCAACTCAACCTCGACATCTCAACATCACTACTGCAGAAAATGAAAAAGAACCGACTCAAATATCCCGTACAAGAGTTTCAGGGACGCTATGGGCACAAGCATCAACTATCGGATGTTGATCCTTCACAGGGCGACGAGGACTAACGGCCACTTGGCAAACCGCCTTCGCTAACTGATTGATGGTTTGCTGGGACATCGCTGGATAGATTGGCAAAAACACGGAGTTGTCAAGAATGCGATCGGTCGTCGATATGGATTGAACCGCAGCGTCTTTCATCATAGGAACATTAGGAACTTTGACCATCGACCCACGTTGGTCCGCGTCAAACCCACATGCGCGTAGGTTTTGAATTGTCTCGAGCGGGTTATTTGTTTCTACTGGAAATACCCAAAAGTAATTTGAAGTGGCGGCACTGCCGGGTAAATCGTATTGCTGACTGAGGTGGTCGCGCAAGAGTTCACCAAGTTCGCAATGGCGTTCTAATCGTCGCTCATCAAAACTTGTAATCCGGCGTTTCAACACACTTAATAACGCCGCACAGGGCTGCTGCCGGATTCTTAAAAACAACTTGTCAGTGGGAAATCCCTTTACACTCTTTTTCAGTATCTCGCTGTAATCCTTTCCTAGCATTCTTAAGGTCGCGATAAAAACTGTTATGGGTATTCGATAGGAGAGGAACTTGAGAAAACCATATTTCACCACACGCTTAAAGTATGCCAGCGTAGATTGTGTTGGATACGCTTGCTGGATTTGCACCATCTTTTTTGTCAAATTACCGTCAGCAACGCAAAGTACAGCTCCGCCAAGAGCAGTGGCCGTTTTGATCGGCCCGAAACTGTACATGGCCACGTCACTAACATCTGATTTTCCTTGCGGCATGCCGCGAAAGGATTGAGCGCAATCTTCGATCAACAACAATCCATGCTGTTGCGTAATACGAGCATAGGGTTGCATGTCGATTTGTGTGCCAAAGAGGTGAGCAATAAGCACGAGTCGTGTTTTGTCAGTGATCGCTGATTCAACGTCTTCTGGTGTTGGAGCAAGTGTCTTAAATTTCAGATCAACCGGTACGGCCACGAGACCGTGTTCAGCGATTATCTTGAGAATCCCATCAATCGTCATGGCGCTGACAATGACTTCGCTACCGCGAGGCAATTCCAAAGCTTGCAACAGAACATCGAGACCAGATCGTACGCTTAAGCAAGTGAACGCGTGCCGCGAATCTCGCCAGCATTGACTGACGGCGGTCGTGTCGACACGGTTTGGAAAAAGACAATATGCAAATGCACTAACCAGATCGGCCCAACCAATATCAATTCGTTTTCGCACCCACATAACGCAACTTTTTAAGTTCTGGTTTTCACTCTTTGGTTATCTTATTGCTACCAAATATTATAACCCAAACAGCACTGAGACTTACACTCATTAATAGCTATTGGATGAATCTGGAAACGTCTTCGATTGAACGTCTTGGCAATACTGCGATACCGCATCACTAATTGTATTTTGCAGGTGCGCGTATTCTTTTACAAAACGCGGAGGAGAATCGGTCAGCCCGAGCAAATCATTGATTACGAGAACCTGCCCATCACAATGCTCGCCGGCACCGATCCCGATCGTCGGAATCGATAACGCCTCGGTAATCTTCGCGGCGATCGCTGCTTCCATACATTCGAGTACAATAGAAAACGCACCCGCATCTTCGACGGCTTTGGCATCAGCCAACAACTGCTCTTCATCCCGCTGTACTTTATAGCCACCCATCGTCAATACACTTTGTGGCTGCAAGCCAATATGCCCCATGACGGGAATTCCAGCTGAAACTAAAGCAGCGATCGTGCCGGCTTGCTGCACTCCACCTTCAATTTTGACCGTTTGACACTCAGTCTCTTTCAGAATCCTAGCGGCGGCGGCTATCGCTTCGTGATCACCCACGAGGTGTGTCGGGAAGGGAAGATCCACCACAATCAGGCTGTGTTGAACAGCGCGACCTACCATTTCGGCGTGGTAAATGATTTCGTCAAGCGAGACCTTTAATGTTGTCTCGCGACCTTGCACAACCAGACCTAAGGAATCACCTACTAAAATCCCATCAACACCCGCTTGATCAAGAATCTTAGCGATCGTGTAATCATACGCCGTCAGCATCGTAATTCGCTGGCCTTGACGTTTTAAGTCAATGAAATCGTCTACGGTACACTGTTTTTTTGCTGCGGCCATTATTGATTTGTTCAGCTTTGCTTTTCCAACAAGCTATAATATAAGAGGAAGAAGACTTGTCGCTTATCGACTATACTGCATTTTCAAGTAAACCGATATGGTCTAGCTCTAGATGGCTCAGTGAATAATTAGTTTAATCGGAAACGAATCATGGCAAAACTTAGCAAATTCAATCGCATTTTCTCATCATTCACTTTGGCAGTATTTATTTTCGCTGTTTGCACTGTCGAGGCACAACAGCAGCCACCACCTAAGGAAACATTACGCGGTGACGGCACTGTCATAGCGATAGGTGCTGGCAAAATTCAAGTCGAATTAAAAGACGGTAAAAAATGGGTCATCTATATACCCGATAACCCAGAGTATATTGACGTCTCAGGGACTGCAGTACTGCCATGGTTAAAGCCTCGAATGTTCGTTAGCTTTACGGGGTTGTTCGATGCAAAAGGAGCACCGCAGACTGAGATAAGAGACATTCTTGTATTTCAGCCAAACAAAGATACTAAACTAGGGGCTCAGCGAGACGGGATCTCAGGCGCGAATAAAAATCTATTCGGCGGGAATCCAAATCCGGATGCTGTCCAAACCGCACGCTTTATCATCTCCGGAACATTGGTCAATATCAACAACGGAAAAATGGTAGTCGCAGCACCTGGATTTCAAACTACGGTTTCGCTCGCCAAAAAAATGACGATCCGCGTCAAAAGCCATGACCCAAGACTAATTCGCGTGGGTGATAAAGTCACCATCGACGCTTGGTACTATGCCGGCCAAGCACAATTATTGCAAGCCAAAGCTAACAGCTTGAAGTTCATCTCCGAAAAACCATACGGTTATGTCGAAAAAACAGTCCCAGTAAAAAAAGACGACGACGCAGAGAAGTAGTGGTCTCCGTTTTCCCCGCTCCTAGATGCATCGTTTTGCGGGACACACAGAGAAAACTACACTGTTCAGCTGCCGCGTTGCACTAAAAACCAACTACCCGTAGATATAGTGTTAACGGGTATTATGAACACAAGGGATCTACGGGTAATTAGCAACGTAATTAAACGCTACGACCGTTAGAAAGTTTCGGTGACAGACAAAAATCCTTCGCTCCAGTCGCATTCGCCCATTGTGAGCCTTGCATTTCAAACCTATAATTGCCTCTTCAAGAAGCGAATACGCTTTAGTTTCTCGTAAACAACCACTAACAATCTGTTTGTTAGTGAAAAAGTCACAAACACGGTAAGATCGCAATCATAAGTGTTTGACTGACCACTGTTTCCGGTTTTAGTTCATTGAGTTTTGAAGGAGAATATCGTGACAATTCGTGTCGCAATTAACGGGTTCGGCCGTATCGGACGACTAACTTTTCGTAATCTAGTTCGTCGTAGTGATGAATTTGAAGTGGTCGCAATCAACGACCTTACAGACAATAAAACCCTACGTACACTGTTGAAATACGACAGTATCCACGGTCGCTTTGACGGTGATGTGGAATACGACGACGACAACCTAATTGTCGATGGCAAGGCGATCCGTGCACTTGCCGAACGCAATCCAGCTGATTTACCTTGGGGTGACCTCGGAGTTGATATCGTAGTTGAAAGTACTGGTATTTTCACTGCCCGTGGTGGTGATGGTAAAGCCGGTTACTCTTCACACATTGACGCGGGAGCCAAAAAAGTCATTCTCAGTGCCCCCGCTAAAGACGGTGCTGACTTGACCGTCGTCCTCGGAGTTAACGAACATTTGTTGACTCCAGAAATGCAGTGTGTTTCCAATGCAAGTTGTACGACTAACTGCCTGGCACCTGTTGCCAAGGTTCTTCACGAACAATACGGCATTGAATCAGGCTTGATGACAACCGTTCACGCTTACACCAACGACCAACGGATGCAGGATATGCCACACCCCGATCTCTATCGAGCTCGAGCTGGTGCGCAAAACATCATCCCGACGTCGACTGGAGCGGCCAAAGCCGTTGGTCTTGTAATTCCTGAACTCGATGGCAAACTCACTGGGATCGCACTGCGAGTACCTGTGCCTACTGGTTCGGTTGTCGATCTGACCGTTAATCTTGGCAAAGCAACAACGGCACAAGCAATTAACAATGCCATCCGTGAAGCCGCTGAAGGCCCATTAAAGGGCATTCTGAAGTATACGGAAGATCCATTGGTGTCGACTGACATCGTTGGTGATCCACATAGTTCGATTTTCGCACCGGACTTTACGCAAATCCTCGGAGGTGAAGGAACCTTTGCTAAAGTCGTTAGCTGGTACGACAACGAATGGGGCTACTCCAACCGTACAACTGACCTTTGTGGAATCATAGGTAAGATGTAGTCATATAAGTATTCGTTGCTTCAAGTGACGAGTACAAACGTGTATAACTAAACCGCAGTGGCGTTGATTCGCGACTGCGGTTTTTTTCATTCATCAACCACTCCTGTTACTGTTTAATTCTTTTAAAGCCCATCTTCATGATCCAATTCTCAGAAATCCAACAACCAGCTCCTAACATTGACCTAATCACCTCCACACGCACCGAGCTACTCAATCAAATCGAGTCCTCCAATAGCGTTGAGGACATCTGCTTGGCCATACAACAATGGGATCAAGGTCGCCGGGAAACCGGCACTTGGGAAGCACTCGTTCATCTTCGTTTTTGCCAAGACACAACCGACAAGCAAGCCAAACAAGCTCAAGACGAAATGGACCAGTTACAACCAAAACTGACTGAACTCGACATTAACATTAAACGCGCCCTAGTCAGCCATCCGTTGCGAACGGCTCTTGAACAGGAAACAGGTTCTCAGTTATTTGCCTTATGGGAAGCCGAAATTCCGACGTTCGACCCCGTCATTGCCGACGACATGATCCGAGAATCTGGATTAAAGACCAAATACACGACACTGATGGCTTCCGCTAAACTCGAATTTGACGGCGACACGCTTAACCACTCAACCATCACGCGCTATCGCGAAAACGCCGACCGCAACCTGCGCTACGGCGCGGAACTAGTGCGTTGGAAGTGGTTTGATGAACACGCCGAAGAGCTCGACGACTTATTCGATGAACTGGTGGCTTTGCGCCATGGTATGGCACAAAAACTTGACTTCGAAAACTACGTCGACTTAGGCTATCAAATCATGAGCCGTGTCGATTACGACCAACACGATGTAGCACGATACCGAGATATGGTTCGCGAGGAAGTCACACCACTGGGCCAACAAATTCGTGACCTGCAGGCGACCACCCTAGGCATCGACAAAGCCATGTACTGGGATGAATCGGTCTATCTCAAAGCGGGCAATCCGCTGCCCTCGAGTGACTACGACACGATGATTGGTCAAGCGACTGAGATGTTCAATAACATGAGTCATGGTCTTGATGATTTTTTTTATCTCATGAACGAAGGCGGTTTCATGGATCTGCAGAGTCGAGAGGGTAAAGCAGGTGGCGGATTTTGCACCTCGTTCAGCACGGTCGGTATGCCCTATATCTACGCCAACTTTAAAGGCACTCGAGCTGATGTCCAAGTTTTCACTCACGAGATGGGGCACGCGTTCCAGTGCTACATGAGTCGCCAACAACCGTGGTTTGACTATCTCTGGCCAACCTATGAATCATGCGAAATTCACTCCATGGCTCTCGAGATGTTATGTTACCCACAAATGGAACAGTTCTTCGGCGACGGTGCCGCCGACTTCCGTCACATTGACCTTGCGAGCACACTCACGTTTCTACCCTACGGTGTTTCCGTCGACGAGTTCCAGCACTTGGTTTATGCCAAACCGCAAGCCAGTCGAAAAGAACGTCACAAAATGTGGCAACAACTTGAATCAACCTACGAGCCCTATTTGGACTATGGTGATTTACCTCACGTAAGCAGCGGCGGTCGGTGGCAAGAAAAACAACACATTTTCCGATCACCTTTCTATTATATCGATTACACACTGGCGCAAACCTGCGCGTTACAGTTTTGGATCAAAGCCGAAGAAAATCGCGAACAAGCGATGCAAGATTATGTGGCATTATGTAAACGCGGCGGCGAAGCACCGTTTCAGGAATTGGTGGCCAGCGCCAAACTTATCAGCCCATTTAAAGAAGGCTGTTTGCGAGATGTTGTAACCCATAGTCGCCAAGTCTTAGGCCTATAATATTAGGTGTAAGAAAACCGTGCTCAGTTTACAAAGTCCGGAGTTTACTATGAAATTTCGACTCTCACCCGTTGCCGTTGCAATTACTGTTGTGCTGTTGACTATCTCAACGGCCGTAGCCTGCCTTTGGGATTCTGATACCCTAGCTCAAGAACGTGCAAAATTTCCCTCGGCGTTGGAATTGATCGCGGGCAAATTCCCACGTCATAGTCCCGCTTTCTACCAATGGCGTATCGAAGACCGCCAAGCCAAACTTGATAGCGGTGATGACCAAGCGAGTTATTATGACGATATTGCCGTTGCTCACGACAAGTTAAGGCAAGACGATCAAGCGATTGAGTGGATGCACAAGAAAGCGGCAAAATTCAATGACAGTGTTGACAACCGCTATAAGACTGCCGCCAATCTAGGAACATTCTATTTACACTCACGGCAACTCGACAAAGGCATCGAACAGCTCGAACTTGCCATCCAGATAAATCCTAATGCTCACTTTGGGCGTGAACGGTATCAGTTGTATCTGGCAAAGTACATTAAGTTACGTTTAGCGAATGGTCACCTGAGTGACGGGCAACTCTTTCTCCCGTTGCGCTATGACCACAATCATGATTCCCAAGTATCTGGCCTGGAGTCCGATTCATCACAAGACATACAGCACGATCATCCTCATAAAAAAGTTCGCCATTTTGGAGCTGCGGTTGTCTATTTTGACGACGGTAC
>JAYZBF010000041.1:0-6810 GCA_036338835.1 Planctomycetota bacterium
TCTAGATTCAAATACGGGCGTTGTCGTGCGGCGGCGGTAACCGTTGATATTACTCCTCCAGCGAACATGTATCATCGCATGTGGGGTGCGGCGCTGCACGATCAGGCAGTCGGGGTTCATCAACCACTAGAAGTAAATCTACTATGGTTAAAACCTAGTGCCAGCGGCGGAGTCGATACTGACGTTCTGCTCTTGTCGGTCGATCATTGTCTGTTTTGGGCGGTGGACCTAGAGCCGATAAAAGACGCATTAAGCGCAGCGACGGGACTCGAGGCTGAACAAGTCGTTATCTATTTCACCCATACGCATGCCGCTGGGTTGATGGATTCAACGCGGGCGGAATTGCCCGGCGGGGAGTTAATATCGCCGTATTTAGCCGAGATTGGTGAAAAAGTGTCAGGCGCCGCGGCGGCACTACCAAATAGCCTAGAAGAGATGTGGTTGACGACGAGTACTGGGCACTGCTCGCTCGCTCAAAATCGGGACTACTGGGACGAGGCGAATAATTCCTTTGTTTGTGGGTATAACCCGCTGGGTACTGCTGATTCAACGGTTATGGTCATCCGATTATGCGATTTAGAAGGCAATGTAAAAACGGTATTGGTGAATTACGCCTGCCACCCCACGACACTTGCTTGGGATAATCGGTTAATCAGTCCTGATTATGTCGGTCCGCTGCGACGTACACTGCGGCATGCAATTGGGAAAATTCCGGTGGTGTTCATACAAGGCGCTTCCGGTGACGTTGGACCGCGAGAAGGGTTCGTTGGCGACACTGACGTAGCAGAAAGTAACGGGCGGCAATTGGGTCTCGCTGTTTTGGAAGCATTGGCAGCCATGCCAACGGAACCTGCCGATTTTAGTTATGACGGTGCTGTGGTATCTGGGGCGACGATAGGGACATGGTCCTATAAACCGTTTTCGTCCGAATATGTGAAGACCTTGTCACGATTTGAGCCAATGCAATTGAGTTTGGATCTTGCATATCGATCTGATTTAGGTACACGTGAGGAAACGCAGCAGGAATTGGATGATCTGTTAGCCGCTGGTGCAGATTCCAACAGGGATGATGCAGCTCGAGATCATCGAGCGCTAGTTGAACGATTGCAACGTAAGCTAACGCGTTTTAGGGGACTCGCGGAAGGTAAGTTGTTCCACTACCAGTTACGCGCATGGCGAATAGGTGACGTTTGTTTATTAGCGTTTAATGGTGAAATGTACAACATGTTGCAGCTTGATTTGCGAACGGCTTTTCCAGATCTGGCATTGATGGTGGGCACATTGGCCGATGGTTCATCTTGTTGGTATTTACCAAACCGAGAGAGCTACGGCAAGGGTTTGTATCAAGAGGACGCTTCGATTATTGCCTGTGGTGGTTTGGAACAACTTCGTGATGCTACGATCGCCATGCTCAACACTAATGGACGCTAATTACTGAATCGACCACGCGTTTAGGCCTCGTTGCTTGTTTCGGAGAGTAAATTCCAACCACGAATGCGCCGAAATGTTGGCCAATTTATACTTGCTACCAGTCTCCGACACTACCGTCTTCATAGAATACGATTTGCGGCAGTTCCTGCTCAAATGGATGTTTGGCTATTTCTTCTTCGTTGATTTCAATTCCTAGGCCGGGCTTGGTATTGGGATGGACAATTCGCCCCTTCTCTTGCAGTGAATGCCCTTCGGTGACAACATCATCCCGCCAAGGGACATCGTCGTGGACCGATTCACAAATGATGTAACTAGGTTGCGAAAAACCAAATTCCAAGGAAGCGGCGGTGGATACGGGTCCCTGTGGGTTGTGTGGTGCGAGTGCAATCTGGTGAGCTTCGGCCAAGGCTGCTATTTTGTGACCAGCAGTGAGCCCACCGCAATGTGTCAAATCGGGCTGGCAAACATCGCAACCGCCAACTGCAAAGAGGCGGCGGAAATCTGGTAGAGATGTAATGCGTTCACCTGTGGCAATAGGAGTAGTAGTGGATTGAGTGATGCGAACCAGCCCGTCAATTTGTTCGGGCCAGCACGGTTCTTCAAAGAAATAGAGCCCGAAGTCATCAAGTGCTTTGGCAAATTGCAGTCCCATTGCAGGTGACGGTCGAGCATGGCAGTCAACCATAATGTCAATATCGTCCCCGACAGCATCACGCATAGCAGCTACGGCGGCGACGGCACGGTGGATGGGTTTCGTTCCAGTAATCGGTGCGGTTGGCGGCACGGCCATACTCTTGAAGGCTGTGTAGCCCTGCTCCACTGCAGCTGAGGCTAACTCACCAAATCTTTGAGCGTCAGTGTCTGGGATTTCATAAAAGTCTTCCATCCGTCCGCCGCCGAGGTGGCAATAGGTGCGGATCCAATCACGAACTGGTCCACCCCACAGTTGATGGCATGGCATGTCGGCAATTTTACCGGCAATGTCCCACAGTGCGATGTCGATGCCAGATATGGCTGTACTGCGAGTAATTCCGCTACCGTGCCAGAAGTGTTGCCGAAACATGCGTTGCCACAGGTGCTCAATCCGGCGAGGGTCTTCCCCTATCAGTAACGGCGCGATGTCTTCAATAGCACCTACGACGCTGCGGGTGTGCCACTCGAGAGTCGCTTCACCCCAGCCAATGAGACCTGGTTGGTCGGTGGTCACCTTGACGAAAATCCAATTTCGCATGCGGGCGTTGCAGATGATTGCTTCGACGGCTGTTATTTTCATGTGAGCAACGGCTTGTAAATGTTATAAAGGGAGCTGAATTAAATCATGCGTATCATCATTGGGACAGATTAATATCTATGATAGGACAGATTAGGGGCGTTGTACCAGTTGTGCACACACCATTTTTAGCAGACGATTCCATGGACTATGCTAGTTTAGAGCGGGAGATGCAGTGGGCACTGAATTTGCAAATTGACGGATTCTGTACGGGCATGGTATCCGAATTACAGCGATTAACCGCTACTGAACGAAATCAGCTACATCAATGGCTGGGGGAATTTGATCGCGGTGATAGGTGTTTTGTGGCGAGCGTGGGGGCAGAATCTAAAACTGAGGCAATCGAATTTGCTAAGTCGGCAGTGAAACATGGCGCGGATGCAGTGATGGCCATACCTCCAAGTAATAGCGTTTTACCCGCCGATGAACTAGAAGATTATTTTGCGGCGATTGTCCAAGCGGTACCGGTGCCGTTGATTGTACAGGACGCTTCAGGTTATGTTGGTGCCGAAATTCCTTTGAGTGTCAGTTGTTCTCTTTTTGATAAATATGGTTCCGAGCGGATTATGTTCAAGCCGGAGGCCAATCCGCTTGGGACCAAGTTGTCGGCGCTGCGCGATGCGACGCACGGACAAGCGGCTATTTTTGAGGGATCCGGTGGTATTTCATTAATGGATAGTTATGCGCGAGGAATTGTAGGTACGATACCGGGAATGGAATTTCTTGAGCAAGTCATCCGTGTTTGGAAAGCTCTGGAAAATGGCGACGTTGATGCGGCCTATCGAGCTTGGTTTCCATTATGTGCGTTGGTCAGCCTGCAATTGCAGGTAGGGCTAGATGGGTTCTTGGCTGTGGAAAAATATATCATGCAACGCAAGGGTTTGTTTTCTACAGACCGTCGGCGACAACCGTACGAATGGGAAATGGACAAAGAGACTTGCTTAGAGTTAGAGAGACTGTTACGGTTTCTTTCTCACTAGGTGATTATGTGAGAATATGTTTAATCGTGGATTTCGGAGTGATGTTAACAGGATGGAGAACAGCAATGGTTAGTTTTAGTAACAAATCGATAGTCAGTGGGTTTCAATCGTTTGTCGTTTGTTGTGTATTATGTACCGTGAGTGCTACCTACGGCGAGAACTGGCCCCAGTGGCGCGGTGTCAACGGTGACGGAGTGTCTGGGGAAACTGAGTTGCCAATGCGTTGGAGCCCCACTGAAAACATTAAATGGCGGTTGGCCTTGCCTGGGCCTGGGGGAGCGACGCCTTGTATTTGGGGTGATCAAATATTTGTTACGACGGTCGTCGGTGATGATTTGGTGTTAATGTCAATTAATACTGAAGGCAAAGAGTTGTGGCGGCGCAAGGTGAGTCAAGGTGATAAAGTTGTACGAGGTGACGAGGGAAATGCAGCCTCTCCTTCTCCGTGCACAGATGGGAAGCATGTATGGGTGTTTTTCACAAATGGCGCACTAGCTTGTTTTGACTTTAGTGGCAAAGAGATCTGGAGCCTCAATGTTCAAGATAGATTCGGGAAATTCAAGATTGCGTTTGGTATGACTTCGACCCCAATTCTTGATGGCGACAGGATATTCTTGCAATTGATTCACGGTGACGGGAACGCGCAGACTCGAGAAGCACGAGTTGTTGCGTTAGAAAAGACGACGGGTAAAACAATCTGGGAATCGGGGCGTCCAAGTAGCGCTCGGGCTGAAAATGAGCATTCCTATGCTTCCCCGACGATTTATCGAGATAAAGAGCGGTCTTTTTTATTGACGCACGGAGCGGATTATATCGTTGCCCACGACTTGAAAGATGGCCATGAGATTTGGCGCTGCGGTGGTTTGCACCCTCCGGCGGGTTATGACCCAACGCTCAGATTCGTTTCCTCGCCGTTAGCAGTTAAAGGGTTGATTGTCGTCCCGTCTGCAAAGGCCGGAATTACTCTTGCTCTAAAACCAACGGGACAGGGAGACATCACCGGAAAGCAGGAATATGTTAAGTGGCAATTTCATATCACTCCGGATGTTCCGAGCCCCCTCGCGGTGGACGGTATTGTTTATCTGTGCAGACAGAACGGTAATTTGATTGCCTTAGATCAAGAATCGGGCGAGCAGTTTTATGAGGAACGGACCGATCGTGATCGCCATCGTGCGTCGCCAATTTATGCAGATGGTAAGATCTATCTGTGCGGGCGAAATGGAGTTGTTTCAGTTTGTAAGCCAGGGAAAGAATTCGAATTGATGGCTCAAAACAAACTCTTAGAACCATTGTCGGCTTCGCCAGCGGTTTCGCAGGGTCGGATTTATTTGCGAACTTTTAATGCGTTGTATTGCATCGGCGACAACTAAGCGCCGGGGACCGCCTGTACTACCCTACTCCGGTTGTGAGAGCACCAGAAATGGGGCAATGGTGTTGAATGTTTTATTGCCGATACCACGAATGTGTTGTAGTTGGTTGATCTGTGCGAATTTTTTATTGGGTAAGTGACTTCGGAATTCCACAATTCGTTGTGCCATGGCAGGGCCGATTTGAGGAAGGTTTTCAAGTTCGCGAGTGGTTGCGGTGTCTAGATTGACTTGATATGTCCAATGGCAAGGAATCGCCGTGTTACGGTACGATTGGGATTGCATGTCATGTTTTAGACATGCGAGTAACACGATCGCGCCGCACACCATGATAATTTTGGTGTTGTTGGCATCATACCAATTGGTCGCTTGGCACATAGCTTGTTGCCGGTACGGCAATCTCCCCTACTTAATCTATCGAAATTGATGTCAAATAGTTCTTACGGTTCCCGATCTGGGGCAATGCAATTGTGCACGAGATTCTACTGAATGTAAAATGGATGTTGTCGCTGCTATGACATAACGGACGGTACAGGAATATGGGTTCGACGTTTACACAACAAGAATGGTCTGCTGCGTTAATTGATGATTTACGTCAGTTAGTGCGTTTAGCGGTGCGAGAAGATATTGCGGATCAATATGACTGGACGACGGTGGCAACCGTACCTTTAGATAAGCAAGGTGCTGCTGATATTGTAATTCGTCAAACTGGTGTCGTGGTGGGTGTACAGATTGTTGAGTTAGTATTTGACGAGCTCGGTATTGATAGCGAAGTGGAGATTCTGGTGGCCGATGGTGATGTGGTTGAGGCCGGCACGACGGCTGTTTCGATATCAGCCTTGGCGATTGATTTGCTAACCGCCGAACGAATTATTTTGAACTTCATGGGGCGGTTATGCGGCATTGCGACGCAAACGTCGGAATATGTAAAATTGCTCGCAGGCACTGGCGTCGCAGTATATGACACTCGCAAAACAACACCAGGTTGGCGTCGACTTGAGAAATATGCAACTCGCTGTGGCGGAGCTGTGAATCATCGCAACGGTTTGCACGACGCAATATTGATTAAGGATAATCACTTGGCTGCCTGTGCAGAAACACTCCCTGACGATGACGAGCGCGATGTGATTGGTGATGCGATCGAGAAATCGCGCGAGTTAATTCAGGCTGCTGTGATCGCGGGGAATCCTATCGACGCAGCTATGCCCATTGAAGTTGAAGTCGATACGGTCGAACAATTTCAGATTGCGCTGTCGCACCACCCTGACATTGTTCTGCTGGATAACATGAGTAATGACCAATTACGCAGCGCCGTAGCCATACGTAATGATGTCGCTCCGGACATTCAGCTCGAAGCATCTGGTGGAGTTACGCATCGAACGATTCGAGCAATCGCTGAAACTGGGGTCGATCGCATTAGCGTTGGAGCACTTACTCACTCAGCCAAAAGCTTAGACGTGGCACTTGATTGGATTTCTGTAGGTAGTGACTAGGCTGCGTCGGCCTGCTCGTCGGTGTCAGCTGCAGTGTCATCTTCACCCGTTTCGAGTTCGTCGGCGGTTGATCCTCGGCGCCAAGAATTGATAAGATCTTCGATTTGATCATTGAGTCCATCTAAGTCAGAAATGACTTGATCTTGCCGCGCGTCGAGTTTATCTAGCAGACTCGTAGCTACTTTTTCCCGCTGTCCAGCCTCGGAAATTGGGGAGCCTTCGCTAAGTTCATTTGAATTTGACATGGTATAGGTTTCGGCATATTAAAT
>JAYZBF010000042.1:0-8090 GCA_036338835.1 Planctomycetota bacterium
GCGACTGAAATTGGTGGCCCCGGTTCGCATACCGCGATTGTCGCTAAAGGCCTAGAAATTCCTGCTGTGGTGGGGATGGGTCAGTTTTTAACAGATATTTCCGGTGGAGATGTTGTCATTGTTGATGGCGATCACGGACAAGTCATTCTCAATCCAGATGAACCCACACTAGCCCGCTATCACACTGAAGTAGAACAT
This sequence comes from Planctomycetota bacterium, assembly GCA_036338835.1. Classification (GTDB taxonomy): domain Bacteria; phylum Planctomycetota; class Planctomycetia; order Pirellulales; family Pirellulaceae; genus UBA721. The sequence goes on from JAYZBF010000042.1 coordinate 199, forward strand.
CACCGGTCCCAAGCAGCAGAATGGTCGGTCTTACGAGACTTACCAGCGATGACTACTGACGGTACTGAAATACAACTGGGTGCAAATATTGAATTTCCGCATGAGGTAGCCACTTGCTTAGAGCGTGGGGCAGATCTCATCGGGTTATATCGTACCGAGTTCTTATATCTCGGTACAGATGAAGAACCGACCGAGGAAGATCACTATGTCGCTTATACTCATGTCATAAAAACAATGGCTCCCCGCCCAGTCGTCATTCGTACACTCGATCTTGGCGCTGATAAAATGGGTCAATTACCGTTGCATGAAGAAGAAAGCAACCCTTTCTTAGGCGTTCGCAGTATTCGCTTGTCATTACGTAATTTGGATTTGTTTCGAATCCAATTGCGGGCGGCATTGCGAGCAAGTGCCTTAGGTAAAGTTCGGATCATGTTCCCCATGATTACGACGCTTGATGAACTGAGACAAGCGAAGATGCTATTGATTGACACGATGGAAGATCTAACTGAAGATCAGCTCGAGTTCGATGAACATGTTGAAGTTGGAATGATGGTCGAAGTTCCAGCTGCTGTGATGATGCTTGATAAACTGCTTCGCGAAGTCGATTTTATCAGTATCGGAACAAATGATCTTATCCAATATTGCCTTGCAGTAGACCGAAGTAATAGTACTTTGGCAAATTTATACCGAGCCAGTGATCCGGCCGTATTACGACTAATTCAAACAACATTAGATTTGGCCAACGCGGCCGAAGTGCCGGTAAACCTTTGTGGTGATATGAGTACCACTCCGCGCTATATTCCACTGCTCTTGGGCTTGGGATTGCGCAGCATGAGTTTACCACCCAGCGCTATACCCGAAATTAAACAGGTCTGTCGCAGTTTCAACATTAAACAATGTGGTGAAATTGCCAAGCGAGCGATGTTGCTCGACAGTGCCCGAGAAGTAGATACATTTTTGACTCAAGAGATTAGACAGGTTATGCCTGATCTTGCTCCCTAAGGAGTTCACTCCTGTTGGCAACAGTCAAACAACAGAAAATGGTAACCCAATGAAAAAAGAAATGATAATCAATGTGTCGCAACCCGAGGAATGTCGGGTCGCGGTCATTGAAGATGGACAACTTGAAGAGCTCTATGTTGAACGAGCCAGTCAAGGCAATTGTGTTGGTAATATTTATAAGGGCAAAGTCGTTAATCTCGAACAGGGCATCCAAGCTGTGTTCGTGGATTTTGGTATTGGCCGAAATGGTTTCTTGCATATTAGTGACGTTGAGCCGCAATACTATCGTCAGGGTGGATTTGATCCCAACAAGCCTATTGATCAGCAGAACGGTAAAAAACAAGACAAGAAAAAACAGGACTCACGGCGCAAGGGCCGCGGACAACAACGCCATTACAACGGTGGTCGCCCGCGAGTGAAGCCTCCGATACAAGACATTTTTAAGAAGGGTGATGAGGTTTTAGTTCAGGTAATCAAAGAAGGAATTGGTAACAAAGGGCCGACATTGTCGACCTATTTAAGCATTCCTGGTCGATACCTAGTGTTAATGCCATCCTTAGGTCGTGTCGGTGTTTCGCGAAAGATTGAAGATGACAAAGCGCGTCGAAAGCTGCGTGACATATTGCTGGATCTTGAGCCCCCTAAGGGACTTGGGTTCATCGTTCGAACTGCTGGCCTCGGCAAAAAACGTGGTGATTTAGAACGTGACTTGGCCTACTTGATTCGGCTCTGGAAAGCGATCGTTCGGCGAGTCGAGAAGACTAAAACGCCGGTGGATATTTACGAAGAGAGTGACATTATCATCCGCACGATGCGTGATACAGTAAATTCGGATATGGATGCGATCTATATCGATGAAAAGGATGCTTATAAACGTGCTCGAGATTTCTTGGAAATGATCATGCCCAAGTTCGTGGATCGTTTACATCTCTATGATGGCAAGCAGCCGATCTTCCATAAATATAAACTTGATCAAGAAATTGCTCGAATATATAAACGTGAAGTTAAGCTCAAGGAAGGTGGCTCCATTGTTATTGATCCGACCGAAGCACTTGTCGCGATCGATGTTAATAGTGGTAACTTCCGGACGGATAGTAACGCTGAAGTATCCGCTTATAAAATGAACTTGAACGCGGCTAGAGAAATCGCTCGGCAACTTCGGTTACGCGACCTAGGTGGCGTTATTGTTAACGACTTCATTGACATGCGACAAGAAAAGCATCGGCGGGGAGTGGAACGTGCATTACGTGATGCGATGGACCGAGATCGCGCTCGTACAAAGATAATGCGGACCAGTCCATTTGGCTTGATCGAAATGACTCGTCAACGGATTCGCCCTAGTCTCAAACGCAGCGTCTATGACGATTGTCCTTGTTGCTCAGGTCGTGGTATCGTGAAAACGGCTGAAAGTATGGCGATCGAAGTTGTTCGTAAACTGATGATGGCTAGCCGTAAAAATGAAATTACGCGTGTTACCGTTCGAGTGCATGAGGGCGTTTCGGCTTACTTAAACAATAAGAAACGGCGTGAAATCATGGCCCTTGAAGAAACCGGAGATATGGTTATCCAAGTCCTTAGTGTTGAAGGGTTGTTCCCAGAACATTTGGAGTTAGATTGCCGCAATGCTAAGGGTAAACAGGTTAAAGTTTGATGGGGACCGTATTTAGGTTCCACCGAGAGTAAACTAGTGAAAAAGAAATTGGAATCCACTGATTAGCCCCTCGACGAAAACGGATTCTTGGGATATTTTTAACGGTTCATCGCATTTTTGCGAGATAGTTTTACCGCTGATTTTTTAATGCAAATTAGCAACAGACACATTTTTTGGATAATAGAGCGTTATTATGTACGCAATCATCGCCGACGGTGGCCGTCAATATAAAGTAGAAGAAGGTCAAGAGCTTGAAATTGATCTTCGTGACGTCAATGCAGGTGATGAGATCACCTTTGACCGAGTGCTGACGATTTCTAGCGAAGAAGGTGTCAAAGTTGGCCAGCCTGTAGTAGAAGGTGCTTCGGTTACAGCAGAAGTGATCGCTGAAATTAAGGGTGAAAAAATCCACGTCCAAAAATTTCGTCGTCGTAAAAACTCAAAACGCCGTACTGGCCATCGCCAGCGTTACATCAAAGTCCGTGTATCAAGTATCACCGGCTAACATATCACGGAAATCAATTTCTCCATTTGTGTAAATTGATGGTGTTATTGGCGTTACTGAGCGTTCACTCGCGGTTCAGACTTGTTCAGCATGGAGTGCTGCGTGTTGTTGTTCGTCTTGAGGCCGATTGTCGTGCCCTTTTCCTGCGGTGAATTCAATGTGATCTAAGAACTTCACATTGGCACATTCATCAATTTCATCCATTTGACAGGCGGCATGATCGGGAATGAAAAACCGAAAAGGGCCACCCTGGTCTACACTCAAATTGGCACCTTCCATATGATGCACAATTAAGGCTCTATCGGAGATGGCCGCCAGTGGAATGCTGGCATGAAAATCGTCTAACGATCCGTGTAGGCCAATATGAGTTGCCTCGGGTGCAGGCTCACATAGCTGCAAAATGCCTTGTAACTGAACAGCGGCGCCCGTTCGCTTTGGCAATAAGGTGGCGATGTCAGCTACCTGGTATTCGGCGGCTATATCTAAGGCTAGTTGCTGAGCTGTCAGCTCTAATTCGGTTTGTACTAGGCCGGATACTCTAAGTGTTTGTATTGAATTGTTCATGGGAATTGAATTCTAACGCATTGGTTTCAGGTGGACATTGTGATTTTTTTCGATTGTGTCAGTGGAAACACTGTAATACTGTGTTGTGATTCGGCAGACCGCTATTTTCTCTTTGATGCTGACAATCTGCAGCGGCTACCGACATAAATTATTCTAACCCATAGGCTCCGGCCGGAGGTGTGTGAATACCGGTCAGTCTGGCGATACGTCCGTTGCCAAGGAACCGTGGTTCAATTGTAATGTGGACACCAAAATTATCACGGCTCTCGTCATAATTAATGCCAGCGCGTACGAGCAAGGACTCGCCGATTCTCACCAACGACAAGCTCTGTCCGATATTACCGGTATCACCGAGGTCGAATGAGGTGCCGATGATGGCGATCCATTTTCGCGACATTTTGTAACTTGCCGCTGCATTGAGTATGTGGCTGGAAATGGGACCGTCGATCATACGATAACCTAAAAACAGGCGTCCGTTTTCTGGGCGACTCAAAACGCCGCCCACACTGACTGTCTTTAACCCACCACCGTAAAAGTCAAAGTAGCCGTCGGATAAAATGGTAAAGCGATCTCCGACGTGCCAGCGGTAATCGTAGTCAAACAAGCCCGTGTGTTGACCTTCGTTATTGTCAGCATCCGGAAACAGTAGTATTTCTGCGTTGAGAACCATCCAATCCACCACGTGCTGTTTTCCCGCAATCCCACGTTTCGTCTGCCAACGTTGTTCCGTTGCTAAGCGGAATGTCATCGCGTCATCCGCAATTTCCGTAACAGGTGACGTGACATTTCCTTGCATGTTCGCCCGATAAGCAAACATCCGTTCGTCCCATTTGCTGGCGATGTTTTGACCCGCAACTCCGCCAAATGTGTCAAAAAAGAAACGCCGACGAAAATGTTCTTGAGCATCATCGTCTAAGGCATCGTAACGCGGAAATCGATCCATATTTTCGCTAGCGTCTGCCCAATAGGCGTCGAGCATCCAATTCACTTTATGGGCCAATCCGCTTACATTGAAAAGTTCACTTTTGATATTCGGATCGGTTTTCGACATGGGCAGGCTTGAACGAATGCCGACTTGGCCAAAGGTTCGAGTGACACTTTGGTGTGAGATGTCATCGCCCCAATAGGCCGCTTCGCCAAGCAGATAGGGAACCACTTTGACATGACCCCATTGCATGGGGAAATCAATTTCTTGCCGACTAGCAGCACGGATACCCGAATACTTTTGTTCTTCACCAGCGAGCAGATCAAACTTAGCTTGTTCGGCGACGTCGAGCGGCGTGGTGGCAGGTTTGAGTTGTCCAAATCCCACGCTGGTGTGTTCGTGCCACGTTGCTCGGTCCCCGAAGATGGATTCACCAAGCCAGTAATGATCAAACTTAGGGAGCCAGTCGGTTTGCGTAAAAAAGTTGTTTACACGAATGTTCGCGGCCAGATTCCACACTCGGTTGTCAGTAATCTTTTTCAATTCAACTCCGGTCATGGGATCTTTTTCTTGATCCCAAACTCGTTCGTAGAACTGTTCCATAAAATTCCGGTCACTGATTAACCCGACTTCGGCACTCAATTGAATGCCATCGCGCAATAATTGTCGGTGTTGCCAGAATATCCGCCCGCGAAAATCGCGTTCCGGCGTAACGTTGCGGCGATCTCGGCCGAGGTTGTCGGTGCCGTGATCCTGTAGTCCCCACGCATCGAGTTGGCCGCGACTTAGACCCGGCAGCCCGAACATGTCATCGCGTTGGTATTCATACAAAGTCCCAAACGCAACTCCTCGTTCACTGAGCAAGTCGGTGGATAGCGACCAAGTCGTGTTCTCCGGAACTTCTTCAACATTGAAAATCTGAAAGGCATTCCAGTCAATGAGTACTTGCTGCCCGTAAACCCGATCACTTTTTACTCGGATTCGATCCAAATAGAATGAAGAGTCATCTATTCGTGAACTCATCTTAGGCCAGTAGAAAACAGGGACTCCGTCGAAGAATAAGAAGTTGTCTTTGCTGGTTGCTGTGATTTGATGATCAAAAATAGGCTCGCCAGTAACTAAGTGGCGTTTCTGTTTTCCTGTGATAGGATCGATGCTAGGTTGTTGTCGATCGACAATTTCAATCTTGTCGGATTGGAACCAATAGCTGGGAATCCCCATGCGACTAGATGTTATCGCAGTTCCATATGCTCGAAATGTTTGTCGATTGACTTGCTGCAGTACATCGGCCTTGATTCGCATTAGGCCGTCATATTCGTTGACCGCAGTTAAGACTTCCGCATTGAGTATCATCCCCTGTTCTTGGGTGACGTTGTAATACATTCGATCGGCGTAGATCACTCGATCGTCTTGGCGGAAAATGATGTTTCCCTCGAGGTAGACTTCGATCGGCGTGTTCGAGTCGGTAACGGATCCGCCTCGCAGTTGATCAAATGCGGGTCCCCAGAGCACCATGCTGTCAGTTTCGATAGTGACAATCGAGGAATCTCTGTCACCGCCTTGAATTCCGTCGATGGTGACACGAACTCCCGATTTTGCGATTGCGAGTGAACCGCCACCGGTCGTGTTTTGTTCAACGTGCAGACTCCAATTAACATTGCTGCGTCCCTGTAGACGCAAACGATGCTTGCCAATACCCACACTATTGTCAGCAGCGGTTGTTGCTGGATTTAATTCCGCATCCGGATCTTGATAACTGGCAAACTGTACCGCTGTTTGCTCCTGACTTGCTTTCCAGCGGGCCGTTGCACGGTTGTAGACATTTGTTGGTGTTCGCGGTGCGGCTATGGTTCGTTTCGGAGTAACCCGGATTGTGGCCGAGCTTGATAGACGGCCTAACCATTGGTTGTCGGTCAAGATGCGGTTGGTGGGTGTTGAGTGATTGTTCTCTACTTGGTGTAGTCCAGCGATGCGTTGTTGCTCAATACGCGTGTTATCACCTTCAAGATACACAATGAGATTATTTGGTAGCCCCGCTGTTGGGTCAGTGCGGTCGATCCACAGGACGGCGGATTGCCCTTGCGCAGAAAATGATCCCTGCCGCAATTGGCACTCGCTTAACTGCCAGACCTCATAGGCCCCGACAGTCCAAGTAAACCCGACGTCACCTGTGATTGTGACGGGAGCGTTGTTTTGATTAGCCGGAAATTGAATTTCCACTGAACATACGGTCGCCGGCAGCAATCCTAGGAGTGAAATGTGTAGCGCAAACAGCGCAAAATAACGTGTCCAAATAGCATTTTGATAACGAAGGTTGTGGACGATGGCGGTCAAATTGATGCGCGGGGAGATTTGAGCGATTTGTATGAAAAAACGTACGATATCCAGCAAAACATAGGTTTATAGGTCGCAAAAGTATACGAATTTAGAGGAGTTAAAACAATGCTAATACCCACAGAGAACATGAGCCTGAGTATCCACAAAAAGGACCGCATTGCAGCGGCAGCTTCGGTGAAGTTAAGTACCATCCACCTCAGGAGATTTTGTGGTTGGGGTGGGTATAAGAGCCAGCGCGGCGGCAAGGTACAGTGTGGGCATTAGTGGTGCCCGCATACGCATATCCGACCAATAGACGGCGTGTACGAGAGTAAAGGCTAGGATCATCATGATTCCCAGTTTCATGGGAGTAGTAAGCCATTGGTTACTCTGTCGTACCGAAAACCAAAAAACAACGACAAACAATGTTAAATACCAACCCCCGACAGCCAATCGCTGGATGAATCGCCCGCTGGATTCGTTGCTCGCAGATGCGTTTGGCAGCGGGCTCCACAATTTGCCGACACGACGCACGATGGACCGCGCGAATAACTTCGGCTGCTGGGAAATATGATATTTAGCAACTTCATAAGCAAACCGATCGCGTTCGATTTCATTGCGCGAAATGACCTTGGGTTGCACCATCGCTCGCGGTCCCCAAAAGTCATAACTGGGTTTCTTCGAGATGTTGAACCGCCGCACACCACGATCAAAATGCTGAGCACCATAGGTACCCAGAGGCTGGTCTAGATGTTCATAAAACAGCGGATTGTTGCCTAGTAAAAGTGTGTAACCTCCATGAGTCGTTGCAATGACTGGTTTGCCAAGACTGATTTGATTGCGAATGACCCACGGAGCGACCGTCACCAACAAACAACAGCCAACGAGGAGATTAGTACGTAGTTGTTCTTTCCACGGTACTGTTTTTG
>JAYZBF010000043.1:0-5628 GCA_036338835.1 Planctomycetota bacterium
TTGGGGATATCAACCTTCGCGGCAAGCATACCTCGACACACTAACCGAATCCGACATTTTTGTTTCAACGGCGATTCATGAGTTCTTTGGTATAACTGCAGTTGAGTCTGTCGTGTGTGGCTGTTTTCCGTTGCTGCCTGAGCGTTTAGCATACCCAGAAGTTCTCGAATTGTCTCACTACCCAGAACGGGGTTGTCATTTCTTCGATGGCTCTGCCCAACAACTCGCTGAAAAACTCGCAGATCTCATTAAACAACATAACGTTGGTAATCTCTGGCCCTATGACTCGCAATTAATCCAGAATTCCATGTGCCAATATCAAATCAATTCATGCGTGCCTCAAATGGACCAACGGCTAATCGACTACACGACGATGTGATGGAATCTCGCTACTGACCTCCCAGAGGCTCGTTGTTTTTTGCCGTTTCATAGTAATATTGCAGTTCCCTCAGCTCACAACCTACCAATGCAAAACCGCAGTTGTTCGAGAAACTCTCGTAACAACTGCGGTTTATATTTCCGCAATACTTAGCGTTGGCTATTTTGTGGCAACACGTTTAGTAATGTCAGTTTCCAAAACTCCAAACACAGCTTCATGACGTTGTACTGACATCTGCAACGCTGCGAGCAGTCGCTTAGCAGTGTAGTAATTCATCACCGTTCGTTGTTTAATTTGAATCGGTGATGTTGGCGCGCCCATTGGTTGAGGATTCAATGCAAAATCAACAATCAATTCTTCGGGAGATCCTGTCACTCGACAGAAGTTTGCATAGGTACACGTCGTATCCGTATCATCAACTTGCACTGCTACTCGCGGTTGAGGGGCTGCCTCGGCGGCCGGTTCTTCGTCAGGAGCATCATCATTAGCCGCGTCGTCCGTGGTATCACCATCGGTCGCTTCGTCTTCGGGTACTTCGTTTGTTTCTTCTTGCTCTTTGTCTTCGGCCATCAATTTTCTCCAAAATGACTGTCAAATTTTATCTGCGTTGTTTCTATGTTTGGACGTTTATAACACGAAAGCGAGGTTAGGCTCAACAGCGATACAACATATTTTACCATTACATTTGAAAGTGAAAAGTTCGAGCGGCATAACGGTACAATCTCCACCCTAAGGAACGTTTCTGTTTCGGATAAATTTTAGCCTGACCCCGTAAATCGACTTGGTACAACAGTGCCGCTGAAACATCCATCGGTGCACGCGCATAATAACTCGGACTCACTGGTCTGGCTCGACCCGATGAATCAAGTACCGTGCCTAACTGACCACCAGATTGGCTTGTCAGATTAGCTGGACTTTCAACCAATGTCGAAAATGAAATATCACGAATTTCCGTTTCATAAACTGTATCGGGTGCCAACTCTAAACAAATCTCCACAAGGTTACCACTTTTAATCAACTCAATATCTGCTTGATCCACAACCAACTCAGCATCCATCTGTACTTTAGCGGCGGTAACAGCGGTGACCCCAGCACCTGCCTTGGCGGCGGTCATCTCATCGTCTCGCGGCGTCGCAATCGTGCAAACGGCATCCTCAGGTACTACAAACGCACCAAGGTTCTCTCGATCAAGTAAGTACCCCGACCAGCCCGGTAAATTTCCAGCACCCCCTTGAGACGGTTTGAAGGTTGCCGGAATCACCACTCCAGCGATAGGTGCATTAATCAATAGTAACTCAGCCTTGACCTCTTGTTTCTCTAGCTGGTTTCGTAGTGATTCAATCGTCTCCCGAACTTCGACTAATTCCTCGGGAGCCTGCGGGTCCACACCACGTTGCTTCTTTAATATTGCCTGCCGCGCCTCTGCTTCCGCTAATGCATTTTTTAATTTGATCAGCAGTATTTGAATATCTTCATTTTCAATGCGAGCAATGAGACCACCCTTTTCGACCCAACTCCCTGCCGTAACATTCATTTCCACAAGCCGACCATTCGCTTGAGCGAAAACGGTTGCCGACAGCCGCCGTGAATAATCGACTTCGTGCCTTAACACATCTGTCTCATCGCCGACCGGCTGAATGCTCACCGCGTACTCGCGCGGCACTAATCGTACCGCACAATCGATGTGATATTCAAAAGGCACCAAACAGATGACGCCAATAAACGCTGCCACAACTCCGAACGAAGCGGCCAATCGATGCTTCTTCACTTTATGCATCCTCCCTGGTGTATAAAAGAATTTCCCCATTTGCCAGACGGGCTGAACAACCAACCCAAAAACCCCCATTGCCCCCATCAACTGCCCTAAGACCTTTAAGCCATAAGGCTCCAATACTTGATTCAAGAACATAAAAATCGAGAATACGATCAACCACCGATAAATCACGGCGGCGACCGTATAGAATCCAAAAAAGAAATGATTGCGCTTTGGTAAAAACGGACTCTCTGGCTGTTCGATCCCTAAACAAACACCTACAGCAAATCGCTTCAACACTTCCGTTGCTTTCTGCCTCAGGTTGGGAATCTCGATGAGGTCCATCAGAATATAATATCCATCAAAACGCAGCAGTGGATTCCCGTTAAACATCAATGTACTAACACTACAGACAAACATCAAACTAAGAGCCAATTGATTCAATAGGCCCGGTTGACTGAACCACCACACAAAGGTCGACGCCGAGGCGATGCACATCTCTACATACATCCCGCCGGCACCGATAAAAATTCGGTGCCATTTATTGGGCAACATCCACGAATCGGAAACATTGCAGTACAGTGCCGGGGTAAAAACCAACAACATAAACCCCATTTCATGACATTCTCCGCCATACCTCTTACACGTTAGGCCATGACCAAATTCATGGAGCACTTTAACAACTGCCATGGATGTTCCGAGATAAATCCAGTTATGAGCGCCGAAAAACTGATGAAAGGTCGGCATCTTCGATTGAAAAACATCGAATTGAACGGCAACTAATGTCAACGCAGACGCACCTAATGCCAACACAAAACAAACGGTTAGCCAAGAAAAAAACCAACCGGTAAACGGATACAAACGATTCAAAATTCGTTCAGGATCGATACCACGCCACCGCAACGCAAACACATTGGTGAATTTGCCCATCAATTCTTTGCGTTTTTTGGTATCTCGGCGATGTCGTAATTGACGACCCTGCCCAGGTGCATCGGAGATCACCAAACCACTACGATGAAGTTGTCCGATAAAGTGCTGTAGGTCTTGAAAGGTTACTTTCTGGGGAGCAAATTGGCTTTCGAATTCTTCTTTCATACGATCCATGCTCGTATGGCCGTCCATCATATTGAGAATCGAGAATTCTTCGTCATGAAAGCGGTAATAATTCAGCCCAATGGGTTCCTTGACAACCCAGAACGACCGACCTTGATAGGTTTGGCGCTTAACTGACAAATCCGGTCGCATGCGCAGCGACACCGGACGACTTGTACTGCTTACAAGACTATCAGCTAAGGAAACCAATGCTTACCCCCTCCGAATTAAGCGCCAACAAGTGTCAGGAACACTCGCTTGAAATCCAAATCAATTACCCACAGTCATATTGAGCGTTACGCCAGGACGTAAAACCCACTGGCCTTTGTATTTCCTATTTGTGACCTCGGCCCACACTTTGTATTCGCCACCTGCTTCCACTTTGTTACTAACAAATTTAATCTTGCCCTGGAAGGAAAACATTTTATTGGGATCAGCTTTGTCAGCGGGATCAAAGATCGGATAACTCACCGTCACGGACCGTTCAAACAACAATTGTGGTAGTTGCTGATCGATAGTAACGAACCCCTCGATTCGTAAGACGTCCATCCGCACAATTTGGAAAATAGGGTCCCCAATTTGAGCCCACTCACCTACTTCCTTGTATCGCCGTTCTACTTCGCCGTTTAGAGGAGCCGTTACTTTGCGTCGCTCGATATCCAGATCCGCCCGCGACAACTGTGCCTTCCGTACATCGGCAGTTAACCCTGCAACTTCAAGTTCAACCTCCGCAACGTCGACTTGTAAGCGAGCACGTTCCACAGTCAACATTTCACGACGAATCTGTGTTAAAGGGACTGCACCTGGAGACTCAATGTTAACCGCCTGCGATTCTTTCAATTCCGCATCGGCAACATCTGCTGAGGCAATTGCCGCTTTAACATTGATGTCATTACTAGCTTCTTTCTGGGAAACCTTTAACTGCAATTCAACCTCTTGACGACGAACTCGAGCATCCGCATCATCAATCTGCGCCAAGACGTCACCCGCCTCTACTGATGCGCCTTCCTGTACACCAACTGCCGTTATCACCCCCGGTAGCTGCGCGGCGACCTCAACCTCTTCGAGCAACGCGACGTTACAATCCGCGATTGTGAAACCGCCAGCAGCCTGAGGGGCTGATTGCTGTGTAAAAGCGTATTGTCCTGCCACAACAGCCAGTAATACCGAAACAGTTAATCCCACCATTGCTTTACGCATCTTAACTCCCAACTCAATTTCAATTCTGTTTTTTTGAATCATTTATTACATTAAAACAACAAGTGATATTGCACCCATTGAATCGCTTCATGGAACCACGAGTACCCCAACGACGATTCTCCGCAGTGAATGTCACAGGTAACCGTCGTACCTGGCCGTAATTTTCCATCAAGTCGCGCACTCAACTCGTCATGGTCAAAATCCACTAGAATCATGACCACCGGTCCATCTTCACCTGCAACTTGTGTTGTTGGCCGAATTTTACGAACTTTGCCGGTAAATATTTCTTCCGGATTCATGGCTAAGACAAATTCAACTTCCAATATCTCACTTTGTTGCTCTGACATGTAGTTCGCCACACTGCCAAAACGACGTTCGGGCATCGCGAGTTCAATTTCCCAATCGTGACCCTCATCGGTTTGTACAACCGTCATTACAATCTGTCCCAATGCAACTGGGCGATGCAACAGGGTTTTCTCAATATCCCATTGCAAGATAACCTGCCCATCACAGGGACTTCGTATTTCCAGCAAGGCCTCTTTTTTAGCAATGATTGCCATTTCAGCCTGCAGAGAATTACGTCTTAACGTCAACTGCTGCACTTGACCGGAAATGCGTATCTTATCCGCTGGACTGAGCCCGATCTGAAACTGAGCACGACGTGCATTGCTAATCTGCTTTTTCGTTTCTTCAAGTTGCCCGTTGACTCGTTGTTTTTCTATTTGCAGATCCGGATCTTCCAACAGTAGCAATTTATCGCCTTTTCCCACTAGTTGCTGGTCGTTCACACTAAGTTCACTGACAATACCATTGGCTGTGACGAAGATATCGTGACGATCTATCGGTTGAATAATACCCTCGGATTCAACTGAAAAATCCACTGGAATCAAGGTAAACATAAGCAAAACTGCAATCACTGCTGACACAATCGCTATCGTCTTTGGCAATGCTCGTACACGGATAATCCACGCCGCTCGACCAATCGCCCGCCAAATCGGCATCAGGAACAAGTTATTGTGTTCCATACTATTTGCCACTGCGCGGCAACTGTGTTCGTAGACAAGGTCAATTCGAGGGTCGAGTATACTGCGTGGTAAGTTAGTTTCGATTTGCTCAACAATCAACGCCCCAATGAATTCCTCATCCTTGGATCCCTCCGCAGGGTCCCGCTCCGAGGGATCTTGAGCCTCCTCTGCGCGAGTCT
>JAYZBF010000044.1:0-11385 GCA_036338835.1 Planctomycetota bacterium
GGAAGGATTGAATTCACCCGAACACCGCGACCACTCCATTCGGTACTTAACTCACGCGTCATCTGAATAACCGCTCCCATCGCCATGCTATAAGCAATGTGCCCGCGTCCTAACGCCGAAACCCCAGCAATGGACCCCAAGTTCACAATACTTCCACCACCTTGCTGAAGCATCCGTCTTCCTGCTTCCTGGCACATACAAAAGCGACCATAGACGATGTTTCTCCAAGTCCATTCCACTTCCGCCAATTCGATCTCTTCCGGTTTCTTACGAATGGCTTCACCCGCAATATTGGCGAGAAAATCAATCCTACCAAATTGGTCGTCAACCAATGAAAACATTGTCCGAATTTGGTCCGGATTGGAAATGTCACATTCCACCGCGACGGCACGTTGTCCTAACGCTTCGACTTCACTTGCGGTTGCTGTGGCCCCGGAAACGTCGATATCGGCCAGCACGACGTCCGCACCAGCGGAGGCCACGGCCAGTGCGGTCGCTTTACCCATTCCACTGGCGGCGCCGGATACCATAGCCACTCGCCCTGAAAGATCAAATATGTCCATACTTCCTATTCCTATGTTGTTCCTATTGTAAACCCAAAAGGTCGATGATGATGGGTAACTGCTTATGATAAAAAACCAGCCCAGCCAGCCCCAGATAGATGCAGCCGCAGCATGTCATCCCCACTCGACTGACCCAACCGGGACGAATTTCAGCCGGAAGGAACTTGATGTTATTCCAGAGGATAAAGAAGGCCGTGAGTCCAATAGCAATATTATTCAAATTGGCGATGATCAAAATCATCACTTTAGGGCTCTCATATTGTGTAAAGTACCAAGCACAGGCAAACGTCCAGGCAACATAGAAAAACAGGATTTTGTAGTAAATCTTCCCCACCTGATGTGAATCCATATTGTCACGGACTCGTTTACTGCCGGACCAGAATATATCAGTCCAACGCCGACAGACATCCTCGACAATGGACATTTGACTCGGTAATAAAACCAACAGTCCAACCAGTAATGTCAGGAACCAAAACAATTCTCCCAGAAGTGGATTGGCAACAAAATGGGGCGCATGTCGCATTCCATCCGCAGAAATAATAGCCTGAGCCCACTCGATCCCGGCATTGTCGTGAAACAGCGATGAATGCACAGAGAATTCCATCGACAGCAGCGCTGGCAACGCCATTCCCATGATACAACCGGGGAACCAGATCAGAAGTTGATCGCACATGATGTAACGCCACCAGCCTTTCCAGCGTTTCATGTTCTTATCATTGATTTCGAATACGGATCCAATATGACTCAGAGTTATCCTGCGGCCACCCACCGCACTGGGGATGGCACCTACCACACTCCCCATACCCCATCCTTTATCACGGCAATAGTTGCTGTAGGTGGAATTTCCCAACCCTCCACCTCCAGCATATCCGGCAAAGGCGCCGAGTAGCGCGATCTGAGTAAGCAATAATATCGGCCATTCACCGGTATCGAATCGGTACGCGAGAACGTTGGTAATGTTCTCACCATCCCATTTCCCGTCGCCGTCCAGATCCTCAAAGGAGATTATTTTCCCACTTTGATCACGCTCAACAGGTTCCACAACATCCAAATGACCGTCGCGATCAAAGTCCTCACCGGGGTCCAGTTGACCGTTTTCATTACGATCCTCTCCCAGCACAACAGGCATATTTCCCACTTTGAAAAAACCGCTGAAAACACTGGACCAATTGGCCGGTGTGACAAACAGGATTCCCATAACAAGACAAAAACCTAAGACGCCAAATACTTTGGTCATCATAACAGCCTGCATCATGTTATAAATTTTTCCGCCAACGAGAATGGGCAGTGATATTCCGCCTAGCAGCAAAAAGGCTAATAGGGTCACCAACCCGCGATCCTCTTCCGTGGGTACACGATCCAGAAAGACCGCTGCCAATACGGCAGCGCCGGCTGTCGATAGTCCGGGGATAAATGCTCCTAAGCTCAACAAAGCCAGAATTCCCATCCAGAACCGAGGCCCAGGTTTATTGCGCATCAATCCAGTAAACACTGGTTCGCCGGTATACAGTGCGTAGCGGCCACACTCCATGTTGTAAAAAACCTGACAAATGATGACCAGCAGAGCAATCCACATCAAACTCCCACCATAGCGGGCTGTAATTTCGGATCCCAGCAACCACTCACCTCCTGCCAGTTGGATTCCACACATCACAATCCCCGGGCCAATAAACCCTCTGAGATTTTTCAGCCCTAGTGGCTTTGGCTCGGACAATTCGCCAATTGACCAGGTCGGTAAACAGGTTTTTGGTAAGTCAGGCAAAGGGAAGCTCGTGGTTGAAAGTACAATCGATTAAGCGTGAGATGCGAGGTAAAGGACTAGTGTAGTACGATGGCTCGCCCAGGACCGCCGTGGCAATCACGTATTTTTACAGCAGCAAACAGGAAGTAGCTGTTTGCCGGGATCTGGTCGACCTGATATAGAAACTCCACACCGACCATGGCATTGCTGCCTAATGCCCAGTAGGTCATGAGTGCCTGTTTTTCATCGACGCCCCCTAACGTAGGTGCATCGGTCGCGACACAGCGGATCCCACGATCCTTAAGGTAAAAAATGGTTTCCGGATTTGGTGCTGGCCAACCTTCGGATTTACCTGATTGTGGATCGATCCAGAGGAACTGATCGGCCGGAGCGGGTCGATAGTATCGATCAATATGCCCTGTCTGAAAAATAACTACATCTCCGTCTTTGAGATCTCCGTGCTGTGCTTCATAGGCTTTGATGTGGGCAACGGTCACGACTGGGGATGCCGGCCAATGTCGTTGGTTGACCGAGCCGACTAAATGCCGCACATCAATCACTCTTGCTTCACCACAGGTCCATTCCAGAGGCACCTTTTCGGTCGTCATCGTGCTGGTACCACGTTTCCCGAATTTCTTCTCATATTCCTCGAGCCAGCCTCGAATATGGGGAGCGTAGGGAACTGGTTTTTCACTGGCGGGCAGCGAAAAACTGGGAGGCACTAGATGCGTTCCTGCCATGCTGTCCAACAAATGGGTGTGATGCCACATGTCCAGATATTCCGAATAGAGAAAATTCACATCAAGATAAACCTGTCGATGTCGGCCCGTAGCCGACCCTGGTGAGGTTAACGGGTAACCCTGAGCCATCACCGGCGACAAATCCACGGCGCGTTTTGCGGTGGCAGATGCGATGAGACGCGCCGGCAGTGTCCCCCCCGCAATTGCCAATGCCCGACCCGCAGAATATGCTCCGGCTTTGGGCCGAGGATAAAGCCTGATGGAAAAAGCTCCAGTGCTGGGTAAGCTGCCCAGATTCGTCGCCGCCTCTGTCCAAATCATGCCGTGTTTAAGTCCCGCATAATGCGTCGGCTCGGCTAAATCCGGTAGCGGACCCATGCTGGCACTGTCCGTGCCTAAGGTCATGACGTTGCGTGTTGCCAGAAACTCCATGCAAGCGGGATCTGGGTTTGGGTATCCGGGAGCTTTCCCATCTAGGATATCGGAAATGTATCGCTGACCCAACGGGAAGGGCCGGTAATAACGGTCCGTATAATCGCTACGAAACAAGACAACGTCCCCGAAATGTAAAGGACGGTGCTGACGTTCAAATCGCTGGACGTGTTTTGTCAGGACCAGCGGACTGATTCCATTTGGTGCCTTATTCAGCAAATCCCGTATGTCAATAACACAAGCTTCGCCGCCGAATTGCCAGGGCTCAATCCTGTCGGTGTACGATAGACCTAATGGACTGGATTTGGGCCGGTTGAGATCCGGCCGTGCGACCGAGTGGGGAGGAACGTCCAGTTGAGTCCCCGTGTTTCCGTCAATCAGTAATGTATCAATGTTGTAGGCACTGTCAGCACCAATTGTTTGCTGGAACGTAATTTGAAATCGTGGAAAGGGAGCCGTAGGCCAAGTCGCTGGATAGTCCGGGGCAACCAACAACGAACAGTCGATGAATGTCGGTGCCTGACCGTATGCAGATTGAAAACACGTACTCGCCCATAGTAGGATGAGCAACCATCGGATGTATGAACGAACCATCACTGCAGTTTCTTCCGGAAAGATTAAACAGGGTCAAACTCAACCATTTAGAATACACAATCCAACCGGCTCGTGCTAAAAAAACGAAGATATTCATTCGCAGAGTGAATCGTCAAGTTTGGGGCAGTTTTGATGTTAACTGGGACGGAGGCAAACGAATTATTTCGCCGCTTGCAGGCACAAAAAACGGCTGAAACTCCTCGGAGTAACAACCGTTGTGAGTACCAGAGGGGGGAATCGAACCCCCACGACCTTGCGGCCACTGGATTTTGAATCCAGCGCGTCTGCCAATTCCGCCACTCTGGCTTCCTATCAATCCTCTGATTTTAGCTAACCAATCGCTACTGGCAAGCTCTCTATCAAAAACTATAACACTTCAATAATTGCGTCACACAGTACTTGAATATTACTGCTATTCAATCCAGCTACATTAATACGCCCACTGCCCACAATATAAATCGAATGTTCTTTGCGTAATTGATCGACTTGCATTGGATTCAACCCAGAAAACGAAAACATCCCGCGCTGGTCTTGAATAAATGAGAAGTCAACACTGCACTGACGGGAAGCCATCGCCGCCACAAATTCTTGACGCAGCCCGTTGATCCGATCTCGCATCGCGGCAACTTCCGATTCCCACAATGCCGTCAACTCTGTCGAACCTAATACCGTCGCTACAATCGCTCCACCATGCTTCGGGGGATTGCTGTAGTTCGTCCGTACCGCCTTCTTCGCATGACTCAAAGTAACCGCGGCAGTATCACTGTCTTGAGAAACAATTGTCAACGCACCTACGCGTTCTGCATACAAACCAAAGTTTTTCGAAAAACTGCTGCAAACCATGAACTCATTGCCACTGTTCAAAAAAGGCTGCAATGCCGCGGCGTCTTCTCGAATACCGTTGGCAAAGCCCTGATAAGCAAAATCAATCAACGGTAAAACTCCACCAGCTGCACAAGCTGCGGCTATCTCGTGCCACTGCTCTGCCGTCGGATCCACACCCGTCGGATTATGACAACACGCATGTAAACAAATTACGTCGCCCGCGGGTATCGCTGCGATACTCGCCATCATCCCCGTGAAATCTAATGCTTTGCCGCAGTCACCTAAGTATCGATAACTATCCGTTGCAAGTCCCGCGGCGGAAAATACAGCACCGTGATTCGCCCAAGTAGGATTACTCAACCAAATGCGACTGGCACCAGCTTTTGATTTCAAAAAATCGCCCGCTACTCGTAAGGCACCTGTACCACCTGGCGTCTGCAGAGTCACCATTGCCGACATATCAACATCACCGCCAAACAATGTCTGCCTGACAAGCTTGGCATATTCGGGTAAACCATCAATTCCAAGGTAGGATTTACTATTTTCGGATTCCATCAACATCCGCTCGGCTTGCTTAACGCACTCAAGAATCGGAGTAATCCCCGTTTCGTCCTTATAAACGCCAACACCCAGATTGATCTTGTTTGGATTCTCGTCGCTATTAAATGCTGCATTGAGCCCCAATATTGCATCTGGGGCTGCCATCTCCATCGAACTAAACATCGAACTAGACATCGTTTGTTACACTCCTTTTTAAGCTGTCTAACACTACTATCTTCTTGTAGAACCCCGCTTGTCAGTGGCGTCCATCGCTCAGATTGTGTTATGCTTTGAACACAATTTAGTAACGATTAAGTGCCATCGTACCACCAAATACCAATTCCCTGAAGATGGGCTCGGCAAATCAAAATCTCCCCATATTGATCTGCAGTTCCACTCCTAACCAAACTTGATACTTAACATGACTAAATGCTCATTCTGCCTACCTAAAAAAATCAACGAGGGGCCACTACTCACCAGCTACTCACTTCCCAAACTCAAGGACCGTATCCGTTATGAGTGCCCTGTCCTGCCCATCGTCTCTATCGGCACACCAGCGGAAATCATTGAAGAACTAGGCCCTCTTGTCCTGCCACCTCTGTACCACGAAGCCATGAATCCCGTCCTCAAAGGCGACCTGCTCGATCGTATCCAACACTGTTTCCCTTACCTTGCCGGCAGCACTCAACGACAACAACTCGAAACAGATCTCGTCGTCATCGAATTACCCAAACGCGAATGGCCCGCACCAAAGGCCAACAGCATCGCCTGCTTTAGCGTTGACACGGCGGTTGAAGAACATGGTCCTCATTTGCCGTTGGCAACCGACACACTGCAAAGCTATGCCGTCCTCGACCAACTTCAAAAACGCTTTCCTGAACTAGTCATCGCGCCTCCATTGGAATACGGACACCTCACTTGGGGACTGCCTTTTGGGCTGAGCATCGACATTACGCCCGGCTTACTGATCCAATACGTTGCCGGATACGCCGACGCCCTGATGAACTGGCTTCAACCCACAGGCCTCTATGTTGTCGACGTTCATGGCTCGATCGTTCACCGCAACGCAATCCAAGAAGGAATCCGCATCAGTGGCTGTGAACATAACAAATTCCGCTGGCTGCACGAACCGCTGATCCAATTCTCTGGTGAACGTGGTGATCAACATGCGGGCGGAGTGGAAACGGCGCTCATCGAACTCATCTCACTCGATCTCATTGACCAAGAACTATTTCCCGGCCAAATGAGTGCGATCGCCCGCGGTCAAATGCATATGGATCAAGCCATCGAGCTTTCCCAAGACATGCTTGAATTTGTACGACAAGTAGAAGACAGTCTTGATTCGCCTCAGCCACTAAACGGCATTGTTGGAGATATCGAAAACTATGACTTTGTCGACGCTCGTGAAATGCTCAAACGCATGTGGAACGTCGCCAGCAATGATGTTGAACTGTTGTTAGCTGAGATCCAAGGCGAGTAACTGCTGACGACTATTGCCAACTGACCTAATCTTCCTCCTCGCGACTCCAACCGACCTGCGTTAGAACTTCCACCGTTACTTGAGATTTATTGAGTACGTAAAAGTGTACGCCAGGAGCGCCGGTGGCTAAAAGTTCACTCACCTGGGCAGTCGCAAACTCCACGCCAACCTTGAATTGCCAATCGTCATCGTCACAGCGCTCACCTAATCGATCAACAAACGTCCGTGGCAATTTTGCCCCACACATCGACGTAATGCGTTGGATTTGAGCAAGGTTAATGACTGGCAAAATACCCGGAACAATCGGGACTGTTATTCCTGCGACAACACAGCGGTCACAAAAATCAAAATAATCTTCCGTCCTGTAAAATAACTGGGTAATGACAATATCCGCACCACAGTCCACTTTGCGTTTCAAGTTATCCAGATCGATGTCAGCGGATGGCGCTTCTTGATGCACTTCGGGATAGCCAGCAACGGCAATCCCTAAACTGGGAAACTCGCCATTAATCAATTCGACAAGTTCATTCGCATATTGCAACCCACCCTCAACCGCTGTGAATGTCGTGGCACCCTGTGGTGGATCTCCTCGCAGCGCAACAACAAAGTCAATGTCTCGACGCTCAACGTCATGCAAATACTGGCGTAAATCCTCGCGAGTGCTACCAACACAGGTTAAATGCGAGGCAACCGGCACGTTAAACTGCTGCTTCACCGCTGAAACAATGTCCAGTGTCTTACCCCGCGTCGAACCTCCGGCCCCATAAGTACAGGTAACATAGTCCGGCTTAAATTCACTCAAACGTTCAACGTGCTTGAGCAGCGCAGCATCTCCCTTTTCTGTCTTCGGTGGAAACAGTTCAAACGAGAGACCTTTACGATCCGCGGTATAGAATGATGCTAACGATGCCATATCTTTGCCATAATATCCAATGCCGCTGGTTTGCAATAGGTGGCAACGGGCAGCGACTAGCGTTACTTGGCACCTTTTGCTACCGCTGATCGATGCATAATACTAATCCAAGAACGACTTTAGCTTCTTAGAGCGGAATGGTTGTTGCAACTTATTCATTGCTTTACATTCGATTTGACGGATTCGTTCGCGAGTCACTTGAAAAATCCGTCCGACTTCTTCTAACGTATAGGAATATCCATCAGCTAAACCAAATCGCAATTTCAGTATTTCACGCTCACGCCAACTCAGAATCTCCATCGCTTCGCCCAAATGTGATTTGAGCGCTTGTTGGTTAGCATTGGACAATGGATCGTAGAAGCGATGGTCTTTGATAAAATCGCCAAACTCATTATTCTCGCTATCACCCATCGGTTGATCTAGTGACAGTGGTTGCTTGAGCATCTTTTGCAAACATACCACTTCGTCGATCGTCAAATCACTGTTCTCAGCAATATCTTCAGGGGAAGGCTCCCGCCCAATATCCTGCACTAATTTTTGAGTTACGTTGCGAACCCGCGTCATCACCTCAACCATATGCACAGGCACTCGAATCGTACGGCTTTGGTCAGCAACAGATCGAGTGATCGCTTGTCGAATCCACCATGTTGCGTATGTCGAGAATTTATATCCGCGGCGGTATTCGAACTTCTCAACCGCGCGCATCAAACCGGTATTTCCTTCTTGAATTAAATCTAAAAAGCTCATTCCGCGGTTGCGATACTTCTTAGCAATCGACACAACTAACCGCAGATTCCCTGCCGAGAGTTCTCGCCGAGCTTCATCATAGTCGTCACAAAGCTTACGAGTCTTACTGACGCGTCGCGCCAATGTTGCGGGACTCTCACCTGTCACCTTAATCAAGTAAACTAACTCCGATTTTAGTGCCGCTGGGTCGGCCCATGAATCACTCTTTTTGCGTATATCCGTTGCGGCCAACTGATCGCGCAACGCCGTCATGCGAAGTTGAATGTCGCACAATTGCTCAAAGGCAGGTTGTAATTTATTGGTTCGCAAATTCAATTCTTCGATGAGTCGCACTGCCTTGTTTCGACGTACCACTAATCGCCGCCAAGCTGCCTGCTGGATGCGGCGTGGATTTTTGCGGTAAATGGCAATGCTAAAATCCTTGCGGATCGATTCCATCAGAGTCCGCAAAGTTGCGAGATTAGGTTCCATGCGATTTAATATCGCTTCTTTACCTGCCGCGTTGGTTACGGATACTTCGATCGTACGATCCAAACGCAGATTCCCTTGCTGGACCTGTTCAAGCATCTGTAGGGCTGCTTCCAACATATAATTTGTAGCCAACATACTTTGGCGATAACGCCGGCATGATTGCTCTATGTTTCTAGCCGCCGTTAACTCTTCCGCACGACTCAATAATGGAATCTGTCCCATTTGCATTAAATACATGCGGATCGGATCATCCGTGATATTGGCGGTAGAACCCTTTTTTGCTTGCTTTGCCGCTGAAACGGATTTCGCGCGGACGGCCACTGTCACACCAGCTTGTGGTGTAGTTGATTCTTGCTGAGTAAGCCGAGTTGTTTCTGTTGATTGAATCACAAATATCCCTCTTGGTGCCTAAAATATGCGACGGTCGAATCCTGGACTCACATGACATAGCGACCGGTAAGTGCTTGAAATCTAGGTTATTAGCAGAGGCAAATTGACGGATTTCAGTGTCGCTTTAAAATAATATACGAGAAGTACGTAAGATATTCCGGTTGTGACAGTCTTGAGGATTAGCTACTCGTGTTTGCCTGAGGACAGAGGCAGATGTACACTAGAAGATATGTTAAATATGTTCGAAATCGTCGCTGTTGTCCTCTGCTTAGCAGTTGTACTTGCGATTCCAATTACAGGAATTACCTTGCTGTGCCGGATAAGACTGTCGTCGACTGACATGTCGAACCACCTCTCAGCCGTTAAGATATTTAGTAGGTGCGTAGCAATAGCGGTTATTTACATCCTGACGGCATATCAAGGATTTGGTGGATATTTAATTGTTGTATTGTTTCCATTATCGATGGTATGGTTGAAACTGAGTTGGCCCCGCACCATTGTTTTTTCATTATTCACTTGGGGATTTCTAATGTGTGCAAACTTACTGCTCGTATTCTTTACTATTTTCAGTGGACAAGTAATGTCACAATAATCTGTACTCAACTACATCCAACCACACACATATTCCAAACTCTACAAAGGCCATTTTAACCGTGTCTATTCCCCCATTTTTCGCTAGCGCAGTGGGACAAGCTAGCATCTGGAAAGAGCTGACTTTTAGCGTTCCTACACTGGCAGCACTTGCTGAATTAGCCGCCATGCGATTGGTCAACTGTTCCGCTGAAGATTACGATCTGAGTTCTGAAGCATTAGCCATCTTATCCATCACTCGCGATCGCGGAATCATCGAACTAAAAAGTAACAACACAGAGTTTGAATCATCACAGCGGATGCTGGCAGTCTACGCAGAAAAAACGACTGACACGCATGTCATGTTTCGCAGTCGTGAAGAACCAGAAATCACAGTACGATTCCTTGAAGGATTCCGTGAACTGTGTGACGCTGGTATGGTGATGCACCAAGTTGCCGGAGAATTTTCCTTGACGGTCCGTGGTTTTGACAAAGCCAAGACGATCAACGCTGACAACGTCGCAACCTATATTGACCAAGGCGACGTATTGACCTTCAAGTAAGCCAGCGCCTCAAACCAAGCACTGCTTAGACCCTGAATGTCAATAGAATTCGATTATGTCGCGGGCGATCTGTCGTTTGAGAGAACGTGGAAATTCCGCGGTAAAACGACATACACACATCGTAGTTATAGTCAAAACAAAAGAGGTCCAGCTTCTGTAGTTCAGTCATGCCGCGCGATATACTTACCTTGGGAGATTAAACTCAGAGGAACAACACATATGAAGACAATTGTAATCGTCGGTGGTGGTTTTAGTGGAACGATTGCTGCAGTAAATCTTGCGCGGTTGGCCAATGATCCGTTGCGAGTGGTTATTGTGAATACCAGCCGGCCCCTAGGGCGAGGAACCGCCTACAGTACCACTCGTAATGAACACTTACTCAACGTCGCCGCTCGCAATATGTCCGCGTTGCCAGACTATCCAGAACATTTTCTCGGGTGGTTACGGTCTCGTAGTGAATTTTCGAGCCTCACCGATCATGAATTGCGGGAAATGTATGTACCACGAAAAATCTACGGCGATTACCTGTGTGGGCTCTTGGCAACCTGCCAACAACCAATCGATCCCCAGTGCAATGTAACAGTCCAAACGATCGACGATCAAGTCGTCGATATTGTGGTCGCCAGTGACGGTCCTGTGCAAGTCTGCCTAGAAAGTGGTGAATCGATTGATGCCAATCAAGTTTTACTAGCTACGGGAAATCAACCACCTGGATCCTTTCCATCAGATGCGCCCTTGAGTCACGACCCTCGTTATCGCAGTGACCCTTGGCACGACTGGGTCAGCCGTTTACCCGGTTCTGGTGGACCGATCGTT
>JAYZBF010000045.1:0-6832 GCA_036338835.1 Planctomycetota bacterium
GGAATTGTCTCGCTGGAGTCGCTAATTCTTTCGGTGATCGGGGGTTTGTTTGGTTTCTTGATCGGACATGGGTTGATAGCGTTGAGCAGTCCGTTTGTCGAAGCACGCACAGGTGTCCGCTTGGGGTTCTTTGATTTCGCTCCACCCCTGCCAATTGCGATTCCGTATTTGAATCAGGTCTCACCGGAGATACTTTTAATTCCCGGCCTCGTTATTTTAGCAGTCGTTGTGGGCTTCATTCCGGCATATAGTGCTTATCGTACGGATGTTGCCAAGTCGCTGGGGAAATAATTCCGCGTCAGCAAACGGTTTTTATTCCCTATCTACCCTACTTATACTAGTTTTCTGCAGCTAGTCAGAGTTTTAGTCATTGAATCAAATGACTTTAGTGATGTACGATATTGAATGACGATACAATAATAAGTGCTACTTTCTAATTGAAGTGGTCTTGATAACGTTCGCAACTTCGTTTTTGGGGTGATGTGATGAGACGGTTAACGAGTTATTTTTTGGGCTTGGCGTTAGTGTTTGCTGGCGACATGGTGGCAACGGCTTGTCCATTTTGCGCTGCAACAACTCAAACGTTTACCGAAGAGATGTCGGCTATGGATTCGGTTGTATTTGCCGAGCTCGTAAAGCTTCCTCCACCGATTAAACCAGGTACTCGATTAGAAGAAGGCCAAGAGATTCCGCGAGCGGCGTTCAAAATTGTCAAATCAGTCAAAGGTTCCGATCTTGTTAAAATCGGCCAGATGATTGAAGCGATTTACTTTGGAGAAGCAAAAATTGGTTCGGTGTTTTTGGTGATGGGTGTCGATCCTCCCAATGTCGCCTGGTCAACTCCGCTACAAGTATCGGCGATCACCCAAGCATACATCGAAGAACTACCGAATTTGCCGACCGATGCAGTCAAGCGTCTTGTATATTTTCAAAAGTACTTGGAACACAAAGAAGAAGCTTTGGCACGAGATGCTTATGATGAATTTGCTAAGACACCTTACGACGTCATTCGAGCGCTTAAGTCGAACATGAATCACGACCAATTGGTGGCCTGGGTGTCCGATGAAAATATACCGGCGAGTCGGCGTCGATTGTATTTAACACTATTGGGTATTTGTGGTACGCAAGATGATTTACCGATGCTTGAAACATTGTTGAAATCAGGAGAGCGACGCAAGAAAGCTGGACTCGACGCTTTGATTGGTTGCTATCTGACGCTGCGAGGCGCAGAGGGCATGCCGTTGATTGAAGATTTATTTATCAAGAACAAAAAATCCGAGTATGCCGATACTTACGCAGCGATCATGGCATTGCGTTTTCATGGTACTGAGTCTGACGTGATTCCACGCAAGCGAATCCTCGAAGCAATGCGATATATGTTGGAACGTCCACAACTGGCGGATTTGGTGATTCCCGATCTGGCTCGCTGGGAAGATTGGAGCCAAGTTGATCGCTTGGTCAAGTTATTTAAGGATGCCGATGAGCAGACGAGCTGGGTTCGCGTACCGGTTGTGAATTACTTACGACAATGCCCGCTACCGGCCGCAAAAGAGCAAATCAAGAAACTAGAGAAGATCGACCCCGCAGCGATTAAACGCGCAAATACGTTTTTCCCAGTTGGACCTTCAGGTGGGAATCGTGGTGGTGAGACGGTACCAAAAAGTTCGAGTTTGCAACGTTTTGACGAGGTGTTTGTATCAACTCAGATTCTGATTAACGATGAACAGTTTGACGATGAGCAATCAGATCCAAGTTCGATTGATACGGTACAAGACACGGCTATTCCGACAAATCGCGAGGGGGCACCACTGCAACCTCGAATGGAGGCATCCACAGGCGAAATTTCTCAAGCCGCAGCAGCCACAGATTCGAACCTTTGGTACGCTTTGGGCGTACCACTGCTAGCGGGTTTAGGGTTGTTGTTTATCCAATATCGCATCATGACTGGGACTAACGACTAGTCGCGAAGTGTGTGGAAAAGGGTAATTATAGCGGTTGCGCGGGTAGAAATCCTGTGCTGCGATACCAATCAGAAAACGGTTTGGTCGCACGTCTGAAGCATCGCCAATAATTGATAGAACGCCCCGCGGTGGTTGTCCTATTACTTTTGTTTTTTAAAGAGAAGCAACATGGCTAAAGATAGTCTGTTTAATGATAGCCCTGATGATCAAGACCTTGATGAGCAGGTCTTACAGCCAACAGGAGTCCATCAAGATCTTGTTCAATACCGATCGGTAAGCAAGTTGGCGGTCGTCGCGACCGTTGTGAGTGTTCTGAGCTTGCTCGCAATTCTTGATTTTAGTTTTTGGTGGTTTTTACCAGCCACCGGCACCACACTTGGCTTGTTAGCACTGCGAGTAACCACTCAATTTGAACAACACATTTCAGGTAAGCGTCTAGCGCTCATTGGCTTTGCTTTGAATATCACAATTTTTGTCGTGGGCGGTACGTTGTTCACGATCGAATACCTGACGGAAGTACCCTAAGGATATCAACGGATTAGTTTTTACACGTTAGATGCGGAAGGTGTCAGCACGGCGAATCCGATTTCGCAAGAGATTTATGCACTTAAGGATAACAAAGTATTTATCAAGGGCTATATTCACCCAGGCGTAAACGGGCTGGGCCGAATTCAACGGTTTGTATTGGTTGGTGACTTGAAAACGTGTTGTTTTGGAGGTCAGCCAAAACCGTGGGATATGGTAGAAGTCGCATTAAAAAAAGAACATCATTTAAGTTACGACATGAAAGTGCACAAGCTTTGGGGTAAAATGGATATTGGCGGTGGTGGTCATTTAGCGGTTGGCAGCACCAAAGAGGTAACTGGCGACAATCCACTGCAAGGTGGTTACTATGCAATTGACGCGGATGGAGTGAAGTAGTGAAGTCGTATCTAAGGCTAGGAGTTGGGCAAATGAAGGCAAGGCGCATTTTATTGATGGCATGTTGCCTTGCGGTTCTTTCAGTAAATGCTCTGCTGGGGCAGACGGTTGACAAAAAACGCTTGAAAGACATTTCCTTTGACGACGTAAAGTTCGACATTAAGAAGGGAACACCTTTTAAGCGGTCGATGTTGACAAAAGAAATTGAGGCTATGGACGGTCAATTGATTCGTGTGCGGGGGTACATGTTACCGAGTTTCCAACAATCGGGAATCAAGAAGTTCGTTCTAGTGCGTGACAATATGGAATGCTGTTTCGGGCCTGGGGCAGCGATATTTGATTGTATTATTGTCGAGATGCAAGGTTCCTCATCAGCATCTTTTTCAGTGCGTCCACTAGCAGTGGAAGGCATTTTTACAATCTCGGAATTCAAAGGGCCTGATGGCAAACATCTTGCGGTCTACGCTATCAAAGGCCGTAGCGTGAAATAGGGATGGACTCGTATTGTCTCCCGCTGTTACACAATCTAAAAGAAAAATGTTATGACTATTAAGACATGGGTAATTACTAATACCGAGAACGGGGATCATCTTGAATCGCTTAGCGTGACTTCTGATAATTTGGCGGACACTCCAGCGGATTTTTCGATTACCAAAAAGACACTTCGAGGCGGCTTAAGTGATGGTGTTGAAGTATTGCAAATCCATAATGGGAAATTGCAGTTCGATTTACTGATGACCAGAGGAATGAGTCTTGCATCAGCAACGATTGGCGGTGTGAAGTTTGGTTGGCAATCACCGGTTCGCGGACCCGTACATCCGAAGTTTGTGAACTTGCATGAACCTAGTGGTTTAGGTTGGCTCGATGGCTTCGACGAAATGATGGTTCGCTGTGGCCTAGAAAGCAATGGTGCGCCAGAGTTTGATTCTGAAACCAATAATCTAAAATATTGTGTGCATGGTCGCATTGGTAATAAACCGGCAGATCAAGTTGTCGTGACGGTTGATACTCAAGCGGAAACAATTTCGATCAAAGCAGTTGTCGTTGAAATACGTTTTCATCTATTCAAAGTAGCACTGGAAACTACGATCGTAACGCGGTTTAACGACGACGCTCTGCAGATTCACGACACGATTAGAAATCTTTCGGCTAGTCCGACTGCAGCCCAAGTGCTTTATCACTGTAACTATGGTGATCCGCTGCTTGGTGAAGGGGCACAAGTCATCGTACCCATCAAAGAATTGGTTCCTCGTAATGATCATGCAGCTGCTGGCATGCCAAATTGGTCGAGTTATGATGCTCCGAAAACAGGTTTTGAAGAACAAGTCTATTTTTTGACTCTGCTCGGTGATGCTGCGGGTGACACGGAAGTGTTACTCAAAAACGCTCAGAGTACTCAAGGTGTTAATCTGGCGTATAACGTCAATGAGCTTCCTTGCTTTTCTATGTGGAAAAACACTACGGCGCTTGAAGATGGGTACGTGACCGGTATTGAACCAGGGACGAACTATCCTAATCCTCGTTCGTTTGAAGCAACTCATGGTCGAGAATTATCACTGCCGGGAAATTCTTCATCACCGCTGAATCTAACGATGCGGTTTCTAGTAGATGCGATGCAAATCGATGCTACCGAAAAACGGATTGCTGTGCTCCAAGGGAGCCAACAGCCCATTATCCATGCTGCACCACAAGCTGATTGGTGTGCGCCGTAGGGGCTGATTTCTGCCCACGGCAAATTTATTTTTCTCGGTAACCCAGAATATGGCTCCCTCGCTAGGGGGGGGACGA
The DNA here is from genome assembly GCA_036338835.1 of Planctomycetota bacterium. GTDB lineage: Bacteria > Planctomycetota > Planctomycetia > Pirellulales > Pirellulaceae > UBA721. Next base: position 4,671 of record JAYZBF010000045.1, read on the forward strand.
CGACTCACTTCCGCTATAGTAGAATGAATGACTAGAAAAGCGTTGTCGTGATTGAGATAGATTAGCAGTGAAAGCCATTAGAAAGGGCTTTGTTTCATGTCGGTAGTAGAGAATTTGGTTACGGATAATGTTGCAGGGATTTTAGATAGTGCATTAGATGCCGGTGAAGGCTTGCTGCGATTGACTCCAACTTGGGTGCCTCGTAGCTTCCTCCATCCAGGGCGACGATTACGCCTGCACACCGATGACTTGTATGCATATGGTGCGGATCGTGGTGGTATCGATGAACGCTGGTTTGGTTCGACAACCGAAGCGGCCAATGAAGGCCGCGTCTGGCACGAAGGTCTTAGTTTCTGCTCGTTCGAAGACAAAACATTTCTATTAAGAGACGCAGTTAACGAAGCAGGCAGCCGAGTGATTGGCTCTACAATCTACGACAAGTATGATCGCTGGCCCATTTACTCCAAGTTCTTCGACAACATGGGGCCCATCCCCCACCATATGCATCAACGATTTGAAGATGCCGAGTTAGTTGGCCAAGAGGGTAAGCCCGAGAGCTATTACTTTGCCCCGCAATACAACAATGTGGACAATAATTTCAGCTATACCTTTATGGGACTCGAGCCCGGCACGACCAAGGATCAAGTACGCAAGTGTTTGGAAGATTGGAACAAAGGCGACAATGGCATTCTAGATTTATCCAAGGCTTATCGTTTGAAACGCGGTACGGGCTGGCTTATTCCACCAGGTGTTTTGCACGCTCCAGGTTCTCTCTGCACTTACGAACCCCAGTGGGGGAGCGATGTTTTTGGTATGTTCCAATCGATCGTCGAAGGTCGATATGTTCCTTGGTCATTGCTTGTGAAAGATATGCCAGAAGAAAAGCACCAGGACTTAGATTTCATCATGGGGCAACTCGACTGGGAAAAAAATATTGACCCTAACTTTAAGGACAATAATTACCTTGAACCGATCGTTGATCCTGAGAAAAGTGGCGACGGCTATACGGATCGCTGGATTGTATATGGAACGGTTGATAGTAAACAACTCTTCAGTGCCAAAGAACTTACAATCGTTCCGGGGGCGAAATGTACGCTGCAGGATCCTGGTGCAAGTAGTTGGATTACGACTCAAGGAAAAGGTCGCATCGGATCCATGGCATTACAAACTCCCGCTTTGATTCGTTTTGGGGAACATACTGAAGACGAAGTCTTTATTACTCACGAAGCAGCGACACGCGGCGTGGAAATTGAAAACACCGGTGCCGAAGACCTAGTAGGCTTGCGTTACTTTGGGCCTGACGTTCACGCGAATCTTCCAGTGATGGGCGCCTACAAGAATAGCTAACAATCAAAACGGCAATCCGAAAAGATTTCATTTTTTGACAGGAGATAGACAAATGGCTTCCTTAAAACTGCACAACGCAATGTGGCCTGGCTTAGTTGGTAAAGGTGACGAAGAAGGTCAAGAACCGCCAATCAGTTTAGACCAAATGCTGCAGTGGACGGCAGCTGCCGAAGTGGATGGTCAGAAGTTCAACGGCGTAGACTATTTTTTGTTTCACCCGCATACCGACCCCGATGCTAGTGAAGACGATATTCGCCGCATCGCTGACCAAATTGCCAGTTATGACTTAGCCGTCGGCTCTTTGGTTGCTCCGATTTGGCCAGGCACCGTTGGTGATTCCGCAATGGGGAGTGACGAACAGCAGGAAAAGTTCCTCAGTGCTATTACTAAGGCATGTCGTATTGCGAAGATTTTTAACGAACATGGCGTCCGTCAATATGGTGTTATTCGTATCGATTCAGCCGAGTTTGGTATCGACAAATGGCGTGAAGATTCGGCCGCCGGCACAGCGCGGATCATTGAAACGTTTACCAAGGCCGCTAATATCGCTGCGGATAATGGTGAACGACTGGCCGCCGAAGGAGAGATTTGCTGGGCTGGGATGCACAGTTGGAAAGATATGCTTGACTTGCTCGAAGGCGTCGGCATGCCTGAAACATTAGGATTCCAAGCGGACCAAGCACATACTTATTTGTATCTCATGGGCTACAACGCCCCCGAACACGCGCTACTGCAAGAAGGCTATAGTGAAGAAGAATTCTACGCTGCTTATGAAACGTTGACCGATAAATTACGGCCTTGGACAATTGACTTTC
>JAYZBF010000046.1:0-8867 GCA_036338835.1 Planctomycetota bacterium
CGGTTTATGTGCGGACTCAGCTTATGCGGGAAATTCGCTCGCGGTCAAAAAGCCACATCTGCGTCCTAAGGCCAAGCGGATTATTTTTCTGTTTATGCAGGGTGGACCCAGTCACGTCGATACATACGATTATAAACCGGCTCTATACAAGAATGACGGCAAGAAAATGCCGTTTGACGACGCTCGTACAATTGCGAACACAGGAAAACGTGGCACTTCTGAGCGGGTTATGAAACCCATGTGGAAGTACAAACAATATGGCGAGTCGGGTCGTCAGACTTCCGAGTTGTTTCGTGAGACAGCGGTGCATTCCGACGACCTCACCTTTATTCATTCGATGCATACCGAAGGAGTCGCCCACGGACCAGCAACGTTGTTTTTGCACTGTGGTTCAACGAATTTCATACGACCATCATTCGGGTCTTGGGTCACGTATGGGCTAGGGACTGAGAATGAGAATTTACCGGGATTCATTTCCCTAGGCCCTATACCATCGTCTGGCGGCGCTCGCAATTACGGCAGCGCTTTTCTTCCCGCAGCAAATCAAGGTACAGCCATTGGTAAGGCTGGGAAGTTTGACGCCAACGCGACGATTCGGAACCTGAGCAACGCTAATTTGTCAAAAAATGAACAACGTCGACAGCTCGAATTTCTACAACGTCTCAATGTAGAACAATTGAACAGCACAAATCGAGACTCTGAATTAGAAGCGGTCATCAGTTCCTATGAATTGGCGTGGCGGATGCAGAACAATGCACCCAGTGTGCTCGATTTAAGCCAGGAGAATCAGAATACGATGGCCATGTATGGAATCGGTGAAAAGGAGACTGATTATTTCGGTCGTCAGTGCCTGATGGCGCGGCGGTTGTGCGAAAATGGAGTTCGGTTTGTTCAGGTCACTTCCGGTGCAGGCGGTGGTGCCTCGAATTGGGACCAACATTCCAAATTACCCCAACACCAGGGCCAGGCCAAGGCGGTCGACAAGCCGATCGCTGGCTTGCTGCAGGACTTGAAACAGCGAGGACTGCTCGAGGACACTATCGTCTGGTTCAGCGGCGAATTCGGCCGCACTCCCTATGCTCAAAAGAATGGTACGGGACGCGATCACAATGCAGAAGGATTTACGACTTGGTTGGCTGGCGATTGCCTAAAGTCCGGCTTTGCCTATGGTGCGACCGACGAGTTTGGACATAAAGCGGTCAAGGACAAGGTCCACATGCACGATTTACACGCCACGTTGCTGCACCTATTGGGACTCGATCACGAACAACTGACCTATCGGTATGCGGGAAGAGATTTCCGCTTGACCGACGTTCACGGACAAGTGGTCAAGAAAATTCTGGCCTGACATGCGACTTTGAATATGTTTTGCAGAATTTGGCTCAGCTTGGATTCGTTTTGAGGTGCAACAACTTCCGCACACAGTGTTTCAGGAAATGAAGCTCTGCACCAATCTGATAAATACGTTTAATTTTAATGTTGGGGAATGGATGTGATGGTCAAAGTAAAGCAAATAACTGCCGGTGTGGGGATATTGCTGCTAGCGGTGCTACTAGCATACGGATTCTTGTCGGTATCCGATCACCTTGCACGGCAAACAGCAGAGCCGTATCCCGATGACGAAATGCTGCAGGAACAATTTATACCTGGTGAGTTCGAAACCCCAGAGCGAACTTTTGCGACAGTCCAAGAGACCATGCTTGAAGATTCGGACGAGGTAATTACGTTAAAAATCGGTGAACAGCACTACGCATTTCCAAAACGCTGGATGAATGGTATGTCTGAGCATATAGTCAGCCAAATCTATGAAGATCTGCCGATAGCGGTAACCTACTGTAATGAATCTGAATGCGTTCGCGTTTTCCAAGGAGAGGTCGGCGAAAAGAAACTGGATATTATGCAGGCAGGGCTGGCCGCCGGGCATATGGCAATTTTGGTCGATGGGCAATCTTTTTTACAGGAAGCGGAAGATATACCATATAGTGAGTACCCATTTGAATTGATGTTATGGGGAGCATGGAAAACCGATCACCCAGATGGATTGGTTCTGACTGAAATATTTTGGGAGTAAAACGGGGTATAGTTTGCTAGCGTCTTGGCTTGCAGCAATCTGAAGTTATTTGATGTGCGATAAAAGTTGATGTTTTCAACTGGTATATAATCCGCTTAACAAGCCGAAGACCAGTTCTCCCAACTCGGCAACGTATTTAGTCGAAACACTGGGTATCTTTTGTTTTACAGTTCTATTGGGGATGGATCGTATTAAGGTGATTTAGTTTAAGCGGTGTTGTTGTCTGTTTGCCACCTAGCCATGAGACTTCAGCCTTCAATGGGCCAGCGTAATCTCCTAAACCGAAATGCAAAATAGATGAATTTTGATTGCCTTGCCCAGTCGAAGAACTGACCTGTCGAGTATGTACACGGTCGGCCACTGTGATCCGCACCTGAGCGCCTAATGCCATTTTGTCGATCAAGCCCGTTCCCACAAGTTTGACCTTCACGAAGTTCTTTTTCGGAGTATTGTTTTGATAGAGCCGCCCTTTGGTGACGAGATCTAGATCGCCGTCATTATCATAGTCTCCCCAGGCGGCCTGATAGGTGGTGTCGGCTGTGATTCCAGATGTCTGCGTGACATCTTTGAAATGAAAATTATTGGCATTTTTGTACAGCACGCAATGATCCCCGCCATAGACTGTCGTAAAATAAAGATCGAGTAATCCATCGTTGTCGTAATCACCGAGAGTTGGTGATGCAAAAGATTCCTGCCAGGCAAGTCCAGCATTGGCTGTTCTGTCGTCAAAGACATACGCCGCCTCTTTTCCGAGGTTTCTTAAAAATTTTGCCCGATCCTGATATGCAGGCGGGTGACTGAAATTTCCGACGAATAGGTCGAGGTGCCCATCGTTATCTATATCGCCCCAGCTCGATCCGATCGTATGACCCCAGGCGCCAAGACCGCCATCACCGTCCACTTTGGCTGTTTTCTCTACTCGCGTAAACTTCCCCTTACCATCGTTGTTCCAAAGTGTATTGGGAACAAGGCGGTAATTGGAAACATAGATATCTAGGTCCCCGTCTTCGTCGTAGTCAGCCGCGGTAATCCCGCGGGCTGGCATAGTAGTTCCTTGGGTTCGCCAGACCTCCTTGAAGACGCTTGCCCCTTGATTGAAATACATGACGTCGGTCAAATAGCCGGGGCCCTCGTAACCGCCTACATACAGGTCAACCAGTCCATCACCATTGAAATCCCCCATGGTGGCGGCGAGACTAACGGTTGTAGGCAAGTCAGGAAGGTTATCACTGATGTTGGTTAGGGCGGTTCCTTGCTGGTTGAGAAATAGATGCCCCTTTCCGGACCAGCACATTGCATCTGGATATCCGTCATTATTGATATCCGCCCAAACCGCCGATCCAGCGAGACCGGGGTCGGCAAGTTTTCTGAAGGTTGAATCTCCGTTGTTAATCCATACTTGATTTGAAACGTTGAGGTCCTCGTGTCCATCTTGGTTGAAATCAATCCAAGCCGCGGAACCCCCTGCCATACCAGTTAGTTTGGAATTCGCCGTAACGTCGACAAACGTTTGCGCCGCTAGCGATGAGGTAATTAGAAATAGAGCAGCTATTACGCGAGTGTATTGCATTGGTTGAGCGTCTCGATAAAAGATGAACGAATTACAAGGGCACTTTAGTTGGTTGTCGTTTAGCCGACTGCCTTCTGCGAATGGAGTATGTCATGAAGGACTTTACCGTGGACATCGGTTAAGCGAAAATCGCGGCCCGCATGGCGGTAGGTTAATTCTTCATGATTCAGACCTACTTGGTGTAAGATTGTCGCGTGAAGATCATGTGTGTGAGCCGAGTCCTCAGTAGACATAATGCCGTACTCGTCGGATTTTCCGTAGGCCATGCCCCCTTTCACCCCGCCACCGGCCATCCATGAAGTGAAACAGGAATTGTGGTGTTCCCTGCCGGCGTGATTTGCATTGGTGTTAAAGGGTGTGCGCCCGAATTCTGAAGTCCAGACCAAGAGTGTTCGTTGCAGCATTCCCCGCTGCTTCAAGTCACGTATGAGTCCGGCGAGTGGCTTGTCAATATTTTTTGCCAGCCGCGCGTGGTCTTCCATGTTGCCATGCGAATCCCAGTTATTGTTGGAACCAACATCGATCAGTTCAATGAATAGTACCCCCCCTTCCGCTAATCTACGTGCCATTAGGCATTGCCAGCCGAACCCAGCGGTGTCGCCACGCTGCATACCGTACATTTCAAGAGTCCGCTGGCTTTCTGTGGACAGATTAAAGGCTTCTGGTGCCGCATGTTGCATCCCAAAAGCAGTCTCAAAAGACCGTATCCGAGCATTAATCGCCAAATCTTTGGGACGGCTGTTCTGGTGACTGCGGTTGAGGCGGCTCAATAGACCCAACTCCATTTGCTGTTGTTCAAGAGACAGTCCTCGAGGAGCGACGTTGGCGATAGGAATTTTTCCCGGGATGACGTGGGTTCCCTGGTGGCATCCCGGTAGAAAACAACTGCCCCATGTCTGTGCACCAGCGTAGGGAGCCGCCGGGGCCAAAACCATGAAGGAAGGGAGGTTTTGGTTTTCTGTACCCAGCCCATAGCTGACCCAAGAACCGACGCTGGGACGTGTGAATTGTGCGGAGCCGGTATGGGCCGCGAGTGTCCCCTTGTCATGTCCGTCACTATCACAGTGCATCGCGTTGAGCACACATATATCGTCAATGACCGATCCGATATGCGGGAAAAGATCGCTAACCCACGTCCCGTTTTTACCGTATTGCTTGAAGTTCCAGCGTGGCTGGATAAGGTATCGCTTAAACTCTCCGGGCTTGTTGAGCCAACGCGAGGCAACGATTGATTTGCCATGATCTTTGGTTAATTGTGGTTTGTAATCGAATGTATCAACATGAGAAACTCCGCCGGTCGAATAAATGAAAATAACGCGGTCCGCTGCTGGCACAGAATGTGGGGATCGAGTTGCCAGAGGGTCTGTTGACTGTGCCTGTAGTTTGCCACACATCCCGGCAAAGGCTGTCATGGCAAAACCACCAGAGGCGTGCTTCAGGAATTGCCGGCGATCATTGGTAAATGGCGTACTCATGTTTAATTCACGAAATATTAGTCGACAAACAAAAAACTATTGCTGGTTAAAATCACGCGGGCTAAACCTGACCAGACCTCCTGTTGGGAGGCGGGTGGGTTTTGCCCGGAAGATTGCTCGTTGTAGGTGGCTATAAACTCTACAGCCGCCTGGAAATCCGATTTGCTAGGCTGACGACCGTATCCTATTTCGAATGCCAACTGTACGCGTTGTTCCGTCGTTTTTGCGGAGAGGAGAACTCGTTGTGCTAGGGCGTTTGCTTGATCATGAACAAATTTGGAGTTCATCAGAAATAGCGTCTGGGTTGGCGTGACTGTTGGTTGACGCTTGCCTATGCTGACATTTGGATCGGCTGAATCGAACAGCTCTAAGTAGGGATTACGGTGATTGCGTTGCTGCATTAAATACACGCTGCGATGATTAGATTGATAAACGGCATGAAAGGGATGATGAATCGTAAATCCCCACGTGGCTACGTCAGGAAAGGGGTGAGGTTGCGGTTCACTGTGGTCGAGATTTCCACTCACAGCTAGCATGGCATCCCGCATCGATTCGGCATCGAGTGGCCGTCGCGTATATCTCCAAAGTAGGTGATTTTCCGGATCAATGCTCGGTTTTTCGGATTGGTTCACACTCGACAGTTGATAGACGCGAGATTGCATGATGACTCGGTGTAATTGTTTGATGGACCAGTTCGACGCAATAAATTCTGCCGTTAACCATTCAAGCAATTCTGGATGTGTCGGTCTCGCTCCACGGAACCCGAAGTCACTTGGCGTTGCAACAATTCCGCGGCCGAAATGCCATTGCCAAACTCGGTTAACAAGGACACGTGCGGCGAGTGGATTGTGCGGGCTTGTGATCCAATCGGCAAGCTGCAATCGGCCGCTCCCTTTGTGTCCCACCGGTAATAGCTCGGCGCCAAACACTTCCAAAAAACGCCTTGGTACCGGATCTCCTAGTTTGGAGGGTTCTCCTCGTAGTTGAATGTGGGCGTCAACCGGCGTGCCTTCTTGCACGCCATAAGCGACTTCGTATACAGGACTGGCTGTCAGCGCCGCTTTTCGTTTTTCTAAATCATCCAGCTTTTGTTGGATTTCAAGAATGCGTTGTTTGTCGGCGGATGTTGTAATACCCGCCATAACCTCAGGGTTGCCCAGTGGAGCGAAGGGGGTTTGCATCAAGCCAACGTTGTCGATGTCGCGTGCGCTTGCCGGTCCGGACACGTGCCCAATACCGTCGCAGATAAAGCAATCGATAATACCATTCCAGCTAGGCGCCGTTGTCTTGTGCGTAAAACGTGTTAGATCATTATGCGTTCCGATCACTCCAGCATATGTTTTTTCTTGTGGATTGATGACGATCTGAAGTGTGTACCATTTTCCGGTTTCAAGCGGACGGAGAGTTTCCCATTTGGCGCCGTTTCGAATAACAAATTCTGTTGGTGTGATGCTAAACTCGACAGCGAGTGATTGCACGACGCCGTGGCCCAGGTAAAAGCGGTAGGCTCCCTTTTGCTGGGCTCCTGCCTGCGTTCGAAAATCGACGTTAAAAGAAATCGTATCACTGTCGGCGGCCTTAATTTCCTTGGGGAAGACATAGCGAATTCCGTCGGTGTTTTGTCCACTTCCGACGTGAACTCCACGTGTTCCCTTCGGATGAACATTTCGATAAGGGCTCTGCGATTCTTCTCGAATTTCCACTGGGCCAGCACAAACCCAAGGGGCATTCAAAGGTTTGCCAAGTTGTTGTGCTTCCATCCCTAGGTCCAAACCCCCGGCGACCCAATTCGCATCATTTTCCCGACGTTCTTGTTCTAGGAGAACCTGTTCGCCCCTAAATAAGTCTAGGGTGGTTTTTCTTTCGGCTTCGAGTTGCCGAGCCATCGCGGGCGGGACAAGTGCTGGAAAGTGGGATGGATGTTTCTGTTCCTCACCCCCAGGAAAAGCCCATGTAGTGCTCTGCATCATCCCGTAAAGTGCGTAATAATCTTGGGTTGAAATAGGATCGTACTTGTGGTCATGACATCGTGCACAGCCGATGGTTAAACCAAGTAATGATCGCCCTACTGAATCGATCACGTCGGCAAAATCTAGATGTTGGTAGTCCGGTGATGGTTTGTATCCATACCGCTTGCCTATTGCTAAGAATCCAGTTGCGGTGACGCGTGAAGCATAAAGTTCGTCCGGGCCTGTCGATGCGATAATATCGCCCGCAATTTGATCTCGCAAAAAATCATCATAGGGCTGATCGGCGTTAAAGGCATCGATGACCCAATCACGGTATTTGGAGGCTTCGCGTACTGGATAATCTGCGCCGTCACCCGCCGTATCTGCGTATCGCGCGACGTCCAGCCAGTGACGGCCCCAACGTTCACCATAAGACCTTGAATACAGAAGTCGTTCGATTACTTTGTGGAAAGCGTTGGGTTGTTCGTCGTTAATGAATGCCTGAATTTCCTCGGGTGTTGGAGGTAGGCCGGTGAGATCAAATGTGGCCCTTCGAATAAGAGTCCGTTTGTCGGCAACGGGTGTTGGTGATAGTCCCTCTGACTCGAGTCGAGCCATAATAAAGTGATCGATCGGCGTCCAGCTCCAGTGGTTAATGGATTTAGACGTTGGTGGCGTGAGCAGGGTGGCGGGCTGAAATGCCCAGAATTGTTCCGCCTGCTCTAGCGTTAATTTAGCAAGTGGTGTGCTGGTGGGCTCACCGGGCGCGATTGCCCCCGCGCGGATCCACTGTTCTAGAGCAGCAATTTCTTGCGGATTCAATTTTGCCTTGCCTGGTGGCATTTGCAGGTCAGGGTCGGTTTTTTTGACGGCCCGCATCAAAAGGCTGTCCTCCGGTTTTCGTGGAATGATGGCGGGGCCGTTAAGGCCTCCTTTTATCCAGTGCTCCGGTGAATCGAGTCGAAGGTCAGACTCTTGCTTTTCATTTCCGTGGCATTTGAGACAGTGCGTTATTAGTAGCGGGCGGATGTTCGATTCGAAAAAATCGGTATTGGACTGCGCACTCGCTATCGGAAGGCCCGCACTGAAGGTTAGCCAAAGTGTTAGCAATACGGTGATTGGGGTGTTTAAGCGTTGCATGCATAGACCAGAATCGAGTGATGACAGCGGGAGGTGTACTCCAGTTTCTCGGTACACAATACTGGGGCGGCTTGATTAAGTGCCTTAGATACTAATTGTAACAAAGTCACGCAGTTCAATGCAGTAATAAACTTTCGTTCAAATTAATCTAAAATCAGAATCATCAGTGGTTAAAATGTTAACATTGATATCCCAAGTTTCTTTCTTTGGACGGACCTATGACAAGCCCAACACGTCGGACAGTTCTCAAAACGTTTGGAATGACAATCGGGGCGACATGTGCGTCAATCTCTCTGCCTGTTTCTGCCCAACTCTTTGCCAGTGACGAATCAAAGCAACCAATTCGATTAGGTGTCATTGCAGATTTACACGGCGGTTTGGCGAGTGATGCCGAAATGCGACTTGACGCTTTTTTGAAAGCGATGAAAGGTATTGAAACGGACGCTTTGGTCCAGCTTGGTGATTTCGCGTTTCCCAATCAGAAGCATCAAACCTTCGCCGATAAGTTCAATTCGGCACATGAAAAAAGGGTTCACGTTATCGGGAATCACGAATTTGACTTTAAGCTGTCTCGCGAAGACTGTTATAGAGCTTGGGGCATCAAATCCGCTTACTATCGCCGCGATATTGGGAACTTGCGATTAATTGTGCTCGATGGAAAT
>JAYZBF010000047.1:0-12098 GCA_036338835.1 Planctomycetota bacterium
AGTTGAAGAATGTGTGCTCGTAGATGTCATCGGACTTGATGTCAATGAAACCGTCATTTTACGAGCTCAGTTGCGTGAAAAAAATATTCAACTTCGAGTCATTAAAAAGGGTATGGCGCTTAGGGCTACTGCTGGAACAGACTTGGCAACTGCTCTTGAAGGCGTCCCTGGATCTGTCGCTGTCTGTTGGGGTGGAAATGACTTCGTATCGCTGGTAAAAGAAATTGTTGCTATCGATAAAGACGAAGAAAACTACGAAGTATTTGCCACTCGAGGTGGCGTCATGGACGGCGAAACCTTGACGCCTGAATCGCTTGTTGAAATTAGCAAATGGCCTACCCGTGAAGAGCTACTGGCGACAATCGTCGGACAACTTCTCGGACCTGGCCGAACACTTGCCGGTCAACTTAGTGGCCCTGGAAGTACATTAGCTTCACAACTCGGTGAAATCGAAGGTGCTGAAGAAGAAGCACCAGCCGAAGAAGAAGCACCAGCTGAAGAAGAAGCACCAGCTGAAGAAGAAGCACCAGCCGAAGAAGAAGCACCAGCCGAAGAAGAAGCCGACGCGAATGATTCCGAAGAGGCTGACGAATAAACATACTTACGTGCACAGGTTCAGCAGCTGGCACAAAAGTATTTAACTAAACCTAGAACTGTTGTTTTAACATTGCAAATAGGAAAACGCCCAGTAGGTCCAATTCCGTTTAGGGCGTTCCAATTTGCAGTACTAAGTGAGAAAGGCTCGACTTATAATGTCCGAAGAAGCAGCAACCATCGAAGTATCTGCAGAGATCAAAACGATGGGAGACCAACTTGTTGAATTAACACTGAAACAAGCTAAAGAACTTAGCGATTACCTCAAAGACGAACATGGTATCGAAGCCGCCGCTGGTGGTGGAGTGATCATGGCCGCTGGTGGTGGAGCTGGCGATGCCGGCGAAGCTGCAGAGCAGACCGAATTTGATGTAGTACTTACTAGTTTCGGTGAAAAGAAACTTAATGTCGTCAAGGAAGTCAAGAACATCACTGGCCAAAGCCTGATGGACTCGAAAAAACTTGTCGAAGGCGTGCCTGCCACCATCAAAGAAGGTGTTGACAAGGCAGAAGCCGAAGAGATTAAAGGCAAACTGGAAGAAGCTGGTGGTGCTGTTGAATTGAAGTAACTCTTCAATTCAACACCTGCTGAGTATTTAACGCTAGCACAGTCAACCAAATATCCGTATTTGCTCGACAACGAACTCGTTAAATGCTTATTCCAGTTGTTGGGTAATGCACTAGTTCTTAACAGAACCGGAGTATGCCCCTTTGATTTTCGATAATTTAAGTGGATTTTTTACAGTTGGAGAAGGTACACTATTTTGGTGTTTCTCCAAACGCACAATAAAGATGTGAGCCGACATTTAATACAACTGGCATCACAACATTCAATGTGCACTGTTGATTTCCTGTACTCGTTTTCGTAGGCAACCCCAGATAGGGTTACCAAACCTAGCTTGAACAATTAGCTAGGGGGACAATGAAAGGTGATCGTTTGACCCAGTTCCGTTTCGAGCGTGATTTTTTTAACAAAATCACAAGTCGAAAGAAGAACCACTGCAGGCGTTGCGCAACAAGTGCGCGCTTCGTTCAATTTAGCAGCAAGCAAATCCATAATTGTGCAAATAATTCTTTTTTTGCTCGATTCCACTTCATGACATTTCCCCTTCCTACGTTAGCCATGAATTTTATCATTGGTTTTCTCAAGTGTACCAACAGTGACAACCGTGGCAACTTAAACTGCGATACTGTCACCGCATGTGTTTTACCTAGTCAATTTCTATCCAATTACCCTTTCGTCATCGCCGCCTAGTATTTTACACCTAGGCCTTTGTAACGTAATTACCATCGGAGCAACAACATGCCAACGCCAGCTATACGACGCTTAAGCCCAGAAAGTGTACGTCGATTTGGAAGCGGTCGTGAATATCCCGCCATTCCAGATTTAACTGCAATCCAGACGGATCATTACGGCAAATTCCAACAGGCCGATATCGATCCTGAAAAGCGCAAGCAATTAGGTTTGGAAGCAGTCTTACAGGAAATTTTTCCAATTGAGAGCTTTGACAAGCAAATCAACATGGAATATATCCGTTACGAATTGGGTAAGCCACGTTACACCCCTGATGAATGTCGTCAGTTGCGTTTGACCTACGGCTGTCCACTACGAGTATGGATGCGATTAAACAAAGATGAGCCTATCGAAGAAGATGTATATCTCGGCGATTTACCCGTGATGCTTGGTGGTGGAGAATTCATCATCAACGGTGCGGAACGCGTAGTAGTCAGTCAACTTCACCGTTCGCCTGGTGTCGACTTTGTGATGGCGACTGAAGGCACGAGTGATCGTAAGTTGCCGAGTTGCCGAGTCATTCCTGAGCGTGGTAGTTGGATTGAGATCAACGCAACCAAAAAAGACATCCTCAGCGTTCGCATTGACCAAAGCGGAAAATTCTCTGCGATGACACTCTTGCGAGCGATGGCTCCGGAATACAGTCGCGATGCCGACTTGCTACGTTGTTTTTATGAAACGGTTGTCGAATCCGTCAAAGATGGCCGTAGTGTCGGAAAAATTTTAGACAAGATTGCTGTCGATGACATTGTATATCCTGCCAAGAGTGAGCATGCTGGTGAGATTATTCTCGAAGCAGGCCAACAGATCACACGAAATGCTGCGGAACGAATCTGTACTTCGGGACTATCTAAAATCGAAGTCATGGATGCTCCCAGCACACCGCTGGTTATAAACAGTCTCAATGACGACACTACTGGAAGTCATGAAGAAGCTGTATTGCGAATTTACCAGCGTTTGCGTCCAGGTAATCCTCCTAATCTTGAAAAAGCTCGGACATTGTTTCAAGAGAAATTCTTTGATTCGAATCGTTACCGTTTAGGTCGCGTAGGCCGCTTTCGTATCAATCGCAAGCTGAAGCTCAACGTACCAGAAACGGAAATGACGCTTCGCCCAGACGATCTCATTGAATCCGTTTCCTATATTCTTAAACTTGCGGCTCAATCGGACGAAGCGCAAGTTGACGACATCGACAACCTAGCCAACCGTCGTTTACGAACGATCAGTGAACTAGCAGCAGACGAATTGCGAAAAGGATTCCTTAAATTACGTCGTACGGTTCAGGATCGTATGAATCTCAAGGATCAAGAGGACATGACTCCTCGCAATTTGATCAACCCTAAAAGTATCTCAGCCGCCATTGAATATTTCTTTGGCCGTGGTGAGCTATCACAGGTTGTTGACCAAACCAATCCACTTAGTCAGTTGACACATGAACGGCGATTATCGGCATTGGGTCCTGGTGGTTTGAATCGAAAGCGAGCTGGTTTTGAAGTTCGCGACGTTCACATTTCTCACTATGGTCGAATTTGCCCAATCGAAACTCCTGAAGGTACCAACATTGGTCTGATTTCCAGCTTAGCCATCTACGCTACAGTTGATGACTACGGATTTTTAGTCACACCGTACCGTACGATCATTAACGGCAAATTAACCGACGATATTCGATATCTACGAGCGGACGAAGAAGCGGACGCATACGTTGCTCCGGCTGACGTTGAGGTAGAGAACAACAAGATTGTTGGGCCGAACTTGATTGCTCGCCGTCGTGGTGACTTCGAGATGGTTACACCAGACAAGATTTCGTTCATGGATGTTGCTCCAACTCAAATGATTGGTGTTTCCGCTGCCTTGATCCCATTTCTAGAACACGACGACGCAAACCGTGCTTTGATGGGATCCAATATGCAGCGACAAGCAGTTCCATTACTAGAAGCCGAGCCACCGATTGTCGGTACGGGCATGGAACGTACGATTGCTCACAACACCAGTATGGTTGTTCGTAGCAAACGTGCCGGTAAGGTCACCCAGTGTGATGCTTTGAAAATCACCATCGGCAATACTGTTTACCCGTTGCAAAAATATGTTGGGCTCAATGAACGAACCTGTAACAACCAAAAACCGATCGTCAATCTTGGCGACCAAGTTGAAGCGGGACAGGTAATCGCCGATGGTGCAGCTACTCGCTTAGGTGAACTCGCCTTGGGTCGCAACGTACTTGTAGGTTTCATGTCCTTCGACGGGTTCAACTATGAAGATGCTATCATCATCAGTGAAGAACTCGTTAAGAACGATGCATACACATCCATTCATATCGAAGAATTTGATGTAGAAATTCGCGAGACCAAGCTTGGCCGTGAAGAATTCACTCGTGATATTCCTAATGTCAGCGACAAAATGCTCGCCTCATTGGATGACAGCGGTATTATTCAAGTAGGAACCTACGTGACACCTGGTGATATTCTCGTTGGTAAGGTATCGCCAAAGAGCAAAACGGAATTGACTCCGGAAGAAAAGCTATTGCACGCTATTTTTGGTCGAGCAGGTGAAGACGTCAAGAATGACTCACTAACAGCTCCATCAGGAATTGAAGGAATTGTAATCAACACCGAGAAATTCTCGCGCCGCATGAGCTTGTCTGACTTTGAACGCAAGGTGTTTGAGAAAGATTTAAAGGCAGCGGAACTCGATGGAAACGCGATTATCGTCGGTCTATTTAAAGACATGATCGCGGAAATGGAGTCCTCGCTCAGTCGTAAACTTTCCGACGAAGACGGAAATCCTTACACCGTCAACGATGACATTAAATTCTTAGCAGAGATTGCCGAAACTTTCCACGTCAACTCAGTTACCAACGGCATGCGTAGTGACGATGGCATTAAGACCATCAATAAAATCTATGCATCCCATAGTGATGCACTGCAGACTGCGATTGACCAGCGTGACCGCACGCTCAACAGCATGAAACGAGGCGACGAGCTTCGCAGTGGCGTTTTACAGATGGTCAAAATCTACATTGCGACCAAACGGACAATTTCCGTTGGTGATAAGATGGCTGGTCGCCACGGCAACAAGGGTGTCATTTCCAAAATCATGCCTGTCGAAGACATGCCTTACTTAGAAGACGGAACACCGATTCAAATTATGTTGAATCCACTTGGTGTGCCCAGTCGTATGAATGTTGGTCAAATTCTAGAAACTCACTTAGGATGGGCCGGATCTAAGCTTGGCTTTCAAGCTATTACTCCGGTATTTGACGGAGCAACGGAAGAGGACATCAACGAGGTTTTAGTAGAAGCTGGATTACCTAGCCACGGTAAATCAGCTCTGTTTGATGGTCGCACCGGTGAGCAGTTCGAGCAAGAAACAACGGTTGGCTACATTTACATGCTTAAACTGCATCACCTAGTAGATGAAAAGGTTCACGCTCGAAGCACCGGACCTTATTCATTGATTACTCAACAACCACTTGGTGGTAAAGCCCGCTTTGGTGGGCAGCGTTTTGGAGAAATGGAAGTCTGGGCTCTCGAAGCCTACGGGGCTGCCTATATTCTGCAGGAGCTATTAACCGTTAAGAGTGACGACGTTGAAGGACGTACCAAGATTTATGAAGCGATGGTCAAAGGTGAAAACACTTTAGAAGCTGGTACGCCTGCTAGTTTCGACGTGTTGACCAACGAAATTCGCGGCCTTGCCTTGAACATGGAACTTGAAAAACGGCGGAACTAATCAACTTAGCGCCTCCCAAATACTCGAGTACTAAATTTACAACATTAAAACACAATTTCTAATTTGCAATTAGCATAGTGATCCCAAAGGAGCACGGAACCATGACAGTTGGTGAAAACTCATACGACAGGATTAATGATTACGCCTCGGTGAAAATCTCGTTGGCGCGACCCCATGACATCCGGAGTTGGTCATTTGGTGAAGTAAAGAAACCAGAGACCATCAACTACCGAACCTATCGCCCAGAAAAGGACGGTTTGTTTTGCGAACGTATTTTTGGTCCTGAAAAGGACTGGGAATGCGCTTGTGGTAAATACCGCGGTATGAAATATAAGGGCATGATCTGTGATCGCTGTGGTGTCAAAGTCACCCACTCGCGTGTTCGACGGAAACGCATGGGCCATATTGAACTCGCAGCGCCAGTTGTTCACATCTGGTTCTTTAAGGCGATGCCCAGTCGATTAGGAAACTTGCTTGCGATGAAGACGACCAGCTTGGAAAAAGTCGTTTATTTACAAGATTAAGTTGTCACCGAACCCGGTGATACCGATCTAGAACTCCAGCAATTGTTGACCGAAGAAGAGTACCGTAACGCTCGTGAAAAGTGGGGCCCTGACGCATTTGAAGCTGGGATGGGTGCCGCCGCTGTTCGACAATTACTCAACAAACTCGACCTAGTCCAATTGTCCATTCAGCTACGCGAAGACTTGGATAACACCAAGAGTAAGCAAAAAACAAAGGACTTGGCCAAGCGGCTACAAATTGTTGAATCCATTCGTGACAGTGACAACCGTCCAGAGTGGATGGTCTTGGATGTCATCCCCGTTATCCCACCGGATCTACGTCCATTGGTACTATTAGACTCGGGGAATTTCGCCACGAGTGACTTAAACGATCTTTATCGCCGAATTATCAACCGTAATAACCGCTTACGTAAGTTGGTTGATTTAAACGCTCCAGAAGTAATCATTCGTAACGAAAAGCGAATGTTGCAACAGTCTGTCGACGGGTTGTTCGACAATAATCGTTGTAAACGACCGGTTTTAGGAAGCAGTAATCGTCCGCTTAAATCTTTGACCGATATGATCAAGGGTAAGCAGGGGCGTTTCCGTGAAAACCTACTTGGCAAACGTGTTGATTATTCCGCTCGTAGTGTGATTGTGGTGGGACCGCGGCTGAAAATCCACCAATGTGGTTTGCCCAAGAAAATTGCACTCGAATTATTCCAACCCTTTATTATTCGACGTCTGAAAGAGCTCGGTCATGCCGACACGATTAAGAGCGCCAAGAAAATGCTTGAGCGCAAAGACGAAGAAGTATGGGATATCCTTGAATCTGTGATTCAAAATCACCCAGTCATGCTTAACCGAGCTCCAACGCTTCACCGCATGGGAATCCAAGCCTTTGAACCAATTCTCGTCGAAGGGAATGCCATTCACTTACACCCACTTGTTTGTAAAGGTTTCAACGCTGACTTTGACGGTGACCAAATGGCCGTTCACTTGCCATTGTCGGTTGAAGCTCAAGTCGAAGCTCATACCCTCATGCTGTCTACAAACAATATCTTTGCCGCCAGCAATGGTAAACCAATTATGAGTCCGTCACAGGACGTCGTGATGGGTTGCTACTACAGCACATTGGAATTGCCGAACCGAAAAGGTGAAGGCATGACTTTCTCGAGTGCCACGGAAGCAGACTATGCTCACGCCGAAGGGATTATTGAAACGCACTCAAAAATCAACCTGCGTTTACCAGCGAACTGCAAACTAAAAACGGAAGATGGCGACGTGCAACCTGGTGAAATCATCGAAACAACCTATGGCCGCATCTGCTTTAACTCGATGCTGCCCACAGGCATGGATTACTATAATGGAACATTACGAAGTGGTGACTTGTCCATTGTGATTTCCGATTGTTACCAAACCTTGGGACGTCGAGCCACCATTGACTTGCTGGATGACATGATGCAGTTCGGTTTCCAAAACAGTACGCATTCTGGGCTTTCATTTGCTACAGATGACCTCATTACACCTGAAGAAAAATTCACCATCATTGGTGAAGCTGAAAAGAAAGTTGTGAAATATGGTAAGTTGTATCAGCGTGGTGTGATTACGGAAATGGAACGTTACAACCAGGTACTAGATACTTGGACTCACACGCGTGAGCAAATTACCGAGTTGATGATGGAAGGGATGAAAACGGATTACCGTGAAGGTGATGGATATGTCAATCCTGTGTATCTCATGGCTCACTCTGGTGCTCGTGGAGGTATTGAACAAATTCGCCAACTCGCGGGTATGCGTGGCTTGATGGCCAAGCCAACTGGTGAAATCATCGAAACTCCGATTAAGGCAAACTTTCGTGAAGGGTTATCAGTACTGGAATATTTCAGTTCAACCCATGGTGCTCGAAAAGGATTGGCCGATACCGCTCTGAAAACTGCTGACTCTGGTTACCTAACACGTAAACTTGCCGATGTGGCACAAAACGTCGTTGTCACCATGGAAGATTGCAAAACCGCTCGAGGGATTACCAAGGGAGTTATTTACCGCGGTGAGAAAGTCGAAGTGCGTTTGGCAGATGCGATTAATGGTCGAGTCAGTCAGACACAGATCGCTCACTTGGTTACGGATGAAGTCATCGTTGCGGCCAACGAAATGATTACTCCTGAAACGGCAAAGCGTATCGAAGAGTTAGGCGTGGATAAAATCCAAGTTCGTTCGCCGATGACCTGTGACGCACCACTGGGTATCTGTCGCAAGTGTTACGGGATGGATCTTTCTACCGGGCGAGAAGTCGAAGCCGGTATGGCAGTTGGAATCATCGCTGCACAAAGTATTGGTGAACCGGGTACACAGCTAACCATGCGTACTTTCCATATCGGTGGTACCGTGAATACAAGTATTGAAGAATCTGATACGAAATCACAAACCGGTGGTATCGTTAAATTCGTTCATATTCGAAATGTTACCAATGTCAAAGGTGACAATATCGTGCTTACCCGTAATGGTGAAATCGCTATTCTGGACACCAAAGGCCGTGAACTGGAAACACACACTGTGCCTACAGGTGCTTTGCTTCGCGTCAATGAAAATGACGAAGTCAAGGCCGGAACCATCCTTTGTGAATGGGATCCACACAGCATCCCGATTCTCGCCGAAGTTTCCGGGGTCGCTCGCTACGACGACATCGTCGACGGCGAAACGCTGCGACTTGAAAAAGACGCCGGTGGTAGTATGCGGCGTATGATCACGGACCATAAAGGTGAACTCCATCCGCAAATTATTTTGGAAGACTCCGATGGCAAACCTAAAGATGTTTATTACTTGCCTGAAGGTGCCCACATTGAAGTAGACGAAGGAGAAAAAGTCAAAGCTGGTTCGGTGATTGCTAAAACTCCACGTGAAGCATCTGGTGTTAGTGATATTACTGGGGGCTTGCCAAGAATTACCGAAATCTTTGAAGCTCGTAAGCCAAAGGACCCAGCTGTTATTGCTGAAATCGATGGTGTGATCGAAATCACGGGTGAAAAGAAACGTGGTAAACGACAGATTCTAATTCGCAACGAAGAAAGTGAAATGGAATTCGAACACTTGGTACCACCAGGTAAACGATTCTTGGTTCACTCCGGTGACGTCGTCCAAGCGGGTAAAGAACTCGTCGACGGTCCTCTGGAGCCACACGACATCTTACGTGTTAGTGGTGAAGAAGAGGTCCAACGTTATTTGACTCGCGAAGTCCAACAGGTCTATCGAAGCCAACGAGTGGAAATCAATGACAAGCACATTGAGATCATCATCGCTCGCATGCTGCGAAAAGTCCAAATCCGAACCGCTGGCGACACAACATTGTTGACCGGCATGGTGATGGACAAGATCGAAGTGCGACAAGCAAACGAAGCTCTAGCCAAATGTTTGAAGATTAAGGACGCCGGCGACACTAACTTCCAAGTTGGCGAAGTCATTCCGAAAACGGCTTTAGAAACAGCTAACATTGCCGTGGAAGCAGAGGGGGGTAGTCCGGCTAAAGGCACCAAGCCTAAACCCGCAACTTCTGACCCGCAATTATTGGGGATTACAAAGGCGTCGGTACAAAGCTCAAGCTTTATCTCTGCAGCGAGTTTCCAGGAAACGACAAAGGTACTCACCGAAGCAGCTTTATCAGGAAAGGTCGACCGACTTGTTGGCCTAAAAGAAAACGTTATCCTCGGACATTTAATTCCAGCAGGAACTGGATTCCGTAAGTTCCAGTCAGGTGAAGTTCGTTATGAAGCAGAAGCACTACAGGCCCTAGCTGCCGAAGACGATCAAACGCTTGTGACTCAATTCCCCTTATTACAAGCGGGAGAGGAAGAAGCGACCCCAGGACCAGTCGCTGAGGCACCGGCTGAGGGAGATACAGCCAAATCTCTTGACGAACTATTGGGAGAAGGTGACAACGCGGGTTAGCTCTCTTTATACATTTTAGCCAGTATCAGCCTAGGCAATGCATTGAAATAACGCCAATGGCAATTGACAAGCAGCAATGAGCGTGTACGCTGAGTAGTTCCCCTATCGGTTTTTCGAGGTACTTTGGCCTTGTTGCCCCTTAGAAATAAGTATTAATTAACAGAAACAACATTCATCAATTTACGGTTTTTGGAAACCTTTCATGCCAACGATAAATCAACTCGTTCGTAAACGTCGCAAGAAACGACGTAAGCAATCAAAAGCACCTGTTTTAGAACGCTGCCCACAAAAGCAAGGCGTTTGTTTGCAGGTACGTACTATGACACCGAAGAAACCAAATTCGGCTCTGCGAAAAATCACTCGTGTTCGCCTTTCCAATGGTAAAGAAGTCACAGTATACATTCCAGGCGAAGGTCATAACCTACAAGAACACTCGATTGTGCTTGTACGAGGCGGGCGAGTGCGTGACTTACCAGGTGTCCGTTACCAAGTCATTCGCGGAGCTCTAGATGCTCTCGGAGTAGAGGATCGCCGTCAATCACGTAGTCGCTATGGGGCGAAAAAACCATAACACCAAATCATTTATTGCTGCGTTATCAATAATACAGCTACAAAAAACAATTACGGAATAAATAAAGATGGGTAGAATTACCGCCAGTCGAAAACAACTCAAGCCGGATCCAAAGTTTGATTCACTGCTTGCAAGTAAGTTCATCAATTGCTTGATGAACGATGGAAAGAAAACTGTCGCGCAGGCAATTTTTTACAATGCACTCGATGAAATTCAAACTCGGATTCCAGACGTAGACCCGCTGGAAGTATTCACAACAGCTGTTGAAAACGTCAAGCCACAAATCGAAGTTCGCTCGAAGCGAGTCGGTGGTGCTGCTTACCAAGTGCCAATGCAGGTCAACAAAAACCGCCAACAATCATTGGCATTCCGCTGGATCTTGATCGCTTTGCGTGAAAAGAAAGGCCGACCTACTCATCTGAAACTTGCTGACGAACTCGTTGCGGCTTACAACAAAGAAGGCGCCGCGATTACTCGACGAGAAAACATCCACCGTATGGCTGATGCGAACAAAGCGTTTGCTCACTTTGCGTGGTAATTCCACAACCAATAGATCAAGCCGCGTTAGACTTACAGTCGCGCGTTTTTTTTTGCGCTGCGGAAATAAGCAATCCGTTTTACGGATGCGATTTAACGTTTGCCTCCTTCCCACAGGCAGCTTTCCCATTAACAATATGAATTATCCTCACCTCTTGTTCTAGTTCGGTTTTATTGGGCTCTACAATTCATGGCACGTCAAATAGACAAGCTTCGCAATATTGGCATCATCGCGCATATCGATGCCGGTAAGACCACCGTCACCGAACGGATGTTGTTTTATAGTGGTGCCAAACATCGTGTGGGGATGGTTGATAAGGGAACCACGGTTACCGATGACGACCCGGAAGAACAAGAACGGGGAATCACCATTTACTCGGCCTGTGTCACCTTCAACTGGAAAGATGTCCATATAAACCTGCTCGACACTCCCGGGCACGTTGATTTTACGGCAGAAGTGGAGCGGTGCTTGCGAGTATTGGATGGTGCTGTGGTCGTTTTCAGTGCGCGCGAGGGTGTCGAAGCCCAGAGTGAAACGGTTTGGCGACAGGCCAACCATTACGAAGTTCCACGGATTGTCTTTATTAACAAGATGGATCGTGAGGGAGCCGATTTTAATGCGGTCTTCGAGGATCTTAGTAGCCGCTTGGGAGCCAATCCTGTTGCAATTCAAATTCCAGCCGGCGCGGGACCTGCACATACCAGCCTTCCCTTTTATGGTGTCATTGATCTCGTGCGAATGCAGATGTTGAGCTTTGATGATCAAAAAGACGGATTAGATATCCAAGAAACCGAGATTCCCGAAGAACTAGTCGACACTGCCCAAGAATGGCGACTGACGATGTTGGAACAACTAGCTGAATATAGCGACGAACTTACTGACTTGTTGCTCATGGAAGAAGATATCCCTGAGTCCGTCATTCAT
>JAYZBF010000048.1:0-5635 GCA_036338835.1 Planctomycetota bacterium
AGAGGACTCACGCATGGTGATGGAGTTACTAGGGCCGCGTAGATCGTTATAGATGGCTATATGGCTTGAGGGCATATTGGGAAGATACTTTAACAACCACAGCGGATTTACTTTTGGTAGTCCGTTTTCGGCCCATTGATCAAAATCAAATTCACCATCTTCATCGAGGCATTGCATGACGCCTTCGCGGAATTCGTGAGGCAAGCTAAGTATGTAGTCGCACCCGAAAACAATCCCGATTCGATCAGGATTGTATATTTCCGGTGTCAGTTGAGCATCTTGCATAGCGAGTTGAGCAGCTGCAACACCCATTTGTATTTCACGGCACATCAAGCGAGTTGCTTTTTTAATCGCGCGAGTCAACGATTTTTCAAGCACGCCATAATTAGAGATCTCTCCGGTGAAATCTCGTGCCTCCCCGCCGTATGACGCTTTCAGATTTTTATAGGGAATTGACTCGAGTGTACGAACACCGGACTGTTGATTATCAAGAGCAGCGCTAAGGTCGACGATGTTATTTCCGAGAGGGCTGATTTGCCCTAATCCAGTAATAACGATACGTGAGTGATTATCCGACATGACTTGGGACCTTGTGGGCCTTTATGATTTGGCTTCCGTTTAGCGAAACGCTTGAATAACAATAGACGCGTTGTGTCCACCGAACCCAAAGCTGTTACTCATGGCTATTTCGATTGGTCGTTGTTTAGGTGTAAGCGGTGTATAGTCCAAATCGCATTCAGGATCGGGTGTTTCGAGATTGATCGTTGGTGGAGCGACTTGATCTTGAATACCCATGATTGAGAGGATTAGCTCGATTCCACCACTTGCACCGAGTGAATGACCGAGTGCGCTTTTGGTGCTGGAAACACTAAGTTTATACGCATGATCTCCAAATACATTTTTGATTGCTGTTGTTTCCGCGAGGTCGCCCAGTGGTGTGCTGGTCCCGTGGGCATTGAGATAATCCACTTGGTCGGTATTAATATTTGCATCCGCTAATGCATTACTCATACTACGACACGCGCCGAGTCCATCAGGATCGGGTTGGGTGATATGTCCTGCATCACAACTTGCTCCAAAACCAATGACTTCGCAATAGATTTTTGCTCCACGAGCTTTTGCGTGTTCCAGTTCTTCGAAAACCAACACACCCGCTCCTTCGCCCATCACGAAACCGTCACGATTTTTATCAAAGGGCCGTGAGGCTCGCTCCGGTTCATCATTGCGACGCGACAAAGCCTTCATATTCTGAAAAGCACTGAGTCCCATAGGTGTAATCGCAGATTCGGTACCTCCGGAGACAACAATATCGGCATCATTGCATTGGATCATGCGTAATGCATCGCCCATCGCGTTATTTGCTGAAGCACAGGCAGTGGCAACGCCATAATTTGGTCCGCGCATGCCGTAGCGGATAGCAAGATTGCCTCCGGCCGCATTAAGCATCAGCCGCGGAATCGTCATTGGGGACACGCGTTCTGGGCCGCGATTTAGTAGTTTAGCGACTTGCGTTTCGATTTCTCGAATGCCACCGATACCTGAACCTAGAATTGCTCCACAGCGAAAGGGGTCTTCTTTTTCAAAGTCGATACCGGAATCGTTAATTGCATGAGTACCAGCAACCATCGCGAACTGCGTAAAGCGGTCCATGCGCTTGGCTTCGCGTGGTGGTATGATTTCACTAGGATCCCAGTCGTAAATGTCACCACCGATTTTGATTTTAAACAAATCAACATCGACAACTTGGAGTGTATGGATTCCGCTTTCGCAATTTAGAATCCGCTGCCAAAGATCATCGACATTTTGACTTAACGGTGTGACAACGCCCAGTCCCGTAACAACAATTCGTCGTGTCATAGTAACCAGATTTATGCTGCTATTAGGAATTGTTAGATTCGATAAAGTCGATAGCTTGACCGACTGTTTGGATTTGTTCAGCTGCTGATTCGGGAATCATCAGGTCAAATTCTTCTTCAAGTTCCATGATAAGTTCAACAGTATCGAGCGAGTCTGCGCCCAAATCGTTTACGAATGAAGTCTCACGAGTTATTTTTTCCTTGTCGACTAGGAGTTGCTCGGCAACGACGTTTATTACTTGTTCTTCAATAGACACAGAAAGTCTCCTTGGTAAGCTAATTTCCTGAGGTGCTGTCCACACGAGTGGTTGTTTGATTCTACAGGAAAGGCAGCTAGTTTAAAAAGTGATTCTTAGGGTTAATGTTCGAGGAAGTGATTTGTATTGCACCTATCAGGATAGAGTAATCTAGTTCAAACGGTCAAGATTAACCACATCGAGTTGTGCACAGTTTTACCGTATTATTTGATTTTGCAAAAGGACGATTGGTCAACCGGTCATTCCTCCATCGACAGCTAAAGTGTGTCCGGTAATGTAGCCTGCCGCATTACTTGCTAAAAAGACGACACAAGCGGCTACATCGGCCGGTTGTCCAAGTTTTCGAGCGGGAATGCGTTTCTTGGCTTCTTTGATGACGGCCTCTCCGAGTATTTGCGTCATATCGGTTTCAATAAACCCTGGGGCAACGCAGTTTACGGTCACGTTACGTCGAGAAATCTCTCGGCTAAAACTACGAGTCATTCCGATGAGCCCTGCTTTTGAGGCAGAATAATTCGTTTGTCCAACATTTCCGATGAGCCCTGACACACTTGACATATTAATGATGCGGCCATAACGGGCGGACATCATATGTTTAGAAACAGCTCGCATGAACAGGAAAGCGCCGCGAAGATTTGTGTTGATGACGTCGTCAAAATCTTCATCGCTCATTCTTGGTAGTAGGGCATCGCGAGTGATTCCTGCATTGTTGACGAGGATGTCAACACTTCCCCATTCTTCAACAATCTGATCGACCGTCTGGTCGACATTTTCACGGTCGGTAACATCCACCGAAAATGCACTTGCTTGACCTCCAGCTTCTTCAATTGCAGACACAGCCTCAGCAAGCTTATCCGCATTTCGGGCAAGACAAGCGACTCGTGCACCGTTACGAGCAAGTTCCATAGCACATGCTTTCCCTAAACCTTGAGAGGCACCGGTTACAATCGCAACTTGGCCAGATAGGTCAACGTTTAGTGGCTTACAAGTTTCTTCGGACATGATGGTTACTTTCTAGTTAAATAAAAGTGTGCCAGATTTAAGTGTCAGGCACTAAATTGTATATCGTTGTACCGTCGATGGAAATTAATTAAACACCACAAAATAACAAGTTTAAAGGTGTAAGAGAATAGGACGAATCTAAATCGCTAGTACCTATTCGGCTTTATGCGAGTCTGACCTTAACAGGAGACATTTTCGCAAGGTATTTTTCGGGCGATTCTTCGCAACAAACCGCGCAAAACACGTCCGGGACCGATTTCATAGAACTGATCGATCCCTTGCTTTAGCAGGGTATCCATGCAGTTTTCCCATCGGACAGGAGAAACGACTTGCCGTACAAGATGTTGACGAATTATTTCTGGGTCACTGTGTACACTGGCATCGACATTTGAGATTACTGGGATGCGTGGGGCATTGAGCGTGACATTTTCAAGTACTTGTTGTAGTGGTTCAACTGCCGCTTGCATGATTTCCGTATGAAAGGCACCGGCGACCGCTAAGGGAATCGCTTTCATTGCGCCCGCTTCAACAGCAGCTACTTGGATTCGTTCACAAGCGGTGCTCGAACCAGAAACGACAATGTTGCCCGGACACAGAAAATTTGCAATTTGTAAAACTTCGCCGTCTGCGCGACAACTGTCTACAAGTTGTTGTACATCGTCGGTTGATAAACCGAGTAAGCTGACCATCGTGCTGTCAGCCT
Organism: Planctomycetota bacterium; assembly: GCA_036338835.1. Classification (GTDB taxonomy): domain Bacteria; phylum Planctomycetota; class Planctomycetia; order Pirellulales; family Pirellulaceae; genus UBA721. Next base: position 3,819 of record JAYZBF010000048.1, read on the forward strand.
GCTGCGCTGCTGCTTGCATCGCACTGCCGCGTTGTTGCACGACTCGTAAACCATCCTCAAACGACATCACGCCGGCAAACACTAAAGCTGTGTATTCACCAAGGCTCAAGCCCGCCGTAGCAGTACAGGCAGCGACAGTTTGAGGATCAGATGCTTTGAGGGACTCGAGTGCTGCGAGACTTGCCACGAATAACGCGGGTTGGCTGTGGTCGGTTGTGTTAAGCTTCTCGGCTGGACCCTGAGCACAGAGATGTGCTAGGTCATAACCAAGGATCTCACTGGCTTGTGTAAACAATGCAGCAGCGGATGGAAGTTGCTCAACTAATTCTTGAGCCATACCAACTGCTTGGGCGCCTTGCCCTGGGAATAGAAAAGCGATATTACTCATGGAAACGCAATGTCCTATTTGTCACGATCTAAAGTGAGGATGCGTTGGTTATTGTGGACAGTGAGGTGGCAGTGCTATCGACCAGATTAGCTTACTCGTCGCTGACTGCAGCAAAGCGGCGACCGGTTTCCATGTAGGTGCCACATTTTGGGCAAACCGTGTGACTTGGAATTGGGTGGTTGCACTGCTTGCAAGCGCTAAGTTGGCGAGGGGTCAAAGCGTGATGGCTTCGACGCTTGTTGGATCGAGAGTTTGAGTGTTTTCTTTTTGGTACTGCCATGATAAAACCTAATCCTCGTCACAGGAACTTGTAGGAGCCCTATGCAATAGAGAGGGATTGTGACTTGTTTATTGGTGTTATTTACTAATATTATCAGCAAAAGACCAATCCTAGAAGTGCCCTTAAACCCTGTCAACAGGCTAATTGTGAGAAATGCAACAGCCACTGAGTGATGAAGGACTTGGAATGCTGATGCAATGGGTTGAGCGTCACGTCAAGTTGTAGATTATTACGCAAATAATGTATCTTGATCATCTCCTGTTGATTCGTCGTCAATATCAACAGGTTCGCCCGACATTCCCATGTGATCGAATGCTCTTTGAGTCGCAATTCGGCCTCGAGGAGTGCGAACTACCATAGCTGTCCTTAATAAAAAGGGTTCGACTTCATCGATGAGAGTATCAGTAGAGGTATTAATTGTATGCGCAATTGCTTCGACCCCAGCTGGGCCACCTTGAAAGACACCGATTAGCGTTTCCAGATACTTGCGGTCCATCTTATCGAGTCCGAGATTATCGATTTCCCATTTTAGGAGTGCGGCGCGCGTGATTTCGGGATCGATCTTCCCATCGGCTCGAGCCGTGACAGAATCTCTCACACAACGCAAGCGGTTGTTTGCGATTCGAGGTGTGCTACGGCTACGAATGGCAATGATATTGGCCGACTCATCATCAATATCCAGATCGAGTTTTTTTGCATTGCCTTTGATGATCTGCGTCAATTCTTCTTCCGAGTAAAAATCAAGGTGCTCGCGCATTTGGAAGCGATCTCGCAGCGGGCCTGTCAGCATGCCTGCTCGGGTTGTTGCACCGATGAGCGTAAAGGGTCGAACTGTCATATTGATGGTTCGTGCGTTGAGGCCATCGCCGAGTACCAGATCAATGCGGAAATCTTCCATCGCGGTATAGAGGTATTCTTCGACATTTGCGGGGATGCGATGAATTTCATCAATAAACAGAATCGCTCGATCTTGGATATTGGTCAGGTAGGGGATTAGATCTTTTGGTGCGCGGAGTGCCGCTCCGGATGTCATTTCAATCGGGACTCCTAACTCGTGCGGGATACAAGTGGCAAAGGTAGTTTTCCCTAATCCGGGCGGACCGTCAAATAGGATATGTCCAAGTGGTTCTTCGCGTTGTCGAGCGGCTT
>JAYZBF010000049.1:0-16082 GCA_036338835.1 Planctomycetota bacterium
GGAATTAACTTTTGCAACGAATTCTTTAATGTTGAGGTCCAAGTCGTCAACTTTTCCATTCAACTTGGAAGCATAAAAATATCGGAGGTATGTAGGGTCGACATGCTTGAAATAGGTTTCGGCTTTGATAAATGTGCCGTCGCGTTTCGACATCTTTTTACCATCTACGGTAAGAAACCCATGAATATGTACTTTTGTTGGCAACGTGTAGTCGGCGACCTTAAGCATAGCAGGCCAAAAAAGCGTGTGGAAATAGGTGATGTCCTTGCCAATGAAGTGGTGGATTTCAGTGTCGGCGTTTTTCCACCATGAATTCAAGTCATCGCCGGTGCGAGCGCAATATTGTTGGGTGGAAGCGATGTATCCAATAGGTGCATCCCACCAAACAAACCAAAAATGACCCGGATGATCGGGTATTTCGAAACCAAAGTAAGGAGCTGGTCGTGAAATATCCCAATCTCGTAACGGTTTGTGCAGAAAATGTCCTTGCAGATAGTTTGCAATCTCCGTTTGCAAATGCTCTCCCGATTGTGACCAGTCTGACAGAAACTCGTGTAACTGTTCAATCATGATAAACAGATGGTCAGCGGATTTTTCAATGGGAACTGAGCCGGTTAGGGTGCTGGTTGGATTTTTGAGTTCGCGGGCACTATAGGTCGCTCCGCACTGATCACAGCAATCCCCGTATTGCTCTTCGGCATCGCAATGAGGGCACGTGCCTTGGACAAATCGATCAGCCAAGAAAATACCCTGTTGATCGTCAAATAATTGTGTGACCTCGCGCTGTTCGACAAGCCCAGCGTCTTTAAAAGCTTGCCAGAACTCTTTGCACAGGTCATAGTTCTCAGGACAATTTGTGCTGCCGTAATTATCAAACTCGATTTGGAAATTAGCGAAATCCCGCATGTGTTCCTGTTGAATTTGTTCGATCCACTGCTCGGCAGTACATTGAGTGCGTTGGGCGCTCATCATGATCGCTGTGCCATGTGTGTCATCGGCACAGATATAGATGCACTCATTGCCGCGCAGTTTTTGAAACCGCACCCAAATATCAGTTTGGATATATTCCACGAGATGGCCGATGTGAATCGGACCATTTGCGTATGGCAGAGCGGAGGTTACGAGTATGCGACGGGGTGTAGACATGTGGGCACTAAAGAGAAACCGGTTTCTTTGCTCCGTCATTGTATCGAAGAGCGCAAGTTTGCAAAACCGCAGTAGGTGATGGTGTCTGTTTTGACCTGTTGCTGTAGAAGCAGTCTCAAGACGATTAGTTTTTACCGATAGAAAAAATCCAACCACCAATTTACGCGAATTAGACAAACGGGGCTACGTCCCGAATATTTAGGGAGAAGCAAATTCTAACCAGTGCGTCGCTGCGGCATGCCTGTATTTAACTGGCAGCGCCGGCAACATGCACGGGCATGTATTGTTCAGCAGCACGCCCGACTTCTTCGGAACCGCGTCGTTGCCCGTAGGTTGGCCAAGCGGAGATGCCATCGAGTTCGGGCATCAATTCGACGAGCTGACTAACGAGTGTATCAGCAAAAGCCTGCATGCTTTCGCAGTCAGCGTTTTCCTGGATGGAGACGGCACTTTTCATGATGCGAATCAATTGTGCTCGTTGCTGAATCGGGCTGGCAAGTCCTTGACCGGGGACATCAATTAGATCTTTGACAGGTACATCTAGAGCATTGGCCCAGTTTGTTAGTTCGGTAAGAGTTAGATTTGCCGTTGGCTTTTCTTGCTTGCGTAGTGTACGCACATCGACTCCGGTATGGCGAGCGACACTGCGGAGTGACATTTCTTGCTGTTGTCGTACAAGGGCGATGCGGTTAACCGGTTGATCTGCTTGGTCTACGTCTTTGGAAAAACGCTTTGGTTTAGCTGACGAATTGGCTTTAACGCGTTTCGCTACTATCGTGGAACGCAAGGAAGCCGGTGCGATGGCTTCTAGTAAATTGAAGTTGATGTCGACGGTCGCCATAGGTGAAGTCCTTTGTAGTTTTGAATGCGAAATTTGCCCCGTTCGCGATTCTTCTATTTCTATTTGTGCTTGTTGGATGCCCTAGCTCCTCCGCGCGTTCCCTACAAAACGGATAATTTGTCAAAAAACTCTAAAAACATCACGAATCGGGCTTTCGGTTTTCTGGTAGACAGCTCCGCTGGAAAACCACATACTTAATGTGTCAGCCGTAGAACGGTGAAAACACAATATTTAAGGGAAAACACGTGGCATCTGAATGCAAAAGCTCCGAAACGGGTCCCGATTTCAGCAAAAACGGTGGTTTACTGCCAGCTATTGCTCAGGACTCGAAAACACATCAAATATTGATGATGGCGTATATGAACGAAGAGGCGTACCGCGAGACTTACGAAACGGGGACTGCTGTTTATTACAGTCGCAGTCGTGAAAAACTATGGCGCAAAGGCGAAGAAAGTGGTCATGTGCAAAAAGTAGAGAAGATCTACGTGGACTGTGATCGTGATACGATATTATTAAGCGTCGAACAACAAGGAGTCGCTTGTCACGAAGGATATCGGAGTTGTTTTTTTCGAGAAGTGACTGCCTCGGGCCTCCAAGTGATTGCTGAGCGCGTCGTTGATCCGGCAGACGTCTATAAATAAAACTACCGCCCAGTCTTTCATCGTGCGCCAGAGTACGGATAATAGAGTTTCAGTATTGCAACAGTCAAAAGCAAACTAATAGATAGCGAGATAAGAAGATGAGTGCAGAAGCCCGTGTAGAAGAACTTGGCCTAGAATTACCAACAGCTCCGAAGCCTGGTGGCGTATACAAACCGGTTTTAATTACCGGCAATATGTGCTACGTGTCCGGACACGGTCCTCTCAAGGTGGATGACACGATGATGACGGGAAAAGTTGGCTCTGAAGTGGACGAAAAATACGGCTATGATTCCGCTCGGCAAGTCGGCCTTGCGATTCTAGCAACGCTGCGAGCAAATATCGGGAGTCTCGATCGAGTGCGTTGTGTCGTTAAAACTCTCGGCATGGTGAATTGTACGGCAGAGTTTTCAACTCACCCCCAAGTCATCAATGGCTTCAGCGATTTAATGGCTGAGGTCTTTGGGCCAGACAACGGTGTCGGTGCTCGCAGTGCGGTCGGCATGGGCTCATTACCTGGGAATATTACCACGGAAGTGGAAGTCATTTTTGAATTGAATGACAGCGAGTAAAACCGCTAAGCTATCCGATTCGAAACATTGTCGGCGTGGACTACACACCTAGTAGTTTGCCGTTGTGGTTGGCAGCGATCGCTTGGACAATTGTATCGCGTATCGCGTCTGCTTCTTCCCCGGTCATAGTGGCATCACCGCGGCGGAATTTTACGTTGAATAAAACACGCTTCGTATTCGCTCCGTCTTGGTCAGGTGCGCGATATGTTTCTTGATAACCGATGACCTCTAAGGCTTCCCCAGCGGCTTGTTCGACAGTCGCTTGGAGTTGGTCCCAGCGAACCGATTCCTGTAGCACAACATTGAGGTCCCGCGATATTGCAGGGAAGGCACTGAGATCTTGATGTTGCGGAATCAGCATAGCTAAATTGACCAAAAGGTCCATTTTTAATTCTGCGACCATCGCAGCGGTCTTCAGCGAAAATGCTTTGAGCCCAGGCAGGGATACTTGGCCTAGGAATCCCAGTGTTTCATCTCCAAGCAACAAGGTGCAGCGTTGATGGTTGTCCAGCAATCCATCAAATACTTCTCCGGCAACTGCTACGGATAAAGGAGTAGTGATTTTGAGTTTAGCCAACAAGGATTCAATGACACCTTTGAGATGATAAAAATCACCGCTACTGGTGAGGCCAATCGTCTTCTGTTCTTGAGGTAAACCTTCAGCTTGCGGCAGATAGATTTTTGCCGTTTCGAATAACTCGACGGCGGGATTTGCCAACGATTGGTTGATTCGTCGCACTTCTAATAAGCTCGGGGTCAAGCTTGTGCGCAGGGCATCCGCACCTTGTAACATTGGTGAAATGGTACGCAATGGAGCAACCGTTGCCCACGGGTTGAATTGTTCCGTCCAAGCGAGTGGTACAACAGACCCAGTCAGGGATTCGTCAAAGCCAGTAGCTGTCAGCGTGGTACGGATAACTTCAGCCACTCGGTCCTCGTCGCTGCGAAACGAAGCGGCCATCGGCACTCCCACATCTTCGGGTATTTTTTCATAGCCGTGGATGCGGGCGATTTCTTCAAGCAGATCACATTCACGCGAGAGGTCACGCCGCCAAGTTGGTGGGGTAACGGTGATGGATTCTGCTGTACTAGCGGATTCGGCATTCCCCAAGGCGATTAAGATCGAGCGAACTTCTTCAGCGTCAATTTTGATTCCGAGGATTCTCTCAACCTGAGACAATCGCAATACAACCGGTTCCGTTTGCCAAGTTGATTCACCCGCTTCAATTACACCCGTGTCTAATGTTCCACCACAGTGTTCGAGGATTAATTCGCAGCAGCGTTGACTGGCCCAATCGACACCGGCGGGATCCAGCGCTCGTTCAAAGCGATAAGAAGACGGGCTATGTAAATTTAATGCGCGAGATGTTGAGCGAATTGACATCGCTGTAAAATCAGCGGATTCGATAAGTACGTCAACGGTTTGCTCATTGACTTCAGTTTCAGCACCTCCCATCACTCCGGCAATGGCGATGGACTTGGCACCATCTGCGATAACACACATCTCGGCTTGTAATTCATATTCTCGGTGATCGATCGCTTCGAATTTCTCACCCTGCTCCGCCGCTCGAACATTGATTTGTCCGCCGACGAGTTTGCCGAGATCGAAGGCATGAAGTGGCTGACCGGCTTCCATCAAAACATAGTTGGTTATGTCAGCGACGTTGTTGATCGGCTTCCAATCTCGATTGATCGGCAAGAAAACAGTTCGCAACTGATCCTGCATCCACGTTGGGCTGCCTTTAATGGTGACGCCGCGGATGATCCTTGCGGTGTAACGCGGGCACAACTCAGGGGCAGTAATGGAAACACTAAAGCCGGCATTGACGTCAGGTCCGCTGGCATCCGGTTGTGGGCTCGGCAGTGTTAACGCTTGGTTATATAGGACTGCAATTTCACGAGCTACGCCGATGTGTCCTAAACAGTCGGGTCGATTACTGGTTACTTCTAGATCAATGGCGATATCGCTGCCTACGGGTTCCGAACCTTCGTGGTTAAGGCCGGACATAGCGAGCCGATTTTCCAACTCTTCTCGATCCATATCGAGTGCAACGTATTGTTTAAGCCAGTCCCAGGAAACGAGCATGATTCATGATCACTTTGTAATAAAAGGCAATAAAAGTGTATTGATAATAGAATTAGAATTGTGCGAGGAACCGGACGTCATTTTTGTAAAATTCACGGATGTCAGTGACACCATGACGTCGCATACAGAGGCGTTCGACTCCTAGACCAAAGGCAAACCCAGTAACTTCTTCGGGGTCATAACCAACGGCCTTAAGCACATTGGGGTCAACCATCCCTGCACCGCCAAACTCAACCCACTGATCATTCCAATAATAATCCGCTTCAACACTTGGTTCGGTGAAAGGGAAAAAGGAAGGTCTAAAGCGAATAGTAACATCGTCACCGAGGTAACTTGTCGCAAACAACCGTAGAACGCTTTTTAAATCTGCCATGGAAACGTCGGTGTCAATCATCAAACCTTCGATTTGATGGAACATAGGATAATGGGTTGCATCTGCGGTATCGGGGCGATAGACGCGGCCGAGTGAAATAATGCGGATCGGCGGCGCCGTTTTTTCCATGACTCGTATTTGAACTGTGCTCGTCTGGCTGCGCAGCAACAATCCTACAGGGTCTTTCTCGCCGCTGATAGCATCGGCAGTGGCCAAATAAAAGTTTTCCAGCGGATCTCGAGCGGGATGGTCGTCGGGGATATTTAGTGCGACAAAATTGTGCCAGTCATCTTCAATTTCCGGGCCATCGACAATGGAGAATCCAAGGCGGCCCATAATATCTTTTAATTCTTCGATGGTTTGTGTAATGGGATGGACAGTACCACAGCGAAAAGTGTCGCCGGGTAACGATGCATCAAATGGGTTGTTCGCTGCACTGTCACTGTCTGTATTATCGCTGCGCTGTTGGGCCGCTTCAAAGGCCGCTTCGATACGCCCCTTGGTCGCGTTAAATGCCTTGCCTGCCGTCGGCTTATCCTCCCGCTCAATGGAACCCATTTGTTGTTGAATGGATTTGAGTCGACCTTTTTTCGCTCCTAGAAAGGTAACGCGAGCCGCTTCTAATGCTTCAGCGTCGGCAGCTTCGCCAAAAGCGGATTCCGCTGCGGTGCCCAGTTCGTCGAGCTGATCAAGGAAATCTTGCAATGCCATAATGGTTATTATTGAAAGGGAACGTAGTTCTATAGGTAAATGATATAAGAAAAGGAGAGAAAAGTCGTGTGACTTGCCTCTCCTGTTCGAGTGCGGTACTTATTGTGCGTAATCTAAGTGCTATGCGGCAAGAGCAGCTTTGGCAAGTTCGACAACGGCTTCAAATGCTGCTGGGTCATGAATCGCCATTTCGCTAAGTGATTTACGGTCTAATTCAATTTCGGCTTTATTCAAACCGTTAATGAATTGACTGTAGCGCAGGTCATGAGCGCGACAGGCGGCATTGATTCGAGTGATCCACAAGCGGCGGAAATCTCGGGCTCGGACCTTACGGTCACGGAAGGAATATGCACCGGAGCGGACGAGTGTTTCTTTGACAGTCCGAATCAGGTGGTTACGACCCCCTGTGTTTCCTTTGGCTCGTTTGAATAGACGTCTTTTGGCTTTGGTGCGTGCGGCACCTTTACGAGTTCTCATTTTCTAATTCCTTGCTTTCGCAGTGGGTTACGTCAGGCCTTTTCCATATACAAAGTGTGTTTATGCACTTTAGGAAAACGTTCTACTGCCCACGCAACGGAGTAAATTATTCTTAGTTGTCAAATTGTCTTGTTTGAATATCAATTTAGATATTCGGGAAACACAAGCGTGTTTTTCCCGCTGCGGTGAAGCTGCAGGAGTTGCGAAAATTAGTTGCTGTAGCCGTTGAGAGCACGAGCAATCTTCTTTTCGTCAACAGTGGCTTGAACCGTCGTTCCACGTAGATTACGTCTACGTTTTTTGGAAACCGCTCCAGCTAAGTGGCTTGTACCAGCACTACGGTGCTTCGCTTTGCCTTTAGCAGATAGTCGAAAACGCTTTTTGGTTCCCTTATGGGTTTTTTGTTTAGGCATTGTTTTTCTATCTAATTACGGTTTACTTAAATAATCCAAGGGGGAAGCTAGCTATTGTAGACGCGTCCTAAATATTAGAAAAGGGGTAAAACAACACAGAATAGCGATGAAAACCTAGCGATGGTGTTTAGGGCGTCTAAAACCATGCCCTATTTCTCATCCTCGCCATTAGCGAGGTCTTGTAACCCCTGATCTCGTATTTTGATTTGGTCTAGTGTGCCTTGCACGTTGGATTTGATGTTCTTGATCGATGTCGCTGGGCTTGCCGACGCAGCAGGTTCGGCTTCCGCTGCGGCATTTGGTTCCAGCGGCGAACCTTGATTACAGCCTGTGATCGAGATGATGGTCGTCAGCGCCGCGATGGCAATAAGCTTGCATATAAATGATTTCATTGTAAATACCTTCAAATGTATTGAGAAACATGGACGATGTTTTTGATGTTCAAGACGTTCAGACAGTAGTTTTCTGTGGTAAAGAGCAAAGCGACCTTACCCAAATTACTACCTAATACTATACTCCACCAGTAACGCTGAGCAACAACGCTTAAACGGTAAGTTCATTTTTTGTAGCGATGAACGCGTTTGTTCAACAAACATATTATAGAAGGCTTGCGCCATGCTTACGGTATCCTTACCAGACGGTTCCACTCGAGAATATTCTGAATCAACCACCCCTGGCCAAATAGCCGCAGAAATTGGCCCGGGCTTGGCCAAAGCAGCCATGGCAGCCGCAGTCGATGATACGATTGTTGGCTTAGACTTTGTTATCGACGATGGCCAAAGTGTTGCATTACGAATTCTGACCAAAAAAGACCCAGAAGCACTGGGTGTTATGCGCCATTCGGCAGCACACATAATGGCTCGAGCCATTATGAAGTTGTTTCCCGGCGTGCAACTAGCCTTTGGGCCGACGATCGAGAATGGTTTTTATTATGATTTTGATCTTGAGCACGCATTAAGTGAAGAAGATTTTGAAGCAATCGAAGCCGAGATGAAAACGATTGTCAAGGCGAACGAGGTTTTTGAGCGGATTGAAACCACGCGTACCGCCGCACTCGAAATCGTGGAAGATCTTGCCCAAGAATACAAAGTCGAGCACATAACCGAGGGCCTAGCGGACCATAATCAATTGTCGTTTTATCGTCAGGGTGAATTCATTGACCTTTGTCGCGGCCCGCATATCCCCTCCGCCGGTGCTGTAGGCGCATATAAATTGTTAAGCGTAGCCGGCGCCTATTGGAAAGGCGACTCCAGCAACAAACAGCTACAACGGGTATATGCGACGGCGTTTTTTAACAAAGAAGATCTCGCAGAACATTTGGTTCTTATCGAAGAAGCAAAACGTCGCGACCACCGCACATTAGGTAAACAACTCAACCTGTTTACGATCAGTCCCCTCGTTGGCGCCGGCTTGATTTTGTGGCAACCCAAAGGAGCGATTATTCGCAGCACGCTGGAGAATTTTATCCGCGATGAACTTCAGAACCGTGGGTACCAACCAGTCTATACACCGAACATTGGTAAAATAGATTTGTATGAGAAGTCGGGTCATTATCCGTATTACAAAGATAGCATGTTTGCGCCAATACAAATGGAAGATGGCAAAGAGTACTTACTCAAGCCAATGAATTGCCCCCACCACATTATGATTTATAAAGCAAATCCGCGAAGTTATCGCGAGTTGCCTTTACGGTTGGCAGAATTCGGAACGGTTTACAGAAATGAGCAGTCGGGAGAATTAAACGGGATGACGCGAGTTCGCGGCTTCACGCAAGACGACGCGCATATATTCTGTACAGCCGATCAAGTTCCTGCTGAGTTTATGGGTTGTATAGAGATGACGCAGTTTGTGCTTAAGAGCTTGGGACTGGATAACTACCGCGTTCGTTTAGGGTTTCGTGATCCGCAAAGTGACAAATATGTTGGTTCACCTAAATTGTGGGATCATGCGGAAAAGTCACTGATTGAAGTTTGTCAAACGCTGGGAATCGACGCTGAGTGTGAAGAAGGTGAAGCAGCGTTCTATGGCCCGAAAGCAGATTTCGTGCTGACTGATTGCCTAGGGCGGGAATGGCAGCTTGGTACGGTTCAACTGGACTACAATTTACCAAGTGAAGAACGTTTTGCTTTGGAGTATGTTGGCACAGATAACTTGTCCCATATTCCAGTCATGATTCATCGTGCACCGTTAGGGTCGATGGAACGGTTTATTGGAATGTTGATAGAGCATTTTGCTGGCGCTTTCCCGCTATGGCTCGCACCAGAACAAGTACGCGTTTTGATCGTAAGTGAGAAATTTGAAGAGTATGGCCGACAGGTCGAACAGCAATTAAAAGCGGTAGGGTTACGCGTGGGCACGGATTTTCGAGCAGAGAAAATTGGCGCGAAAATTCGTGATGCACAGCTTGAGTTAATCCCCTATATGCTTATTCTTGGTGGCCGTGAAATGGAATCGGGCCAAGTGTCTATTCGAGATCGCATTGATGGCGATTTGGGAGCGGTGCCGATTGCCGAAGCGATTGCCAAACTACAGACCGAGATAAATGATCGGGTTGTTCGCCAGTCATTCAGCGGCAGTGCAGGATTTGTGGCCAAAGGGTCGCAAAACGAGTACTAGTAGGGGTAACCAACACCCCAAATGGCCCAAAAAACGTCAGTGAGAATCGATGTTTTTTGTCTTGCCGCTTCCCCATCTAAACAAGTTATCTATAGAATAAAGTAATAGGTGGGATCGTTTATTCCACTGAGCTGTTTCATGTTTCACAAAAAGGACACCCATCATCGATCGCAACGCACCTCGTGTTAATGACTATATTCGAATTTCACCCATCCGCGTCATCGACCATGATGGGGAACAACTAGGAGTTATTGAGACTGACCAAGCTAAAGAAATTGCCATTGAAGCTGGTCTAGATTTAGTCGAAGTCGCCCCCAATGAAGATCCGCCAGTTTGTCGAATCATGGACTACGGTAAATACAAATACGAGAAAAAGAAAAAAGCGAACAAGAACACGGCTCATAGTTCGAAAACAAAAGAAGTACGCTTGCGACCCAAGACGGGAAAACATGACATTGATTTCAAAGTAAATCAAGCTAAGAAGTTTCTTGAGCACAAAGATAAAGTCCAAATCACCGTACAGTTCCGCGGACGCGAGATGGCGCACATCGATGAAGGTCGTAAAGTTATGGACGATGTCGTCAATGAATTAGCCGAGCATGGCAAAATTGAACAGCCGCCGGTACAACACGGGCGCCGTATGACTTGCATGATTGTGCCTAACAGGTAGATCGCGAAAGCCTAGCCGATCCTCTGCGACACGTTGATCAATCTAATAGCTTATCAATAGCAGTGATTGTATTGCTGGCCATTGAATTTGCATCACGACGGGCGGAAATGTTCTTACGTCCCAAGCTGCCATACTCTACCAAGCTTGTTGGGTTTTCAAGTAGTCCATGTAACAATTGCGCTAACGCTGTTGTATTGCCAGGCTCAAACAAGATGCCGCCTTCAAGGTCGGTCAACATTTCTGGGACCACACCATGTTCCGGTAAAACAACGGGCACACCCGCTGCCATCGCTTCGAGTGCAAACAAACCTTTGGGTTCTTGATAAACCGTTGGTACACAGAGTAGATCGATGTTGTGAAGCATTCGTTGTTTCTGAGTACGATCCACCGTTCCTAAATCCTCGTAGTCGTTTTCTAACCCAGCGGCGTCCAGTTTGGCGAGTTCGGCAGCAGCGTATTCTTGATTTGTTGCGCCTCGCCAACCGGCTAACAGCAATTGGATGTCCTCCGTGTTGGGCAGCTTTTTCAACTGAATGAATGCGTCGGCGAGAACATGTAATCCCTTTTCCTTTGACATCCGCGCCAAATAACCGATGGTTCGGGGCTTGGATGTATCGCGTGGTTGTGGATCAGGTAATGCGGCGAGGTCGAGGCCCAGCGGTACTACTTGTATTTTGGATATGGGGATTTCAAACAAGTCGCTCACCACATCTTGATAGAACTTACTATGTACAATGAAGCCGTCGACTTGCTTGGCCAAGTCCCGCATGAGTTTCAACGTTTGGCTTTTATAGGGTTCTATTAAATCTTGCAAGAAGATGTCGTCGCCTTGTAGTGTGACAAGGACGGGTATGTCGTGTTGCCGGATGGATGTGATGCAGCCTCCGATTAAAAGATTGCTCAGGATGACAACACTCGGTTTGATATCATTGACTAGCCAATTGGTTAAGCGCTTTACTTCTTTGCGCTGGTTTCCATCTGTCCCTTTCAACATGGAAACTGTTAGAGCGCCCAGAGCTTGAGGGCGAATTGCAATCCCACGAGAGGTGGCTCGTTTTATCAACCAAGGGGCGTCGAGTATGCGATCTATGAATTTGGGAATATGGCGAAACAGTGGTATTTTTTGTTGCAGATAAACGTTTATGCCCCCGAAAAATACTTGGTCAATGCTGACATCTTCCTCATCAGTTCGGATTGGTGTATACGTTGGCACCAAGAGTGTCTCCACTCCAGCGGCGTTCAAAGCACGCGATAGGGTGTTGTCGTGCAAGCAACTGCCACAATACATGGTGGCAGCGCCACTTGTAAGGTAGGCAATTCGATCGAGGTTGTTGTGTTCGACAGGTGTCATCGGAAGTAATTCATGTTCGGGTATTCAGCTATCGTTTGCGGTGTCAGGCCGACTCCATTTTGGTAATAGATAGCACACGGTCATACCGACGACTAAGTTGACAGACAAAGCAAAAGGACCAATCCACTGAAACGAAATGGGATCGGTACAATATTCAAACGGTATACCAGTGGAGTCGTCGATACTCTGTGCGATGACACCGCCAATTGCAGTTGGATCAAAGCCATGGTTTAAATAGAGCCAGTAACAGATTTGCCCACTAAACGCAGTGAGGATTGCTGTTAAGGTACCGGCAATCGTACCTGCCCAGACACCAGTGGGGTGTACGCGTTTGGCGAAGATGGCATAAAAGAACAATCCAAAAATCGGCGTGGTTAATAAGTTGACGGATTTTTGGGTGACGGCGATGATATTCCCCTCGATATATTCCGTGAGTCCGCTACCAAAAACGACTATAACTCCAACGCCAATTGCTATCAAACGAGCGAATCTTAAGTGGTGTTTGTCGCTCAATTTGTTTTTCCGCAGACGCTCGACAAAATCGGACATCACCACGGCAGTAATCGAATTTACACCGGAGTCGAGACTCGACATGGCCGCAGCGAACATTGCAGCGATCACTAAACCGGTTAGTCCGATTGGTAGTTCTTGAGATATGAAACGTGGGAACCATTGATCGGAACCGATTAAATCACGTCTAGTTTGTTTCAATGTTGCGGCATCCCATTGCAACTCTTTTTGGATTTCAGCGTCATTAGGAAATCGCTTATTGTCAATTTGAAAATTAGTATTTAAATCGGAATACATGTTGATGTTGGCTGTTTGCTGCACAGGCAACGCGGCTTTTTCTTTCTGGTAATGTGCCATCAAGGCGATGCCTACTAAACACAGGGTGCCAGAAACGATGATTGAGATACCCAATTGGTAAAGCAAAGCTCTGCGGGCTGTTGTTGCATCTTTGGTCGCCATGAACCGTTGTACGGAAGTTTGATCACTACCGAGTGTGGCAACATACCAAACTAGTGTTGTGATTACCGACCCGACCCAGGAGACACGCGTCGAAAGTCCTTCGGGTACGACTGGTTGAGGTTTCCAATCACTTGGCCATTGAGTTGGTATCCATGAAAACCCGCCGAAATTGATAGTGACGACCGCCAAAACAGTTATGGCTCCACCGTACAGCAGTAGAGTTTGCATTAGGTCAGTGAAGACGACAGCTTGTAGTCCACCCATCGACGTATAAATAATGGCGACGAGCCCAATGATGGCGACAACCAGTGTGATCCATTTGTGATCGACATCGAGCATGGTGACCATCGCTTCGCCAGCGAAGTGTAATAGCACGGCCATCCAGATGAGTCGTAGTGTTAGGAAGAGGCATGCACCAAGCACACGAAAGGAATACCCGAGTCGATTTTCAAGCAGTTCATAAGCGCTCGTTACCTTATGCTTCATATAGTTAGGAAGCATTAAAAAGCCAACCAACAAAAATATTAGCGGATGGGCTAGATACCCAATAAATGTAATTGGGCCCTTCCCTGCCGCCTCACCCGGCATCCCCAAGTAGGAAATTGTACTGAGCAAGGTTGCAAATAACGAAACACCAATCAACAGCGGGCTCATGTTGCCGCCGCCGGTAAAATAGTCGTCGCGTTTTTTTTGCCGCTTGGAAATATAGTATCCCAGATAGATGGTGCCGATTACGTAGAGGCCCAACACGGCAAAGTCTAACGAGTGGATTCCCTTGGCTGCCGTAGTTTCTGCCGCAGCCAGCAAGCCTACCATTGGGGAAAAAAGTAAGAGTGTGAACACCGCAAACAATAGACTGAAAATTTTCAAGATTGAGGATTCCAGTTGGATGACGAAATATATTTGATGGGAAGTAGGGTATCGGACAAAGTTTGGTTGAACTGCTCACAAACCAACTGGTAACCAATAGTACCTTATGCCTGACAATTATTATATATTACGATAGTTCGCTAATTGATGCACTCGCCGTGAGTTTCTATGGCACGGGTGTATTCGATGACGTTCTTTGAATTTCAAAACGAAACCAAACACTATAAAATAAGGACTCCCAACGGTGCGGAAAAGTAAAACTCTGGAAAAGATCCGTAATAACGAAGTGGTAAAGATTTGTGCATTGGGGCATTTCATCCCGTCCTATGTTCGGCATGCCGCAGCCGCTGGGTTCGATTGTATCTGGCTGGATTGTGAGCATCGAACCTGGGAGAACCGAGAGATTCAAGCGTTACTCGCTTTTTTCCATTTATCGGATATTGATTGTATGTTACGGTCGCCTACGACGGACAAAACGCAACTATATCGATATCTCGAAGACGGCGCAACGGGCTTGATGTGTCCGCATGTCAATGATGGAGAACGAGCTCGGTATTTGCGGGATTGCACGAAGTTTCCGCCGCTAGGTGATCGCGGCATTGATTCCGCTGGTTTAGATAGCGACTTTTATCTTTCAGGTGGTTTGCAATACACGCAGGGGGCCAATGATGAGACGTTTTTGATTCTGCAGATCGAAACATTGGACGCGGTGGAAAATGCGGAAGAGATTATTTCCACCGAAGGTGTTGATGGTATTTTTGTTGGCCCTGGAGATTTAGGTTTGCGGATTGAACGCTGCGGAGCAGATTTTGATCTTGAGCAGGCTATCGAAAAAGTTGCGGCATTGTGTCAGCAATACAACAAACCTTGGGGGCTACCGATCGCAGATATTGAAGTTGGACAAAAACGGTATGACCAAGGCGCTCGCTTGCTAGCGTATGGCGGTGAATTTATGGTGCTCAAAGAAATGCTAGAAAACAATGCTGCTGAATTGTCGACTTTGGAATAGTTACCGATGAACCCGAAAATTTTGATTATTGGGGTTGGTTCCATTGGCGAACGTCATTTGCGTTGTTTTCAAAACACCGGTCGCTGTGATGTTTCATTTTGCGAAGTCGATGATGAGGTGCGAGAGTCTATTGCCAAGCGGTATCAGATTGAACAATGTTTCGCTGATCTTGCGGATGCAATTACTGCTGGTGCCGACGCGGCCGTAATCTGTACGCCGGCGGACTTGCATATTTCGATGGCTCACGAGTTGGCTATGTCCGGGATTCACTTGCTGATCGAAAAACCGTTGAGTACCAATACTGAGGGCATTGAGGCATTGTGTACGTTGGTGGAGTTGAATTCACTGACGGCCGGCGTTGCTT
This sequence comes from Planctomycetota bacterium, assembly GCA_036338835.1. GTDB lineage: Bacteria > Planctomycetota > Planctomycetia > Pirellulales > Pirellulaceae > UBA721. The sequence continues at coordinate 15,107 of JAYZBF010000049.1, forward strand.
TTGTGGCCCGTTGCCATCCGCTGGTCCGGCGATTGCGGGCGGAAATAAATGATTTAGCCGAGGCAGATCAAGTCGTGCAGGCGACGTTTGTTGGAGGCCAAGATTTCCCATTTTTCCGACCAGCTTATCAGGATGTATATTACGCTCGGCACGATTCCGGCGGGGGCGCAATACAAGATGCTCTGACGCATAGCGTAAATACAATGCAATGGTTGATTGGGCCGATGACTTCGTTGGCCACCGATGCAAACCATTTGGTGTTACCGGGTGTTACCGTGGAAGACACCGTGCATGTGGTAGCGCGACATGGTGAAATAATGACGAGCTGGTCCTTAAATCAACATCAACGAGCTAACGAAACAACGCTTCAAATAATTTGCCAGCAGACGATTTTGAAGCTGGAATATCATACGCAACGGCTGTTGAAAATGACGGAAACCGGCAAACCTTGGGAAGTGTTACTAGAATGCCAGTTGGAGCGGGACGATAACTTCGTTGCTCAAGCGGAAATGTTTTTAGATGCTCTGGCGGGGCAAGGTCAAGTAACGTGTACGATCGCGGAGGCACATGAGACTCTCAAAGCAAGTTTAGCGATGCTTGAGTCGAACAAACAACGGGCGTGGGTTGATATTGATGTGAATTCAACAGGAGTACCAAGATGACGTTAGAACCGACAGTTGATTCATTGTTTGATTTGCGTGGGAAAGTAGCTTTGATTACCGGTGGGACGGGTTATCTGGGCTCCGCCATGTCGCGTGCTCTGGCTGAGGTGGGTGCGCAGGTTGTCATCACAAGCCGTGAACTTGTGAGAGCCGAAGAGGCAGCCGTATTGTTGCCGGGGGAGCAACCACATTTTGGAGTGGAGTTGGACCACAAGAGTGAAGAGTCGATTACGACTGGATTTGCAAAAGCTGTGGAGTTAGCGGGGCATGTTGATATTTTGGTGAACAATGGACAGGGTGGAAATGCCAAAGAT
>JAYZBF010000050.1:0-5277 GCA_036338835.1 Planctomycetota bacterium
AGTTCGCTACGGCGGTCCGCTAAATCAGATTCTTCAATGGCTACGAATTTGTAGAAGGCGGTAATAGTATAGGTGTCGGGCATCGATCGATAGCCTAGGGAATATTTGGATTATTGAATTTCAAAAATAGCTTCAATTTCAACTGCAGCGCCAGTTGGCAACGCAGCAAAACCTAAGGCGCTACGAGCGTGATAACCATCGCCGTCTTTACCGAATATTTCGTGTAGTAGATTCGAACAACCATTGATGACCAGGTGCTGATCGGTAAAATCTCCGGCGGAATACACACAACCAAGTACTTTAATGACTTTTAATCCATCGAGTGTGCCATGAGTGTTGTGTACCGATTGTAGGATTTTAATCGCGCAATCCTTGGCGGCTTCGTAACCTTCATCGACACTGACGTTCGTACCTAGGATGCCTTTAGCGGTACTGGTGTGACCTGAGGTAATGAGTTGGTTGCCGCTGCGGATACAGAGGTTTAGGTAGCCTGGTTCTGATGGAGTAAATTCGATGCCGAGTTCTTCAGCTTTTTGTTGTGCGCCCATTTTGTTCTTTCAATTCTGAATGTTTATTGTGTCTTGTGTGTTTGTGAACCGTCAATTTAACATGCTACGGACAATGATGGAACTTGTTATTACCAACTAGGTAATGGACATGGTGTGTTATCTTCGTCGTAGCATCATGCTGCTGCCTAAATAATCGCAAGCAACATTAACAGTTGCTTGTACAATGTGTGTATAATACAAACACAATTTAACGAACAATTCGCATTTAATTGATTTAACGGACGGAAAAGCATGAATATCAATAAACAAAATCGGCGTAACTTTCTCAAAACTACCGGTGCTGGTGCAACCGTATTGTCAGGGATTTCTGCGGGAGTTTTCTCGAGCGTTGAAGCAAAAGCATCGACGGCACCGAGTGAAAAAATTAACATCGCCTGTGTTGGTACTGCCAATCGAGCGGCTGCGGATATCGCTGGTGTAAAGGGTGAAAATATTGTTGCGATTTGCGATATTGATTCCAATTATCTTAATCGAGCTGCAGGTCAGTTTCCCGATGCACGAAAATACGAAGACTACCGAGAGGTGATTGACCAAGAAGGTGATCGAATTGATGCAGTGGTTGTCGCTACCGCAGACCATTCACACGCTCCGGCAGCTTTGCGGGCTATTCGAGCTGGCAAACACACATACACAGAAAAGCCATTGAGTCATACAGTTTTCGAAGCTCGGTTGATTGCCTCAGAGGCTGCCAAGTACGGAGTGGCTACTCAATTGGGCACGCAGATTCATGCGGGTGATAATTATCGCCGAGTTGTGGAAGCGATTGGTTCGGGAGTATTAGGAAAAATTACAGACGTACATGTATGGGTCGGAAAAGGTTGGGGCGGAGGTGATCTGCCAACTCAAGACCAAATTACGGCAGCGCCGGACAACCTAAATTGGGATTTATGGTTGGGCCCCGCTGAAGAGCGTCCATACGCCCCCGGACGCTATCATCCCGCAAACTGGCGCCGCTGGTGGGCATTTGGACAAGGCACGCTTGGAGACATGGCTTGCCACTACATGGACTTACCGTTCTGGGCTTTAGGCTTGCGACATCCAATATCGTGTAAAGCGACTGGACCGGAAGTGCACCCAGAAACTTGTCCCTTGGGCTTGAAAGTCGAGTACGTCTTCCCGAAGACGGAAAATCATGACCAGCTTAATTTCACTTGGTACGATGGCAATATGATTCCTAAAGAAATCGAAGGCCAACGCGTACCGGGCTCTGGTGTGATGTTCATTGGTGAAGAAGGAATGATGTTTGCAAATTATAGCAGTTATCGATTGTTCCCCACCGACAAGTTCACAGGCTGGACTCCACCGGCACAAACGATTGCCAAGTCGATTGGTCATCACGCAGAGTGGATTAAAGCATGTAAAGACGGGTCACCAACCACATGTAATTTCAATTATTCCGGCGCATTGACAGAAACCGTTCTGTTGGGCAACGTTGCCTATCGTACTGGCGAAAAGCTGGAATGGGATGCTAAATCATTAACGGCAACCAATTGCCCTGCGGCCGCTCAGTACGTAACGAAAGAGTACCGCAAAGGATTTGAGATTCTGTAAAGGTGAATAGCAGTATCAAATCTGTTTCGTAAAAGCACTGTCCACTACGGGAGATCCTTCAGTTGTATCTCGGTAGTGGGCAGTTTTTCTTTTAACGCTGCGACTCCCGCTGCGGTGACCGCTGTCCGTGTCACTTTGAGATCTTGGAGTGTCGTCAAGCCTGCGAGGTGTGGTAGTCCAGCATCCGTGATGGTGGTTGAACCGAGGTGCAAGAATTCAATCGCTTTCATGCTTTGGAGGTGTACCAGACCGTCGTCTGACAGTGACGTGTTGTCTAAGTTGAGCCATTGCATGTTTACGAGACCAGCGAGTTGTTCGATTCCTGAGTCAGAGAGAGCGACACGCCACAGATTGAGCTTGGTAAGTGTGGTAATCTTGGACAAATGGCTCATACCGACATCGGAGATGACACTGTTCTCACTGAGATCAAGGTCTGTAAGATTGGTGAGCACGGTGAGTTGTTCAAGTCCAGCATCGGTAATTTGCGTTTGCGAGATGCGTAATTTTTTGAGCTTAGGAAGTTGTTTGAGCGCTGCCAGTGAGGTGTCGTCAATTAGTGTTTTGGCGAGATATAATTCTTCTAGATTTTGCAGAGGTGCAAGGTCGAGTAGATTTTCACCAACCCAGAGGTGGTCGAGTAGGAGTGCTTTGAGGTTGGTTAGTTTCCCAATGTCCGCCAGCGCTCCATCATCGACAGAAGTTACTCCGCTTTCACCAGAAAGTCGAAGTGCTCGTAATTTGCTGAGGCCAACGAGATGTGCTATCCCTGTGTTACTTACGCTGCATCCGCGTAAATCTAAATTGGTGAGATTGTTTAGTCGCCCGATGGTTTCCAGTCCAGCGTCGGTGATTTGTGTTTCATTGAGGCGGATAGAAGTCAGTTTTGATAGTTGAGAAAGTTGCTGGAGGTCGTCGTCGGTGGCCGGACAACCGATCAGAGAAACTTCTGTGATTTGACTATCGCTATTTGCTTTAAACTTTGCCCCGAGTGCTTTCAACGCTTCGACGGTGAGCGAATCATCGGGTTCAGCGACTGGTTCATTCATTCCCTGTGGTGTAGGTGCTGTATTGTTTTGTACGGGATCATCGGAGTCGTTGTTGCAACTAGTTAGAGCAATGAGTGAAAGGGAAAGAATGGTAATGACCAGAGATTTCATCCGAGAGCGGCTTTCTATAGGTGGTGATGGAAGTAATAGTATTACAGAAAAGCCAATATACCATACAATGGGTCCGTCAACGAATCACGTGGTCACGGTATCCCATGTAGGAGTAGCTGCGAATGAACGCGAATGGCCGTGGACAGATTTAATGAATCGTTAAAAATTTTCGCGGCGAGCGGTGCGGATCGTCCAAACGAAGCAGAAGCTTGCGGCAACGAGCAGGCTCCATGAAAACCATTGCGGAAGCATTACTGTATAGTGGTTCGCCGATCCAGGGATGTCGAATTGTGATTTGACGATTTCGCTAGCTTGCCTGCTGAGGGCATAAGAGTCGACCAGCAAAAATTGTAATCCGATAACCAACAGGATAACGCCGGCCATTAAGTATTGAGGGGGTTGGATTTTCATGTCCGTGCTATTCTGTTATTCTTGACAGGGGGCATCCGTTGGTAGGACCAAAAAGAGGTCGTGAGATATAAATGAATACCTATAAGTAGGTGTCGATTTAATTCTGTTGGTTCTCCAGAAACGGTCGGATTAAAACGGTTGTAGTCCCGTTTTTACTGAAAAATCAGTACTTTATGGCTGCGGTCGAATTTCATAAAAAGCGATTTTGATGTGAACGAACACAAAACAGAAAGCAATCTAGCCGAGGGGAAGAGTAATCTCTTTTCACGTAGCTTTATTGCAATTTGTATGACCCAATTGCTCACGGGTATTAATGACAACACCTTCCGTTGGCTCGTCATTGGAATTGCCAAAGATTACGTTGACGTTGGTAATCTGTGGGGTTTGAGCCAAAGTGCGGTATTAGGTCTGGGCTTAGCCTGTTTTGTATCTCCTTATATCCTGCTGAGCACTTATGCGGGTTACGTCTCGGACCGGTTTAGCAAACGCTCGGTAATCGTCGGTTGTAAGATTGCTGAAATACTTGTCATGCTCCTCGGGACGTTATCTATTTGGTGTCAATCACCGCTGTTGATTTTCGTGTCCCTTACTTTTATGGGTGCCCAAAGCGCGATGTTTTTTCCAGCGAAGATGGGAGCTTTGCCGGAAATTGTTAAGCCCAATAAATTATCACCTGCAAACGGTTTCTATAACATGATGACCGTCGTGGGAACGTTGTTCGGGATGTTCATTGGAAGTTGGTTGGCGGATATGACCGCGCCGCAAGGGACAGAACATACTTGGAGCATGATTGGTGTGGTGGTCATTGGCCTCGCAGTCACCGGCACGATTTTTAGTTTGATGATTGAGCCACTGAAGGTTGCCAATCCCGGGCGCCCCTTTCCAAAAAATGCACCACGATCGATGCTGGAAGACATTCGTATACTACGGCAACAACCCACTATGTTTCGTATCGCGCTGGGCATCATGTTCTTTTGGGCTGTGAGCGCAGTGGCTCAGAACAACATCGACCAGTTTGTCGTCGAAGCGGGTGGCGGGCGCGAGGTCGACAAAACGCCGTTTTTAATAGCGGTCGTGGTTGGGGTTTGCATTGGATCGGTGCTAGCTGGTTTGCTATCAGGCGATCGTGTTCAATTAGGGATCCTGCCAATTGGCGCATTTGGAATTGCCATAAGTTCTATGATGTTGTTTACCATCAACAGCACCATCTTTGATGAAACTCAATTAGGAATCATGGTTAGGGAAATACCATTGATTTCAGTCGATGATGGCAACGAGTCCGAGGCACCGCCGCCGGATATTGGCGACTTAGCGGGAGATCCTGCAAGTCAGGGATCTGAGACAGGCAAGGCATTTGTCGTCGTACGATTAGTTCGAGGGATGCCCGCAGCCGACTCGGGTATAGCTAAAGACGATTTAATTGTTTCGGTGAATGGCGATGCGTTAACAATAAATAGAACGTTCGAGGATCATATCGCTTCGTTTCGACGCTTAACAAGTCAAGAACCAGGGCAGGAGGTTGCTGTCGTCGTTCAGCGTAGCCAAATCGAGAAGCCGCGTTCCAATGTGGGGTTAAGACTGGTTGATCC
>JAYZBF010000051.1:0-16613 GCA_036338835.1 Planctomycetota bacterium
ACGTCGATATTCCAAAGTATTCCACCATCAACCGTTTCCGAGTCCCTAGTAAACCCCATGGAGTCAGTTCTACACCCGCGGCAATGACCATTGGCTCAGGAAACGAAGATTTGCTAGCGGGATATAAACCAGATAAACCACTCCAGGCAACCGCTTGGACTGCCGCTACATTAAACACAACTGCTACAGGCGCGCAAGAGTCTCCGCTAGCAGCAGGGGCGTTAGGGGCGCCTAGCCGGTCCCGTTTATCTCGCAATCAACAACCCGCTGTCAAGCGACAGGGCCTACCTTGGGAAAGTGCCGATAGGGGCCAATCTAAGATGTGGGCCACGACAAAGTTATTATTGTTTCGTCCCGGGGACGCTTTCACAAATATGTTTGAAGATGACGGGCTGGGAAATCCTGTCGGCTATGCCGTCGCAGGGCTCGTTTTGGGTACCGTTTATCTTGCAATAAGCAGCCTACCTGTACTCGCAATTGCCTGTATGATCGCAGCACCACATATGCCCACTGGCATCGATTACAATCAACTCGCGATTTCCTACGGAATCGGACTTGGCGCCTGGCTAGTAAGTGGTGCCGTACTAATACCATTCTTGATGTTTGCTGGCGGAGCCATTCTGCATACCGGGATGCTACTTTTAGGTGGAAATGCAAAATCTTTCGAGACAACTACTCGTATGATTGGGTATAGCCTAGGTGCTGTTTTACAACTCACACTGCTAACGCCACTTATCGCACCACTGATTATCCCATTTTATTTTGTGCTGCATCTAGGATGTGGAATGACTCGTATACACCGAAAAACCCCAGCCCAAGCATTTGGGGCACTTGTAATATTTTTCGTAGTTCCGTCATTATTTATTGGCCTTTTGGTGTTTGTGGCGAAACAATAGAACAACAACGTATGTAAATGCAACTATTCGTTTTACCGCGAACTTTCGTATTATGAAGATATATCCATTTCAACGATTACTGATTTCCACGTTCCTTGTTGGCGCACTATGCAGCGGCACATTGGATACGCTACAGGTCCAAGCACAGCAAGCGACAATCACCACACCCCACTGGAACATGCAAGATTCCTGGTACGAGTCATTTGGCTCATCCATGTTTTTAAATCAACGTGGCCGCCGCGGTGGCTGGTTTTTCAATTGGGGGGCCCCTGTTTATCCAACCTATGGTGGATACGACGGCCGCGATGCCCATTTTGGGTTTGGATTTCGTAAGGGAAATTTAAGAGGTGGGTTTAATCTGTGGGCAAGTCAAGGTTCTGAGCGAAGCATGACGATGACGGCCCCATTTCTAACGGTTCCTCACGGCGGATATGGTTCCATTAGCCATGGCAGTTGGCGACCATTTGTAACTGGCTGGACACCCGTGATTGGCGGTCAACCACAATGGCAATCTCCTTTGAAAATATATTTGAACAGCCCCGAAGGTGCTCAATATATCCGCCAACGACAGGAAGCGTCTCCGGGTAATGTTGTCGCAGAACCGATCGAACGCCGGCCGCAAACGATCCCCAAGCCTCGTACCGACCCACCTCTGCAAATCATCAACGGTAAATCCACCGATGACTAGTCACCGCTCGCGAATTAACGCGCGGCCTCATTCGTAGTCGTACACAAACTCTTCACTGACCTGCACAGGCGGCAAGGAATCCAGAAAAATCTGGCCGTAGAATCGTGTTCGCATCCGCGGGTCCAAGACGACGACAATGCCCGTATCGGTCTGCGTACGAATTAACCGACCAAAGCCCTGTTTGAATTTAATCGTTGCTTCAGGTAACTGATAATCCAAAAATGGATTACCGCCGTTGGCCTTAATCTGATCTAAGCGTGCTTCCAACAAAGGATGATCCGGCATACTAAAAGGCAACCGCGGTATGATGACGTTTTGCAGTGCTTCACCGGGCACGTCTACTCCTTGCCAGAAACTGTCCGTACCAAACAGTACACTTTGTGGATTGTTCTTGAACTGATCCAGTAACTCCGTGCGGCCAATACCATCACCTTGTGTTAACAATCCCAACTGCTGTTCGGCGAGCCAGGGGGTTAAAGCAGATGATAAAAATCGTAGCAAATCGTAACTTGTGCATAAAACAAAAGCATGTCCATCGGTACGTCTGATGTATCGCTTTAACATCTCGACAGAGTGTGCTCGAAACGATTCTTTGTCTTTACTAGGGTCTGGCATGCCGCTGACTAAGATCACTTCCGCCTGACGTTCGTAGTCAAACGGTGATCCCAGTTTCGATGTTTCTGATTCTGTAAGCCCAATTCGTGACCTAAAGAAATTGAACTTGTCTTCAGTGCCCACGGCCAACGTTGCGCTAGTCATGATGACACTTGGCACTTTTTCAAACAACTCACTTCGCATCGCCGCGCCAATATTGATTGGTGCTGACTTCAAGGACACTTTAGATCCGCGACGGGTTTTCCGAGCTTCTAGCCAGTACACCATATCATCACTCGCTTGGACTAACCAATGTTGGATCCGATCCGCAAGTGTTGAAAGTCGCCAAACAGCTGCCGTGTAATTCATTCGCTCAGCCTTATCATCAATGTCATTCGCGATTCGGCGAATCATATTCGCTAACGCCGACAACTCCGGACTTAGCGGGTTCGGGAATGCTAACTTAGAATAAATACGCCCATTACTTTTTGGATGATCTAATTTCCATTGTAACGCTTCGTCAAACAATTCATCCGCAGCAATGTAACACCGGACAACTTGACGTTGCGCTTGCTCATGGCCTTTGCCAACAAGCAAGCCTTTGTTGGTGCTATCATTAAATAATTTTCTTAGAATATAAGACACCTGCCCTGACGAGACGCTCAGCCCCAAATGCTCACTGGCTACGGATTCAAGAGTGTGGGCTTCGTCGAAGATCACCGCATCATAGTCCGGCAGAATATTAGCACCTTGTCCGCGTAGAGCCAGATCGCTGAAAAACAACGCATGATTCACAATCAACAATTGAGCGTGTTCCATCCGTCGTCGAGCTTGATAGTAAAAACAGCTTTTATGCGACTCACAGGCAAAGCCCATACAATTACTTGAGTCACTAGCAACTTCATCCCAAACACTTGATTGCGGCTGAAATGCCATGCTACTGCGACTGCCATCCGTACTGGCACTTGCCCAATCACGAATTTGATACAACTGCGTTTGCTCATCAGCACCGTCAAACAACGTCGTTGATTTCTGTAACGCCGACTTCAGCCGTCGCCGACTCAAATAATTACCGCGGCCTTTGACCAATACGGCAGAAAACTCTCGCGCAATAACGCTGTTGAGCAGCGGTATATCCTTATTCAAAAGCTGCTCTTGTAAACTAATCGTATGCGTAGAAATAATGACGCGACGATTCCGTTTTTCACCGTCCGCAGTCAATACAAGTTGGTTGTCAGGCTCCGTGGCAGCCAATATCGCGGGTACCAAATAAGCAAAGCTTTTGCCGACACCGGTGCCCGCTTCCACGACCAAGTGTTGACTGTTGGTTAACGCATCAGAGACTGCAGCGGCCATGTCAAGTTGTTGTTGGCGATGTTCATAACGATCTAGGCGAGCAGCGATGCGCCCGCCGGGGCCAAGAATATCTGCGGGATGGATATAATCTGCGCCCGTCATTTCGTTTTATTTCGAGGAAATGGATGGGTCGCAATGACGCCTTCCATGGGGCTGCTAGCAGCGGCATAAAGCCGCTTAGGAATCCGTCCTGCGAGAAAAGCTTGGCGACCCGCTAGCGTCGCGTGTCTCATAGCCGTAGCCATGAGGAGCGGTTGCCGAGCATGAGCTATTGCGGTGTTGAGCAGTACGCCATCGGCACCTAACTCCATTGCTAGAGCTGCATCACTGGCGGTGCCGATGCCTGCGTCTACGATGACTGGATATTCCGGATCCTCATTTTTGAGGTATTCCAAGATGATACGAATGTTGTTGGGGTTGAGGATGCCCTGCCCAGAGCCAATAGGACTGCCAGCGGGCATGACTGCTGCTGCGCCCGCTTGTTTTAATCGCCGAGCGGTAATCGGGTCATCCGTGGTGTAACATAACACATGGAATCCATCTGCCACGAGCTGCTTGGTTGCCTCGAGTGTAGAAATTGGATCCGGTAATAGGGTGCGACTGTCACCCAAGCATTCTAGCTTCACCCAATCCGCTCCAGGGTTGCCTAACGCTCGCAGTATTTCTCGGCCCAAATGCGCTACGCGGACGGCGTCTTGGGCACTATAGCAACCTGCTGTATTAGGGAGCAAAATTGTCTGGTCAGAATCAATGTGATCCAAAAGATTATCACCATAAGCGTCATATAATCGTTCGCGACGAATGGCAACCGTAATGCAATCCGATCCGGAAAGATCTAAGGCTTGTCGCATCATCGTCGCATTTTCATAACGACCGCTGCCTACAATCAAGCGACTATTGAGCTCGAATGGCCCAATTTTCAATGGGCTATCTTCCAGCGCGAGTACATCCAAATCGTTGGCTACTACAGTCCCCATTGTTCTAGCGGTCCTATCCTTAACGTTAAACGATTTCGTACTCTACTAAACGATTCTAGTTCTGTTAAAAACCAATCATCCACCACCAACAAGTGTTACAACCTCTAACTGGTCACCGTCATGCAATATGGTATCGCCATGATCTTCAAACGGCACAATGTTCAGATTTACTTCAACTGCAATATGTCGGGTGGTTAGGTCTAGCTGTTTAAGCAGATCTAAAATCGTGATACCCGTGGTCGTTTCAACCGCTTGCTCGTTCACTTGAACAATCAAAATGGCAATCCTATTGGCGAATCTTGATATTACGAGCACTCCCAGCCTGTAAGCCAATCAATTGGCCTTGCTGAGCTCGACCTGCTGTTTCCATTTGACGATTCCAGGGAACCCCATAGGCTGCGTAGTTTCCTGTGGATGCGTCGACAATATAGACAATGCAGTTACCGGGACGCCCGTTACCTGAGAAATTTGCCTCGCCCGTGACCATAATAAATCGGGGCGTTTTGGTGCCTAGAATTTTGAGGTCAGCAAATACGTTGGCCGTGAATATTCCGCCAAACGCACCTGTGCGAGTGTAGGGGACAAGGCATTGTAGATCACCCGTTAACCCATCGAGCATAAATACACCCTCCGCCGTATCCGAGATCTTTCCAGTCGCTATCGCAAATTTATCGGAACTATCACCTGCCGCGGCCTGCAATACCTTACCGTCAATTTCAAACCCAGCGGTGGAAGCGATGGGGGTGGCGGTCGTGCTGATTCCGACAATCGTGCCGATCACCATGCCGACGCCAAAAAGCAGCCCGCAACCAACACCTAGTACAAAAGATCTTTTCTTCATAATGATTCCATTTGCTGTTGTGGTTGACGAACAACATACCCGCCAAGACTTTTTCTCAGTTGAAGCTCGATTATGTTGGTTTATGTATTCTCAATGCAATACGAGTACTCACTTCTATTATATGCAAAACCTATAAAAAAAATAACCAGTGCGAGTATATTTGACCTATCCGGTGATGGTGGTAGATTGCTAGGCATATGGGAAAATACCCATGATTTGCTGCTTGTTAGTAATTGTTCTGCTGTTGACCGAGTTTAATCAACACGCTTGATATGATAGAAAAGAAGAAAGAAAGTTTTTTATCACATCAAATTGTGGGCGATTTGCGCTAGCTTGATTTAGCAGCAGCAGTATTTTTCTGTGTCCCCACCAAACTAAGCAGAAATTAGCAGGAGCGGAAATGGCTACGAACAACGACTTAAACAGAAAACTACGCATGGCATTAGTCGGCGGCGGACAAGGTTCATTTATTGGGCGAGTCCATTGCACAGCGGCCGTTCTTGACAACCGAGCGGCCTTAGTGGCCGGAGCACTTTCGTCTGATCCCGCACGCGCAAAAGCGTCTGCACCAGATTATGACATCCCGGCGGAGCGTGCCTATGGAAGCTATCAGGAATTGATCGAATCGGAATTGAATCTGCCAGCAGATGAACGAATTGATTTTATCTCTATCGCTACTCCAAACTTCACCCATTTTGAAATTGCTAAAGCTGCGGTTGAGGCTGGGTTCAATGTAATCTGTGATAAGCCCATGACATTTGACTTGGCCCAAGCTGAAGAATTAGCAACTACCGTTGATCAATCCAACGTCGTGTTCGCCGTCTCGCATAACTACACCGGGTATCCACTAGTGCGACAAGCTCGTGAAATGATCCTCAATGGGGAATTAGGTGAAATCCAAGCCGTACGCTCAAACTACATTCAAGGCTGGTTAAGAACTCGCTTGGAAACCGATGAACAAAAACAAGCCGCTTGGAGAACCGATCCCGCTAAAAGTGGTGCGGCCGGTTGCTTCGGTGATATCGCTACACACGCTTATAATCTGGGACGATATATGACTGGATTGTTGCCCGCCGAAATCAGCTGCCACTTAAAAACCTTTGAAGAAGGTCGTCAACTAGACGACTATGGCACCGCTATTATTCGATATGAAAATGGTGGTCTCGGGACCGTAACAGCCTCACAGATTAGTCATGGTCGCGAAAACGACCTATCGATAGAAATTGATGGGACACTTGGTGCGATTCAATGGCGACAAGAAGAACCCAATCAATTGGTTGTTCGAGCCAACGGGCAACCACTCAAAATTTATACTCGCGATCCCAATGCTCCGTTTATGAACGAAGCTGGGGCCAGTGCCTGTCGTTTACCGAGTGGACACCCTGAAGCATTTTTCGAAGCGTTCGCGAACGTGTATCGCTCAGCGTTTGATACTATGATAGATAGAGCGATGGATCGCGAATACGAACGACGGGATACAGTGTTTCCAAATGTTCACGACGGAGTCGAAGGTATGTACTTTATCCAACAATGCGTTGCCAGTTCCGCTGAAAACGGCGCTTGGTTACCACTAAAACACGAACGCGCTCGGCGGTAATGCGTCACCGGCGATTGACCAGTAAACCACCATTAACCTCTTCCATTGAGAAAGAACCTGAATTATGTATTTAAATCGAATTACGAATCGTAAACCAATCCATTTTGTAGTCCTAACTGCCATAGCCACACTTTTTGTGACGGTTCCTAACCTAACAGCGGAGGAAGGGTTCAAGTCTCTATTTAACGGCAAAAACCTCGACGGGTGGAAAGCTAGTGAAAATGTAGATTCCTGGTCTGTCAAAGATGGCATGCTAGTTTGTGCAGGGCCACGCAGCCACCTATTTTACGAAACCAAAAAACCATTTAAGAATTTCGAATTGAAAGTGGATGTGATGACTACTCCAGGTAGCAATGCTGGAATCTACTTTCACACCAAATTTCAGGAGGAAGGCTGGCCATCAAAGGGCTATGAAGTTCAGGTTAACGTGACTCATGGAGATCCAAAGAAATCGGGCGGCCTATATGGAATTGTTGATATTTCAGATCCGCCAGTAAAAGACAACACCTGGTATGAAACTCGTGTCGTCGTACAAGGCAAGCAGATTAAAATTTGGCTGGATGGAAAACTGCAGGTCGACTACACCGAACCGACTGGAAAACTTCCCAATGCGAAGCAACCAGGACGTAAATTGACTGACGGGACGTTTTGCCTGCAAGCTCATGATCCTAAAAGTGTTGTTTACTTCAAAAACCTCCGGGTGAAACGACTCGACTAACTCTTGCTGGAATACTCGCTGTGCAAACGTATGATCGCCAGAAGTCGTACCGCTGGAATTATGAACATGTTCCAGCGCCTGTTAGTTTGTCCGTACCAACCGTTTCTGCCGAATCTTCCAATGGGAAATTTTCGTTTTGCGGCTTGCCTGTCCATTCGCCATTAGGTGTTCCGGCCGGACCACTGCTTAATGGAAAATGGTGCTTGTATTACGCCAGTCTCGGGTTCGATGTCGTGACGTATAAAACTGTGCGTAGTGGATTCCACGAATGCTATCCGCTGCCAAATTTAGTTCCCGTCGATACAGCTTCGCTGTTTGGCGGCGAGCAATCTGTGTCACAAGCGACTACGATGGACGGGAGTTGGGCTGTCTCCTACGGCATGCCCTCTCAGGATCCTATCGATTGGCAAGTGGACATTGCGGAAACTCGACAACAACTGCCAAGCGGTAAAGTGCTTTCCGTTTCCATCGTTGGAACGGTCCAACCGGATTGGACCCTCGAGCGGCTAGCAGAAGACTATGCGCTGTGTGCTTCTTTGGCCGTTGAAAGCGGTGCAGACTGTATTGAAGCCAACTTCTCGTGCCCCAATGTTTCTACCTGCGATGGACAACTATTTCAAAATCCGTCAGATTGCGCAACGGTGGTTAAAGTCATCCGCGCTGCAATTGGTGACACACCGCTGATCGGAAAAATCGGACGCTTAAATAATGACGATGAATCCCTGGAACTAATTCAGCACCTAAACGGGCATCTGGATGCGCTCGCAATGACCAATAGTATCGCCACACAAGTTCTCGACCAAAACGGTACGTTAATGTTCGAGGGACAACGACGAGGTATCTGCGGTAAAGCGACGCTACAAGCTTCTGTCGCTCAAACCAAGTCCTTGAATGATATGATCACTGAACATAATTTGGATATCAAACTCATAGGAGTCGGCGGAGTGAGCACGGTAGAAGATGTACGTGATTATTTGGCGGCCGGTGCTCAAGCGGTACACATTGCCACTGCAGCCATGGTTAATCCATTAGTCGCAATCGAAATAAAAAAAGCGTGGTAAAGTTGCCACACCACTCACAACGCATAAAAAAACGGGGCGGGATAATCGAGTCTTTGAAGAAATGAACCACGTGTCTCCCAAAGACGAACGGCAGAAGCTACATACCGCGTGTGATACGATCTTTAAAACTCGATAATCCCGACCCGGGCTTATCACGATCAATTTGAGCAAAAACACGCTAATCTGACCGTCGGCAAAGATAACGCATATTACTTACGTTTCCCTTACACCCTATACATCGCATTTTGCCCTAGTTCCTGTTTCGTCTATTTATTAACTTACCGGAATTGTTTGCCAGTCTTGCGCAGTTTTATATCGAGTCTAACGGTTATATCTGTTGTGTCAGTTAGGTGAAAATGTCATGCCGACTATCCTCGACCTAGAATCCTGGGACCGGCATTTTTTCCTTCTTTAGGCATGAAAGTATAGATTTAACCGTGTACAATTCGTTTAATGGTACGATTAAATAGTATCGAACTAACCTTCCTTTTAATATAGAACTGACGTGCCTAGACTATCTTTATGATTCTCTAACCATCGTTAACATGCGCATGACTGTTAACGCCGAGCACGTCCCATGACCCCAAAGGGGAACCTATTATGTTTAGGGCCTATTGCACTTCGTCTATCTTAACTATTTGTATGTTTGCATTGTTGATTCCTTGCGTTGTTGCTCAAGACGCTCAACACCGAGTCCTATATGGACAGGGTGTCCACGCCTATTACAACGGCGACTATGAATCCGCCATCCGTTATTTGACAGCAACTATCAGTAAAGATACGGATGATCCCCGTTCGTATTACTTCCGTGGACTAGCCAACGCTAAACTCGGAAACGACGAAGCTAGTTTGGCGGATCTCAAGAAAGGTGCTGCTATAGAAGCCCTTGACAATCGCGGAGTTTATAAAATATCTACTGCGTTGCAACGTATCCAAGGGCAACCACGACTACAAATCGAAAAGCTTCGTAAACAAGCACGTCTAGATTTAGCCGCCGCTGGAAAAGTCCGCTTACAAGCTCGCTACGAACAACAGCAAAACGATGAAGCGGCGGTATTACGCAAGCCAACTCAAACGGCGCCAAGCATTCCCGCGGACGCTGAAACTGCGATTCGCCAAAGCAATCCATTTGCCCCAAGCAACATCGCTGGAGTTAAAAGTAACCCCGCAAATGTGACATCATCGAAATCAAACCCAATCCCAGGCGTTGACGATAAAGACCCGCTAGCCAACGTTCAAGGCAACACACCAACGCCACCACCAGTTCCCACGAATCCAACACCTCCAGCTGGGAACAACCCATTCGCACCAGGCAACACCCCTGCACCAGCTAATCCAACACCTCCAGCTGGGAACAACCCGTTCGCACCAGGCAACACCCCCGCACCAGCTAATCCAACACCTCCGGCTGGGAACAACCCGTTCGCACCAGGCAACACCCCTGCACCAGCTAATCCCATGCCAGCTGCTAATCCCATGCCAGCTGCCAATCCAGCAGTACCTCAGGCCGGCGGTGGCGGTGGAACTCTTGGCTCGATCTTTCGCTCGCTCAATCCGTTCGGTGGAAACAGTGGTAACGCGGAACCTAACGCGGAAAGCCCTGTAGACAAACTCAAGAACCTAATCCCCGGTCTCGGTCCTGCGCCTGCTATACCTAATCCACCGCCAAATGCACCTGTTGATTCAAAACCTGCTCCAGGTGGCAATCCTTTCAAATAGGCGCGTCGGATTTGTGCTTTAGGCATACATTTTTGCACGGCATGCACAATCTATCAATGCGGCAAGATGCGCAACGAGTCTGAGACAACATCGTTGTAATAAGTTAATATAGATTTATAGATATTACCTTATTCCGAACTTGTTGCCCTGATAGGTGCCATCAAATGCGCTGCAATTTTATCATCGCCAATGTTACCACATTGCTTTTTGTGCTCCCTGCATGGTTAGTCGCTGAACCAACCTTGAACTCCGTAAACCAGCCGGGCGCCCAAAGTGGAACGACTGCTCAGATTACATTCACCGGCACCGACCTAGGCCCCAATCCAACTTTAATTGCTTCTTTTGCCGTTGCCTCGCAACAAGCACTTGCCGGCTCTAACAACAATCAAGCGATTATCGAATTCGCAACCGCTAACGAATCTCCCGGTATCCATTGGGTACGCATCGTTAGCGACAAAGGAATCACCAATCCTATCGCCTTCGCCCTTGATGACCTGTTACAATCCGCATTTAGTGAGTCTATCAAAGCCATCCCCGCCGCCGTTTACGGGAACCTAGCAGGCGGTGCCATTCTGAAAACATCATTCAGCGGCAAACCGGGAATGGCACTCGTCGTCGATATCGACGGACAACGACTCGGTTCGGACATCCGTCCTGTGCTCCGTTTGCATAACAGCCAAGGAATTCAAATCGCTTGGTCGCCGCCCCAACCTACACTAAGCGGCGACGCACGGATTCAAACAACCTTGCCTGGCGACGACACCTACACCATTGAATTACATGACATCCTTTTTAGGGGACCGGCTAAAGGGACATTTCGCTTAAAAATTGGTGAACTACAGTTTGCTGACATGGTTTTTCCCATGGGCACATCCGCCGATAGCGATGCCATCCTACAGTTTATCTGTGGCAATCTTACAGACACGGCAACCAATATCAATCAATCCACCGGTACACATCCACTCAAACTTCCCGCATCTCCCAACGTGACCGGTACTCGGCCTTACGTGTTGTTCAGTGCTCACCCAGAATTTGTGGAAAACAATAATACCGAAGAAGCCACTGCGGTTGGCACCGTACCGGTCGGCATCAACGGCCGTCTGAGTGCTAAAGGTGAACAAGACGAATTCATTGTCACTACCACACCGGGAAACAAACTGCGAATCAACGTTCTTGCACGGCAAGCCGGATCGCCACTTGACGCAGTGCTAACCGTCAAAGATGCCCAAGGCAATCAACTCGGCCGCAACGACGACCGCCCTGGTAATTCCGACCCTGGCCTCGACATCACCGTTCCCAAAGACAACGAATCCATCACTGTGATTTTAAGCGACTTGCAAAACCGTGGTGGTGCGGATTATGTCTACCATATTGATATTCAGAACCTTAGTACCCCACGTTTTTCAATTTCGACCACTATCAATCGAATTCAAGTGCCGAGCGGATCAACTCAGACCTTTTTCGCAAATGTTACACGACAAGGATATAACGGTCCAATTAACTTGAGTCTGCCAAATCTACCCGACGGCATCTCAGTGTCAGGCACCCATATCCGCGCGGGCTCCACACGAGCGCTCCTCTCAATCTCTGCCACAACTGGTGACGTATTACCGGTGATCACTCATCTTCTAGGCACAGGTACCGGCGAAAACTCCAGCGTTCAAGCCATCGCCTCCGTTGGCGCCGATAGCAAACACTACCGCGTACAACCTTATTTAAAATCAAAGCTAGCACTCGCTCGCATTTCAGCCAGTCCCTTTACAGCGGCCTTAATACACCCCACCAGCGAACTACAAGTCGCGCAAGGGACGTTTTTACCCCTAGCGGTTCACTTAGAGCGAGCAGAAAACACTAGCGGAAATATCCGATTGCGACTCATTTCCACGCAAATACAACCACGTAAGAAAATCAAAAAAGGCGGTAAAGACGTCGAAGTGAACGACTTAGATCGCACTTTACGACTCGTCGAGGAACCACTTGTTGAGGCAAGTAAAAACAAGCATACCGTCAATGTTTGGGTACCACACGATCTCGCAACAACGCCTTGGAACGTAGCAATCATCGCGGAACTGCTTACGGAAGATAATAAAACCGTTTTGGCAACCACAACGACGTCACAACTAATCATTACACCGCAGCAAGCCCTTGCTATCAAACTGACATCCGCTGCCAGCATTGAAGCGATTGCTGGTGATGGAGAATCTGGATCTGTCAGCGGAACAATCACTCGTGCAGCTATGTTTGACAAGGCCGTGACCATCACGTTACGTGGATTGCCCAAGGGCTATACCGCTCCGAGTCTTGAAATCGCTGCTGATGTAAATGAATTCACATTGCCCATTCAATTTTCCAAAGAGGCAAAGCCGGGCGACCTCAAAAACGTCAAACTCGTGGCAACTGCTGTATCCGACCTCAAAGCGGAGGTGCAAGTTGTCAGTAATTCAGAAACCATTCAGATAAAGGTCGTTCCACAGGCGGATTAATCCCCGTTTGCCTCCTTTTTCATATTATTGCTTAATTCCCATTAGGACCACGCCAACATGAATTTAAGTTCTCGTTATATCGCCACGTTAATCGTTATCTGTACTGTATATACAACGGCTATTGCTGCCGCGGACAAACGTCCGAATATTCTATTCATCATGTCTGACGACCATGCGTATCAAGCGATTAGTGCCTACGGTAGTAAAGTCAACAAAACTCCGAACATCGATCGCATCGCTCGCGAAGGGATGCGTTTTGACCGAGCTTTTGTAACAAACTCCATTTGCGGCCCCGCTCGAGCAGTCATTATGACCGGCAAATATAGTCACCTCAATGGCTTCGTGCGCAACGGAAATACGTTTAACGGTGAACAACAAACTGTCTCCAAGTTGCTACAACAATCTGGATATCAGACAGCCGTCGTTGGCAAGTGGCATCTGAAGAGCACACCTATTGGATTTGACCATTTCCATATTCTGATCGGTCAAGGTCCCTATTATAACCCGACCATGAAAACCCCTAACGGAAATGTAAAGCACGTTGGCTACACCACCGAAATCATTACGGACGAAGCACTCAAATATCTCAAGGACGTTCGTGACCCAGATCAACCGTTCTTTTTGATGTACCAGCATAAAGCCCCTCATCGAAATTGGCAGCCCAGCGAAACACACATTTCTAAATACGATGGACAAACGATACCTGAGCCGTCGACACTTTACGACGACTACAAAGGGCGTAGTTCAGCAGCAAGTAAACAAGCAATGACCGTTGCAACACACTTGTCACCCAATGACCTTAAATTAGTTCCGCAACGTGGTCTTACAGAACAACAAACAAAATATTGGAACAAAGCTTATGGCCCTAAAAATGAAGCATTTAAAAAAGCTAATCTAACGGGCACAGAATTAATTCAATGGAAATACCAACGTTACGTAAAAGATTATCTCCGCTGTATCGATAGCGTCGACGACAACGTTGGCCGCATCCTAGATTACCTCGATGACTCTGGTCTCGCCGACAACACCATTGTCATTTACACCTCGGACCAAGGTTGGTATCTCGGTGAACACGGTTGGTATGACAAGCGTTGGATGTACGAAGAATCCTTCCGCACTCCTCTGATAGTCCGT
Source organism: Planctomycetota bacterium (assembly GCA_036338835.1). Taxonomy (GTDB): domain Bacteria; phylum Planctomycetota; class Planctomycetia; order Pirellulales; family Pirellulaceae; genus UBA721. The sequence goes on from JAYZBF010000051.1 coordinate 14,065, forward strand.
TGGCCAAAACACATCAAGCCCGGTAGCACTAATTCTGACCTTGTCATGAATCTCGATTTCGCGGAGACCTTCCTCGATATTGCCGGAGCGATGATTCCAGCAGACATGCAAGGTAAAAGTCTAAAGCCTATCTTTGCAGACCAAACGCCAGCAGATTGGCGGACCAGCGTCTATTACCACTATTATGAATTCCCCGGCGCACACTCCGTCGCCAAGCACTACGGTGTACGAACAGATCGTTATAAACTCATCAATTTTTATGAGAACAAAGAATGGGAAATGTTCGATTTACAGACAGACCCACATGAGCTCAATAGCGTCTATGACAATTCTAAGTACCGAAAAGTTCGGGAGCAAATGGAGGCTGAGTTGCAGAAGTTACGTGATCAATATGAAGATGATGGGACCGTCATTAATTTCGGCAGTGTTGAAGCCAAAAACGTAAAAACTCAACTTGTGCGTAGGCTCCGATTTGGCGAGTTTGACAACAATCAACCCTCACCACACGGTGCGGCGATAACACTCGATGGAAAAACTGCTGTCTTCACAACTGCAACCACTGGGAAATGGAACCCCGAATATAAACCATTTACCATCGGCGCCTGGATTCAACCTTCCAATGCTACAGGTGTGATTGCTGCTCATGGTGGTGAAAGCATCGGCTATAGCTTTGGCTTGCAAGATGGAAAAGTCGCCTTGTCAATTCGCAACGGCGGTGTGTTAACGACCGTCGTCGGGCCATCGGTCAACAACAATACTTGGTCAAATGTTGTAGCAATCCTTAATCGCCAAGGGACTGTTGACTTCATCGTCAACGGAGTCACCACGAAAACGAAAACCAAAGCCGATTTTTTGCACGGCCCGCCGGCCGATGGTTTTAATCTAGGACAAGACGATGGTTCGATTGTCGGTGAGTACGACGCTACTAATGGATTCCAAGGCCAACTTGCTGATTTCCGCTTATGGTGGGGTATTCCAGAAAAAGAAGTTCTACAAGAATGGGCCACTACTAAATAGAATATCAACGTTACGTTTCCACCATGCCCGCGATTCATGTTCAAGGACCCCAACAAATGCCCATCACCCGGCGCCATATTTTAAAAACAACCGCTGTGCTTACCGCCGCACACACTTTACAACCATTTACTTTTGCCGATGAGGATTCCGACATGACCGCTGCATCACCCTTCGGATTTTGCTTTAACACCAGTACAGTTCGTGGACAAAAGCTAAAACTCGACGAACAAGTAGACCTTGTTATCGAAGCGGGCTATGACGGAATTGAACCTTGGATCCGCGACATCCAAGCTTACGTCGATGCTGGCGGTAATTTGCAGGACCTAAATAAAAAGCTCGCCGACGCAAACGTCAAAATGACCAGCGCGATCGGCTTTGCGCGCTGGATTGTGGATGATGCGGCGGAACGAAAAAATGCGTTAGAAACGGCCAAGCACGACATGGCACTCGTAAAACAACTCGGCGGTACGCACATCGCTGCGCCTCCTATTGGGGCCGTCGACATCGAAGACTTTGATTTATTCGCCGCGGCCGAGCGTTATCATGCGCTATGTGAAGTGGGTCGTCAGGCTGGAGTCATTCCCCAGTTGGAACTTTGGGGGTTTTCCAAGACTCTGAGTCGCTTGGGCGAATTAGCGTTTGTCTCGACGGAAAGCGGCCACCCCGATGCCTGTGTTCTGCCGGACATCTATCACATCTACAAGGGAGGTTCTGATTTCACCGGTCTCGCCATGCTTAACGGAAAACGAATTCATTGTTTTCACGTTAACGACTATCCAGCCGACCCACCGCGGAGTACGATTGCCGACAAAGATCGTGTTCATGTCGGCGATGGAATCGCTCCTGTGAGCAAAATTCTGCAAATGATCTATGAATCGGGTTGCCGAGGAATGCTGTCACTCGAGCTTTTCAATCCAACGTATTGGAAACAAGATGCGATGCAAGTTGCTACTGAAGGCCTTGCTAAGGTGAAGGCCGCTGTAGCTAAAGCATTTCCACAATAGTGTGTCCTGAGCCTCCATGATGGCGTCCAGTAAACTAAAAAAACGATTGCTCTTTCCGATAGCCGGCTTGCTCATCGGTTCGCTACCGATTCTAGGACTTGAACTAGTCCTGCGAGCCTTTGATATTGCGGCTCCAGAAACCGTTGTTGACCGCTCATTTGGCTTTGGTCCCTATCAACCTCTATTTGTGCCCACCAAGGATAAAACGCAACTTCGCACGAGTCAAAATAAAGCGTTATACTTTGGCACTCAGCGGTTTACACCAGAAAAACGTGAAACTGACTACCGGATGTTCTTTTTAGGTGGCTCCACCGTTCGTGGTCGCCCCTTTACCGTCGATACAGCATTCGCAAAATGGGTTGAATTGGAACTCAACGCACGATCGCGAAACGATACGACATACCAATCTATCAATTGCGGGGGATTATCTTATGCCAGCTATCGCTTAACCCGTATTAATCAAGAAATTTTGCAATACGATCCCAATCTCGTCGTATTGGCGACCGGACACAATGAATTTTTGGAAGA
>JAYZBF010000052.1:0-6335 GCA_036338835.1 Planctomycetota bacterium
GCAGGGTCCTGTTCTGGTACATCACTTGCCGCGATACAAACCCCGCTACGGCCAGATTGAGAAAGTTCAAAAATCAGATTGGTGGCTTGAGTATTACGCATGATTGTGTTTTTTGGGCTATCGGTTTGTCGCTGTATTCAATGATTTATGTGCGATCACAAACGCTTCGGCGATTTGTTTACTGAGTAAGAACATTGACGAGCTCATCGATTTCCTGTTTTGTTCGTTTTTCAGTGATGGTAATCAACAAACAATCTTCCAATTCGTCGTACCATTTTCCTAGTGGCAGACCGGCAAGGATGTTGTTCTCGCAAGCGTGTTGTAGAAGTTGTTGCACATCGTTGTGAGTATCTCGCACAACGAATTCCTTAAAAAACCCGTCACCGAACACTAGTTCAAATCGGTCATGTTGCATTAACTCTGCGGCGGCATAATGCGATTTTTGAGTACAGAGATTTGCCACGTCTTGCATGCCTTGTGGTCCCATCACAGACAGATAAATGGCTGCTCGCAGCGCAAACAATCCTTGGTTTGTACAGATATTGCTGGTTGCTTTTTCTCGACGAATGTGCTGTTCTCGAGTTTGCAATGTTAACACCCAACATTGTTTACCATTGCGGTCAACGGTTTCACCGGCGATTCGGCCCGGTAACCGTCGTACGAATGATTCACGACAGGCCATGATGCCTAAATAGGGGCCGCCATAGAGTAGCGGAGTTCCAAGTGATTGACCTTCGGCCACAACGATATCCACCCCAGCATCTCCGGGACGCTGCAAAATCCCCAAGCTGATGGGGTCAACACTACACACGAGCAGCGCGCCCTGTGCATGTGTTATTTCTGAGATCGTCGCTATATCTTCGACGTTCCCAAAGAAATTTGGATTTTGGATCAGAACAGCAGCGGTTTCTTCATCAACCATTTGGGCAATTGCCGCTGTTGGGTTTGTTCCGGCACCGCATTCGACGACGACCATCTCGGTGCCAATACAAGCGAAATAGGTTTCTAGGATTTGTCGGTACTCTGGATGGACGCTACTGGCGACGATAACCTTTTTGTTGCGGCGAGTGATCCTCATCGCCATCAACATCGCTTCCGTGGCTGCCGTCCCGCCGTCATACAAGCTGGCATTGGAGACGTCCATTCCGGTTAGCTGGCATATCAGGGTTTGATATTCAAACATGACTTGTAGATTGCCTTGACTCACTTCGGGTTGATAAGGAGTGTAGGACGTATAAAATTCACCTCGGGAAGCCAAAGCATCAACAACCGCAGGTACAAAATGGTCGTAACTACCACCACCCAAAAAGCAAGTTTTTTCATTGACGCTTTTATTTTTCACCGACAACGCCTGCAAATGAGCAGTCAGTTCCATTTCTCCAAGACCAGCGGGGATATTCAATGCTCGCTTTAATTGCATGTCTTGTGGGATACAGTCGAACAGTTCGTCAATGGATGCAGCGCCGATTGCTGCGAGCATTTCGGCTTGTTCATCATCAGTATTAAAGACGTACGGCATATCTGTGTTTCTAGGTAGCTTGAGGTCGTGTGGTTGGCAGAGGGTTTTAAGAAGACTCAGCACACTGTTTTTGATAAGCAGCGAAATCGAGTAGGTTATCTGGTAGGGCTCCGGAGATGTTGACTTTCATAATCCAACCAGCAGTATAGGGGTCGTCATTGAGAGTTTCGAGCTGATCGATCAATTCGTCATTCACGGCGATCACTTCTCCAGAAACGGGACTGTACAAAGGACTCACCGCTTTGACCGATTCCACTTCACCGAATTCTTGTCCCGCTGTTACTTGATTACCGACACTAGGTAATTCCATATAAACGAGATCAGTAAGTTGTTCTACTGCAAACGCAGAGATACCAACGGTAGCAACCCTCTCTCCGTTTTCTTCAGTGGTACTGACCCACTCATGAGTTGGACAATACAAGAGTTCTTCAGCATTCATTCAATCGTTCCTTATGTTGTGTTAACATCAGTGGCCAAGTGTGTGACCGAGCACATTGTAATGTCTGTTTTTGATTCAATTAAGTACGTTTATAAAACGGGAGCTGACAGGTGATTGCGGGTAGCATCTTGCCGCGAACATCGATTTCAAGTGCGGATCCGAGTGGCATGTTGAGTTGATTAACATACCCCATTGCAATGGGGTGTTGTAGTGTTGGTGAATAGGAACCACTGGTGATTTCACCTATTACTTGTCCATCACAATAAATAGCATAACCTTCACGAGCGGCTCGTTTTCCTTCTAATTGCAGTCCGATACGAGTTCGCTTCACGCCGTCGGTCTTTGTTTGTCGAATTGCTTGGCAGCCGATAAAGTCACGATCGTTACCCGCTTGGTCTTGAAAACTAACGGCAAACCCCAGTCCAGCTTCCAGTGGATTGAGTTGTTCGTTGAGTTCGTGCCCGTAAAGCGGCATGGCAGATTCCATTCTCAAGGTATCCCGCGCTCCAAGTCCAGCGGGAGAGATATCATGGGCTCGACCAGCCGCAAAAATATTTTGCGTCACTTGCAGCGTTTGGTCTGCCTTGAGAATCAACTCGAATCCATCCTCGCCGGTATAGCCAGTACGGCTCAGGATGCAGGGTTTTTTCATTTGGTTGGTAACTTTGGCTCGAAAGTATTTCATGGCTGAAATATCGAAATCAAACAACGGTTGCAAGGTCTCGAATGCGGCAGGGCCTTGGACGGCCAGCATGGCGGTATCCACGGTGCGGTCCTGCATTTGCACAACAGATTCATCAGGCCATTGAGCGGTAATCCATTCAACTATTTTTTGACGGTTCGATGCATTGACGACTAACAAAAAATACCGCGCGCCGGTAGGTGATTCCAAGTGGTAAACCAAGACATCATCGAGGATTCCGCCTTCGTGATTACAAATTAGCGAATAACGGACTTGTCCCAGTTCCATATCTAGAACGCTGCGAGTTAACAAGTGATCGAGTAATTCGCCACCGCCAGGACCGTCAAAGCGGATTCTACCCATGTGCGAGACGTCGAACATGGTGACGGAACCGCGGGTCGCTTGGTGTTCTTGCACGATCGATTGATACTGCACGGGCATTGACCAATCAGCAAAATTGACCATGCGTGCACCTTGGTCAACGTGCCATTGATACAGTGGTGTTTGAAGTAGTTGGTTGTCCATAACAAGAATTCAATCAAACGCGGTAAATTTGACTATGTGGGTGACGTCGCAAAAATGACGCCTGTATTCTATCGCAAACCGGTCAAAAAAAAAGCAGGTTAGACGGATGTTTGGTGTACCAGAAAGGACCTGACAGACTAGCCGGTCGATGACGTTTAGTTTTGAGAAATTTCGAATAAATTTAACTACGTATTAACACGAATGTGTGAACAGGGCAATTTTCAAACGCTGATAATGCGAGTGGGGGGATGTATTGCTTAACGACGGCGTTTGCCACGAGGGCTGCCGCGTTTTTTTCCGCCGCGGCGAATCGAGCCTTTGCGTTTTCCTGATTTCCCTTTCCCCTTGCTTTTGGAAGTCCGCGGGGGTCTGATCGGTTTGGAGTCATCATTGCCGTCGGCAGAGGCGATTTTATTCAAAAATATGAAATTTGCTTCGCGTTTTTCATGATCGATGTGGCCGATGCGAATACTCAACGTGTCGCCCAAACGGAACGAATTGCCGCTGCGATAACCAACAAGCACATGTGTGCCCTGTTCCAATGAATAGTGGTCATCTCGCAACGTAGCGACATGGATCAACCCACTCGCGGGGACTTGTACTCCTTGTACAAACAGCCCAAACTTTTCGACTCCGGTAACTAGCACCACCATCTCCTCGCCTTTACGAGCATCCAAGTAGTTCAAAAGTTTTAATTTTTTGAGCTCGCGTTCCGCCCGCTCAGCGTTTTGTTCCCGGTCGGAACAATGGTCACCGAGTTCCGTGATTTTAGGGATGTCTTGAACGATTGGTTTAGCAGCGATGACTTGATTTAATAGTCGGTGAATTGTCAGGTCGGGATAACGCCGAATAGGAGAAGTGAAGTGACAGTAATGGGTGAAGTTCAGTGCATAATGTCGTTCTTCTTCACAGCCATAAACGGCCTTTTGCAAACTTCGCAAAACAGTCAAGCCAACGGCTTGTTCGTACGGTTTACCCATAGATTGATTAACAACTTCTTGGATTTGGAAACGGCTAGTGATATCGTCCGTTTTGATTCCGATCTCTCTCGCGAACTTGGTGAGGTTCACGAGTTTTCGTTTAGTGGGATCGGGATGAATCCGCCGCAAGAACTTTAACTCGCGGTCATTTAGCAATGTCGCTACGGCTTGATTTGCGGCGAGCATGAATTCTTCGATGATTTGATGACTTTCAGTATTAACGGTTTGATGAGCGCCGGCAACTTCACCGTTGCCATCTAAGTCGATCTTGATTTCGGGCAGCCCAACTTCCAACGAACCATGTTCCAAGCGTCGGCCGCGCAATAGCATCGCCAATTCATGCATGCGATCGAGCAGGAAGTAGACATCTTTGTCGAGAGTCTTTTGCCACTTGCTACGGTTATCCAAGAAGTCATCAATTTCTTCGTAGGTAAACCGCCGGCAACTGCGGATAACTGTCTTTTTGACGTCGGTTGCGATCGGGATTCCTTCTGCATTGAACTCGATGATTGCCGTGGTTGCATAACGATTACGGTCGGGTTGCAAACTAGCTAAGTTGTTGGAGATGATCTCTGGTAACATTGGAACGACGAGGTCTGGAAGGTAGACGCTTGTTGCTCGGAGTCTAGCTTCCACATCGAGCTTGCTACCGACGGGGACAAAGTGTGTTACATCGGCGATGTGTACGCCTAGACGCCAGTGTCCGTTCTCGATTTTTTCGAGCGAAATTGCATCGTCAAAATCTCGTGCATCGACAGGGTCAATGGTAATGATCGTATCGGCAGTCAGGTCGTCGCGGTCAGTGAGATCATTTTCATCAAACTGGCTGGCTTGATCACGTGCGTCGTCAAGGACTTCTTCAGGAAATTCTTGGCGTATCATGAATTCGTGTAAGATCATCTGCGTGTCAACGCCGGGTTCTCCGCGGGCACCGAGTACTTCAGTCAGCACTGCTTCACCGCTGTCTTGACCACTGGGAAATCGCACCATTTCAATGACAACTTTGTCACCGATGACGGCTCGTTTGGCACCAGCATCACCGACGGGGATCGGACGTTCGAATTGGTTTCCATCGACACTTACAGTACCACGTTTGGCTTTTGCGCGATAAGTTCCCACAAATTGATTGCGTACTCGCGTGACGACCTCGATGACTCGGCCACGGGTTTGGTTGTGACCCTGCGTCTCTCCTTGGCTTCTCCCTGGACGACCCACTTGAATTCGGACAGTATCTCCTTGGCAGGCGGCGAGCGAATCATGAGCGGCGATGAAAATATCATGATCTCGACCAGCCGCTCGTTCTGTGCCGGCGGGGCGAACAAAACCAAATCCACCAGCAGCACGAGAAAATGTACCGAGCATCGTATTTTCAGCGTGCTGTTCGGCAGATGCAGACTTTACATCTTGTACTGATTCTTTGGTTTTCTCAGTATCGCGGTGGGTAGTCGGTTCAGCTGGCGTGTCGCTTTCGTGACTGTCATTTTGACTGTCAACTGGGGTGTTCGCTTGAGCAGCTGCCTCGCGTTCCTTGGCGGATTGTTGTACCGGTAAGACGAGATGTCGCGGGCCGTATTTTAGTTTTTTCTTTTTGACCAAGCGTTTAACCGTCATACGTACGGTTTTTTGTTCTTCAGCTGAAAGGCGTAACTTGCGACCGATGGCCGTAGGCTTGACTGCTTTATAATTGGCTTGGTTTACATGCTGGAGTATTCGTTGTTCCAGATCCTGTGATTCCACGTTCGATCCTCAGATTGTTTCAATTAGGGTAAGTTTTTTTTTGGCTTGATGATAGGTTTAAAGCTGCGAATTCGCAGTGACCTGTATTCGTTGTAATTTCTATTTATCCGTTTTATGCTTATTTAAGTATTTCATCTATGGCTATTACGTTTAATTGTGCCCAATGTAGAAAATCTTAGAGGATTGATAACTCATTAGCGTGTAATCTCGCTAAATGTTCTTGTGAAACCGAGATGACAGTGCTTGCACTAGAAAACTCTCACTGGCTCCTGTGAAATCGATTTCATGTGAATTATTGTGTTTTTTAATGGTTCTTTATGATAGGCTTAGAAATATAAAATTATTTTGATTTGTTGCTTTTGTTCTATCGATAATTCGTATTATTTTTATTTAAGTGTTTTATTTATGGCTATCACGTTTAATTGTGTCCAATGTGGTAAATCTTATACGCTT
>JAYZBF010000053.1:0-20746 GCA_036338835.1 Planctomycetota bacterium
GTCAACGCTGCATATTCAGTCGGTTGTGGAGGCTTAACACTCGGGCCGCCAACTCGATGGCTCAGTAATGCACCCGCATCCAAAGCTATATCCCGCACGATCTCTGCCTCTACTCTTGCGCGATGCTGTCGCGCTAACCAACGGTTATCGGGGTCACTTTCAGCTAGATCGTTGCGAGTCGCCGACGCTTGTCGATAAACACTACTGGTCAATATGAGCCGATGAATATGTTTGAGGCTCCAGCCTTGTGTGCGAAATTCGTGGGCTAACCAATCTAATAATTCTGAGTGCGATGGGAGTTCACCTTGTTTCCCAAAGTCATCGCTCGTAGCAACTAACCCCCTGCCGAAATAGCGTTGCCAAATACGGTTGATTGTGACGCGTGCTGTAAGCGGATTATCCTCCGATACCGTCCACTGCGCTAAATCCAAACGATCAACTTGTTCCGCGCGAGGTTCAACCGGAGGAAAAACCATAAGCCCTGACATCTCAACCGCTGAGCCCGGCGTGAGAAAGTTCCCTCGCAGATGGATATGTCCCTGACGCGGAGTACTGATTTGCACAACACTTTGAGCTTTTGTAACTGGTGTCTTCGGCGCTTTCGCTGCGTGCTCCCGCTCTGCTTTGACCACCGCGAGGTACCCGGCATCGAGTTTCTTGAAGTGCTCCATAATTACTTGTTGCTGTGTTGCGTTGCGCTCACTCAACTCAACAGAAAGCGCGGACACAACATCCGCAGGGGTTCCTTGTAGTGTTAATTCACCCTTATCTTCAGAAATAGAAATGCGGAATCGACCAATATTGTGTGGGCGATCGGCAGCATATTTCTGCTCTAACTGGATTCGCAATTCAACGCCCTCGGAAAACTGGGGGCCTTCCGCAAATTGAAACAGCGCTTGATGCGATTTTCCGATTTGAGGGCTGACCGCCCATCCGTCATCAATGTCCGTGTTAACGGATTTTTCTATTTGCCAGTTTGCTTGTGAAAAATCAGCTTGAGTACGTACGATCGAAACTTTTTGAAATTCATCCTCTGTCCCAACTCGACGAACTCCGGCTGTAACCATTGTTAGCACAAAATTTCCGTTGTCAGCGCGACCCGGTCCTTTTACCGGAAGCGAGTCATCCGCGAAGACTTCCAAGCGAAAGCCTGAAATACTTGGCGTGTTCAACGTAATCGTATAGACCTCTGAGCTCTTATTGGGTCCCTCGGCCAGCCAAGAAGCATCGGGAAGCTTTTTGAACTGTGTACCATACTTACTCTTAATTGCAACGCTAGGAGGGATAACCCACGTGTGCTGCGCTGCTCGACCGTCATTCAACCATTGTTCTAGTGCCGCAGGCAATTCTTTGTCCGTATACTGTTTTACGGCATCCACGAACGGTTGGTGGCTTTGTTGAAATACCATTTCCTCTTCCGCGAATTCCAATTGTTCAATCGCAGTCGGCGCCGTAATATCTTGTTCGTTAATATCGTTGAAGAATGAATATAATTGATAATATTCACGGTGTGAAATCGGATCATATTTGTGGCTGTGACACTGAGAACATCCGACGGTTAAACCCATCCAAATCGCTCCAAAAGTATTGGTGCGATCTACTGTTTTCTTCACTCGATCTTCTTCCTGATCCGTACCCCCCTCCGTGTTGTGCAACGTATTACGATGAAAGCCCGTTGCGACCTTCATTTCAACTGTTGCACTTGGCAATAAATCGCCAGCTAATTGCTCAACTGTAAACTGGTCAAACGGCATATCCGCGTTGAGTGCATTGATTACCCAATCGCGATATCGCCAAGCATGAGGCCTAGGGCGATCCTTTTCATATCCATCACTATCGGCATACCTCGCTAAATCTAACCAGTGCCGACCCCAGCGTTCGCCGTAGTGGTTTGAAGCAAGCACCTGTTCCACCGCAATTTGATAGGCATCCTCACGCGTGTCGGCGAGGAACTCTCGTACCACATTAGGAGGCGGAAGTAGTCCCAACACATCGAAATAAAGTCGCCTCAATAAAGTGCTACGACTAGCCTCTGGCGACGGCATTATCCCTCGTTCTTCTAGACCTGCTAATACGAACCGATCAATTGCTGTACGCCCCCAACGCTTGTTTTTAACCTTTGGTAACTGCGGTAAGTGAATCGGTTGAAAAGACCAATGCGACGATGGCTGCACGACGTCAGCTGTTTCCGGCCAGTTGGCCCCCTGTTGAATCCATTTTCTAAATAGGTCGATCTGCTGTTTTGTGAGCGGAGTGCCCTCGCCTGCCGGCGGCATTCGGCGGTCCTCGTCCAAGCCAGCAATTAACTGGAACATCAAACTATCTGCGGGGCGTTGCTTAACAACAATCGGACCACTGTCACCACCGCTAATCACGCTGTTGCGATGGTCAAGACGCAACCCGCCTTCTTGCTTTTCTGCGGCATGACAGGAATAACAACTTCTTTTTAGAATCGGCTGTATCGAATCTACGAAATCTACTTGCAGCTCATCGGTTGGCTCAGCCGAAACATTTAATGTCGCTGTAAACCCAATGGTGATTCCTAATAACAAAAAAGACCACTTATGCATCGGTACGTCCAATATCCAAAAACCAGCAATATCCTATATTTTGCGCTCGCAAACATTTAAATCATTACTGATTGTCACTATATTGAAGCCAAAAGTCAAACAACCGGCATGCCGACCTATCGAGGGAAGGTTTCGATGTGCAATTAAATCCACCGCCTGAGAATTATCGAAGCGTACCATGATTTCGAACGGGAAATAGTTCGCGGTTGGAGTTTACCCGTTCCTTAAACACTTCGTTAGGGGAACGGGACCTACTGTACAAATCCGTCCTAAGGTAAATTAAAACCAACTATCACCTTTACGCCCTGTTAGTAGAAAGCCAACGTTCCATGTCCGAACAATTACGAACGAACATTTACAACGCATTAGACAGCATCGTTCTCATTGACCCGCATACCCATATTGATGCCCTCAATCCCGCTTCCGGTAGCCTCGCCGATATTCTCGGCTATCACTATTACACCGAACTGGCACATTCTGCTGGCCTCGACAAATCACTTATCGAAGCTCCTGATATTACTGACCGTGACAAGGTCCAACTTTTACTTGCAAATCTAGAACCAATACAAAACACAATTCAATACAGTTGGTTTATTGAGATGTGCCAAGAGTTTTTTGGATTTGATGGCAACATTATCGACGGATCGAATTGGGAATCGCTCTATGATACTGCCCAAGCACAACTGGACACTGACAATTGGTCGAAACAAGTCTTGGAAAAATCTAGAATCGAAGCGGTCTTCCTGACCAACGATTTCGATGACTCATTACAAGGTTTTGACACTAATGTCTATATTCCTTGCTTGCGGACCGATGACTTAGTTTTTCATTTAGCCAATCAAGAGGTGCGCGACCGCCTCGAAGCTGCTACCAACACATCCTTGGACTCGATAACAGATTTACGGCAAGCTGTCGCCGCGCTGTTTACGCACTTCAAAACAAACAATGCCAAAGCATGTGCGATCTCACTGCCGCCTAGTTTTAGCCCGTCAAAAATCTCTGATGGCCAAGCCACAACCGCACTCGAACAAATATTGGCTAAGGGACCTGAGGCGGAAGCGCGCCACAGCGCAGCAATGGCAAGCTGGATGTTTTGGACAATCACCCAACAATGTGAAACCCACCAGCTACCCTTTGATCTCATGATCGGAGTCAACCGTCGAGTTTATCCCAACGGCGTATTTCAGGGGCAAGATCTATATGACAGTCGTGTTTCACTGATTCAATACCAAGAACTATTGAATGCGTTTCCGACCGTCACCTTTCCTATCTCAGTTCTCGCCAGCGTAACAAATCAAGAACTTGCAAGTTACGCCTGGATCTTCCCTAACGTCGTTACCCATGGACACTGGTGGTACAGCAATACGCCAGCATTTATCGAACATGATACAGCCGCCCGACTCGAAGCCGTCCCACAATCCAAACAAATTGGATATTACAGTGACATGTACAAACTCGAGTTTGCGCTACCCAAGTTTCGCATGTATAAGCGAATCCTTTCTAAAGTACTTGCTGAGCGTTATGTCATCGACCGAAATTGGTCCGAACAGCGGGCAATCGAGTTTGGTTCGACAATCCTACGAGGCAACGTTGAATCTGTATTCGACGTTTAATCGTCCCCCATCTTTTACTAAGGCGCGCACCCCTTGCGCAGAAAAAAACCGCCTCAAGTCCCAGTGACTCTCGGCGGATTGATCGCTTGCCAAATTTCGCAGCGGAAACTACTTCCTCATTTCAGCGTACTCCGCGGCACGAACCTTAATAATATCTTCTTGGATACTTCGAGGAACCTTACCGTAACGAGCAAGTTCCATTTGGAAAGTTCCTTGACCTTTGGTCATCGAGCGAAGGTCCGTTGCATATCCAAACGTTTCGACTAAGGGTCCTTCAACGTTTATCTGTGCGATGCCATCGCGGGCATCCGAAGAAGCTACGATGCCACGGCGGCTAATAATATCTCCGGTTACCGAACCTTGGTAATCTTCTGGACATTCAATTTCCATCAACATCAGCGGTTCTAAAATGGCCGGTTTCGTTTCCGGGAATAGTTGTCGAAAACAACCTCCAGCAGCTGTCTGAAACGCCTTATCAGAACTATCAACCTCGTGATAAGAGCCGTCGTCCAAAACGACCTTCACGCCCACTACCGGATAGCGTGCCAAAGGACCCTTTTCACAGGAAAGCCGGAACCCCTTTTCAACCGATGGGATGTATTGCTTTGGAATACGTCCGCCGACAATCTTTTCTTCAAATTCGAATGTGTCCTCACCTTCGACATCAATCGGCTCAATCGACCCGACAATATGTGCGAACTGACCAGAACCACCAGTTTGTTTTTTGTGTTTGTAGTTAAACTTCGTGCCAACAGTTGGTGCTTCACGATAACTTACCTTGGGAGCACCTACTTCTACTTCGACACCATACTCTCGACGAATTCGCTCAAGATAGACTTCTAAGTGCAATTCGCCCATCCCAGCAATTAAGGTCTCAGCGGTTTCTTCGTCTGTACGCACATGGAATGTCGGATCTTCTTTGCGAAAACGTTGCAGAGCTTTTCCAAGCTTATCTGATTCACTGCGATTGGCAGCGACGACTGCCATCGTGATAACCGGTTCAGCGACATAAATATTCTCCAACGAACAGTAATCTGATTTATCGCTGTACGTGTCACCACTGGCACAATCAATTCCCATCACCGCTACAATATCGCCAGCGGTCGCTTCGTCGATTTCCTCTCGTTTATCTGAGTGCATCCGAACGATGCGTGAAAAACGTTCTTTACGTTTATTTCGTTGATTGAAGTAAGTTTCGCCTTTTTTGATGCTGCCCTGGTAGACTCGCATAAATGTCAGCTGACCAAAGGTGTCTTCAACAATCTTGAAGGCCATGCCTACGAACGGTTGGTCAAAATCCGGAGTCAGTATCATCGATTCTTCGCCATCAATTGCGTTCGCTTCAATTTCCTTACCTAGCGGTGACGGTAGATATCGAGTAATTGCGTTCAACAGAGGTTGGACACCTTTATTTTTAAAGGCGGAACCAAGAAAAACCGGGGTCGCTCCTCGTTGGTGCACTACATCACATAGCGTCGTATGAATCAGCTCTTCCTGAGGCTGTTCTTCGTTCATTAGAATTTCCATCAATTCATCATTGAATACACACAAGGCATCCAACATGATCGCGCGATATTTATCGGCATCGGCCTGTATTTCTTGCGGAATGTCTTCTTCGCGCACATTTTCACCGTGCTCGCCATCGAAATATAATGCCTTCATTGTGATAAGATCAACGACACCCTCAAATGTTTCACCTTCACCGATGGGTAATTGCATTAGGATTGGAGAATCGCCAAGTTTCTCAGCGATTTCGGAACAGACGCGATGCGGTTCAGCGCCAGTACGATCCATCTTATTGATGAAAGCCAGGCGGGGTACTTTGTAGCGTTTCATTTGGCGGTCAACGGTCATCGATTGACTTTGGACACCACCAACTGCACACAAAACAAGAATGGCCCCGTCAAGAACTCGTAAACTACGTTCCACTTCTACGGTGAAGTCAACGTGACCTGGAGTATCGATCAAATTAACCGTAAAATCCTCCCACTGAACCGTTGTGGCAGCACTGGTGATGGTAATCCCACGTTCTTTTTCTAGTTCCATATGGTCCATCGTCGCGCCAGTTCCCTCGCCGCGTACTTCTTGAACTTTATGAATGCGACCGCTGTAAAACAAAATGCGTTCGCTAAGTGTTGTTTTTCCCGAGTCAATATGTGCCGAGATGCCAATATTTCTAATTTTGTCCAGCGCCATTTGCTGTATCTAACCCCAAATAAAAAGATTTACCAAAAAGGTTGTCTATAGTAATTGTGTGTTTGAATTTCTCCGTATCCGTGGGTATAAACGCCTAGATAGAAGATATCCTTCGTAATTTGGTAATGATAAAGTAAATCAAGTTTCGTGTAAGGTCAATTTGATGCTCCTGAGCAAAAATACGCCAAAACCATACAGCAGCAAAACCACTTTACGCAGGGCCAAATCCGTGCCTAGCTGTTGGCTAGCCCGCCATGAAATCCAACATTGCTGTATTGTCGGCGTCCTCGCGAATTACGTGGCACCTCTAGATTGACACACTACGGACCGCACATCGACTGCTCTATTCTTGCGGCTCGGTCATTCGCATTGCATCGAGTGCATGGTTGAGCTCTTCTTCTGAGAGTATTTGTTCCTGCTCGCAAAGCTCACGAATCGTCGCTCCGGTTGCCAGTGCTTCTTTTGCCAGCTTACAGGCTTTCTCGTAACCGACATAGGGATTCAAGCTAGTCACCATCGACAAACTTTGTTCCACAGCAGCTGCACAAGCGTCTTCGTTCGCCTCGATATCAACAGCACAAAGATCCACAAATGCGTTGACGACGGAGGTCAACAATGCAATGCTCTCAAGCGTTGCGTGCCCCATAACCGGCATCATAATATTCAATTGAAAGTTGCCCCCAGCTAAGCCACTCAGCGTAACCGTTTGATCGTTACCGATTACTCGAGCCGCTACTTGCATCATGCTTTCGCACATCACTGGATTAACCTTGCCTGGCATAATCGAACTACCGGGTTGACGAGTCGGTAATTGAATTTCACCGAATCCACATCGCGGACCTGATCCCAACCACCGAATATTATTGGCTACATTGAATAGTGTATTAGCAATTGTTTTCAAACCGCCGTGGCATTGCACTAATCCATCACGCTGAGCGTTGGCCTCGAAATGATCGACCGCTTCAATGAATGCAATCTTCGTTTGCTCTGCTAAACAAGCCGACACTCGGCTACCAAATTCTGGATGCGTGTTAATTCCGGAGCCAACCGCCGTTCCACCCACAGGAAGTTCTAGGATCGCCGTTTGAGCGACTCTAGCGCGTTCGATGGACAATTCAATTTGGCGAGCAAAGCCACCGAATTCTTGCCCCAAACGCAGCGGAGTTGCATCCATCAAATGAGTCCGACCAATTTTAATATATTGATCCCATTGTTCTGATTTTGATCGTAATGTCGCAGCAAACTTCTGGAGAGCAGGAATTAGGTCTTGTTCAATCATCATGCCGACGGCTACGTGGATGGCCGTTGGAAAAGTATCGTTCGTGCTTTGCCCCATATTGACATGGTCGTTGGGATGAATCGTTTTCTCAGAAGCAAATCGATCGCCGCCGTTAATCTCAATCGCCCGATTGGAAATGACTTCGTTGACATTCATGTTGCTTGAAGTGCCAGAACCAGTCTGAAAGACGTCCACCGGAAACTGACCATTAAGTTTACCCACAGCAACTTCTTGGCAGGCGGCTAAAAGAGCGTCTACTTGTTCTGTTTCAAGTTGCGTTTTACCGGTAGTGGTTAGTTTTCCAAGGTCACGATTTGCTATCGCACAAGCGTACTTCACGAGCCCCATTGCTCGAATTAACGCGTCGGGCAACGCCCAATTAGAAATTGGGAAATTATCTACGGCCCGCTGTGTTTGCGCTCCATAGTAAGCGCCCGCGGGAACCTCAACATCTCCCATTGAATCCCGCTCTATTCTCATTTCTGACATTGCTTGCAATTCCTCTTCTTAACTGAAAAACGATTACAACCTTTAGACAAATTATAATACTGCATCTACGGCAACAAGCATACTACCGATAACCTATACCCCAGTTCATGCCCTTAATTCGTGGTAATTCGTGTTAATTCATTAATAAAAGCAGTACAATTAAGTCCAGCACCATAAACACTACAAAACTCCGCTCGGCTTTATGACAAAAACACCACCATTGCAATCGCGGCGTGGGCTCCGCCTACTCGTGACTATCTGTGCGTTTACGTGCCTCCTGCTAGTTTTCAACAGTGCTTTTATCGTCGCCTTCTACGAAGGACTTAGTCTATCGTTCTCTCAACTCGATGACTCCCCGAAGCTAAAGCAAGCCATTTTGTTTGCGGCGCCATTAGTGCTATTATTAATCGAATGGAAAATTTACGATGTTGTCGTCTCCATCATACAAGGCAGAAAAACCAACCCTTCAAGGACCGAACCATGACCCGTACTTATCTACGTTTGCAAGAAACCGAAGGCTACCTGTTGGCCGCAGCAAGCCGTATTTTTGCTGCCCGTTTACATACACCTCGCACTGAATCCGTTTCCGACGATGATTTGATGCAACAATCGATCACCGAGGCAATCGAACTTGCCAAGCTAATTGACGATACCGTCATCGCTGATTCGGAAGTCGATTGACAGACCAACAAAGGCTATCGGATATTACCCGCCGCTTTCTTACCCCTATATATTCACTATGACTCTTGAGCTTCCCAACAAAGTGCTACTTGGCAAACACACTCGCCGTGAATTCCGTCAGCGGATGTCTGCCGGTGAATTACAAGCTTGTATTATTCCGATTGCCGCAACCGAACAACATCTTGAGCATTTAGCGATGGAACATGACAACGCAAGTATCATGCATGTCAGTACTTCAGTTGCCGCGCAATTGGACCCTCATGTCATCGTTGCGCCTGTGATGAATATCGGAATTAGTGAGCATCACATGCGACACCCCGGTACGTTAACAGCCATGCCTGGAAGTTTTTTAGCGGTGCTGTTCGACGCAATCCGCAGCATGCATAGCGCTGGGTTTGAGAATATTTTAGTGTTAAACGGACATGGTGGTAACATCGCGCCGTGCGAAGGAATCTGGGGCCAATTCTTACAACGACTTGAGATAAACCTACAGTTCAAATCATACTGGGATTTCCTTACGCCTGCTGAAACTGATCCTTTCTTGGAAACGGGCCGATGCCCCGGTCATGCACAAGAATTCGAAACCGCCTTTGCACTTGCTGCCTTTCCCGAAAACGTAAGACACGATGCCATGCATGACCAAGCGGATCAAGAACCGCTAGCTGCCAACGCTGAAAACGGACAAGCACTCATTGATTTAACCGTAAAGAATGTTGCTAACTTTGTCCAAGGCATGCTTGATGGAACTAAAATAGCGGAGATCCCAGCATTTCACGAGTAGGGGTCAATTATTTACATTCGTAACAATTCGAGATCGAACGTTAACGCATCTGTATAAACTGACGACCACAGAATCCCATCAATTACTCGCTGAGGACCGATTCAAGCCCATCATCTACCAAGCGAAACAGCTTCTTCGCTCGTGGGTCGACCACCAACATTACATCTCCGCTACGACAGATGCCCACGGGATGAACTAAGGGATCGCCCGCGAATATTTTTGTGGGAGCCTCACCTGTTGTCGCGCTGAAAATTGCTTTGGCATACCCGTCGGTCACAAAAATTTTTCCCTCACCATCGACAGCAATATCTTGCGGGAATCCAAACGGTGTTCCCGACACAACCACGGAAACTTCTCCCGCAGCTGTCACACGCCGCACTGGATCTTTAGCGCGGCAAATCACAAGTACATCTCCGTTTGCTGCTAACGCCAAGCCAGTTGGCGCCTCGACTGCAGCGACGACTTCAACGTTTCTGGAATCTACAGGTATTCGGACAATTTGCTTCAGCTCTAAGTCAGAGACAAACAACGTACCGTCTTTGGCAACCGCAATCCCCATCGGAATCCCGATCTTACCGCCAGTTAATGCGAGAGGCACTCGTTGGTCATCAAACCGATAAACATCACGAGTCGCACTGTCACCGGCAACTAGGTGTCCAGATTGGTCCAACGCTAAACAGCGCACGGCATTTAAAGCGGACCCGATTTTTTTGTCGGCCTTGAAATACACCTCCGCTTTACCGTCCCTTACCACCCAAATTCCGGGAAGTTGGCGGTCGGCAACGTAGATTGCATCAGCACTCGCTGCAACACTAATGGGATATTTCCAGGTCGCTACTTGAGTTTGATCTTGCGCAGTCAGGCTATCATTAGCGCTACATATCAGTAACAAACAAACTAAAACACTCATTTTCATCGCTTTTTCTCGCACATCGGTTAACTCGGAACTCTGCAGATGATAACGACATCTGCAACGTTTGGAGGCAAACAAGGCACTTGATACTAAACACCAAATACTTTCTAAAGGCCTAGTTTACCCTGTCAAAGCATAACACCTAAGACCAGTCCAATCGGTCTATTTTTGGTGTAAAATACGCCGATGGACTACCAAGAACCGTTATTAACACGACATAATACTTACAATCATCTATCACGCGCGTTGACATGTACTATTTTCGATGTATATTTGCTATAGAGCTATTGTATCCTAATTTTTTTAGGGCAAGAGTAATTGCGCCCCTCGAGCCAACTTTGGTTCGAGGGGTTTTTTTACGCCAAGTGTGTATTCACACTAGAACTTTACGTACTTTACATCGTATGCAATGTATCAGCATTTAATGCAAAATACGTCTCGTGTTATTGGTATTGGGTCACCGACGTCCAATAACATACCCTTACTGATACGTTGAAAGTATTTCTTCTGTTCTATCGATTTATTAAAAACTCGTAAACTATAATCTCGGCTTTGCCTATGTCTCGCTTCATTAACACCAATGGATTCTCCTTGACCTCGCAACTGCAATTGGTCACCAAGAAATTGTTGAACGTGAAGATATTTTCCGCTTCAGCCTTACTGATTATTACCCTTTCAACAATCACTGGCTGCAATGACGAGAAAAGTGAAATCGATCAAATAACTGATGAGCCGTCATCCAACAATCAACTCAACAACAATCCGATAACCTCTGACGTTCGAGTTCGAGCAGAGATTGACCATTTCTGTGGTGACTGCCATACAACGCCTCCTCCTGCGGCAATTCCCCGTGAAGGTTGGTTCGCCGAGGTTGAACTGGGTTTTAAACTCTACGAAGAATCCGGTCGCTCCGACCTGACGCTTCCACGACGCAGTGAAGTCGTCGATTACTATCGGCGACATGCGCCGGAGTCGATGCGTTCGCCGCCGCTAGCATCCGAAAATGATCCTAGTCCCATTGAATTCAAACCCACGCACCATGCAATGGCCGCCATCTCCCCAGGCCAACCACATAGTGTCCCTTCTGGCATTGCTAACGTTCAGTGGTACGACCAAGCCAACACTCATTTATTAAATCGTTCCACACTAATGCTCTGTGATATGCGTGTGGGTATTGTTCAAGAAGCCCATTTTGAGGGTCAATCACTGATATTTGACCGTCGCGCACTGATCCCCAACCCCAGCAATACCACATTGACCGATTTAGACACCGATGGCGTCGCCGATTACCTAGGAGCCGACCTAGGAAGTTTTCTACCGGAAGACCACGCCAAAGGTCAGGTTATTTGGATGCGTGAATCCCCAGAATCCCGTGATGAGTTTGAAACAATCGTATTACTAGGCGGACTTGGTCGAGTAACAGACATTCAAGTTGGCGACTTCAATCAAGACGGTCAACAAGATTTATTGGTCGCCGAATTTGGTTGGCGGCTATCCGGCCATGTATGGCAACTATTGCGCACTGGCGTCGAGAACGGAATTCCCCAATACAAAAAGCAACTTATCGACGATCGTCATGGCGTTATTCATGTGCCGACCGCAGATTTCAACGGCGATGGCCACTTGGATTTTGCATCGCTGATTAGTCAAGAACACGAGTCAATTGAACTATTTCTGAATCGAGGTGATGGCACATTCCGTCGCCAGAAAATTTTCTCTGCGGATAACCCAGTCTGGGGATCTACGGGAATCGATCTTTATGACCTCGATCACGATGGCGATCTCGATATTATATTCACCAATGGAGACGTATTTGACAGTTTTTACATCGTCCCCTATCAAGCGGCTCATTGGATTGAGAATCAAGGCGATGGAAAGTGGAGTCGGCATGTTTTAGGAGCAATGCCAGGTATCCATCGCGCTGTCGCTGCAGATTTCGATAATGATGGTGACGATGATATCGTCTGCTGTAGTTTGATTAGTTCCGATATACGTGAAATTGGCGGCCAACAAAGCCGGGACTCCTTGCTGTGGTTGGAACAAACCAAAACGGGGCAATTTACTGCTCGATCGCTGGAAATAGACAACGCAAAACATCCCACCGTTACCGTCGGCGATTTTGACGGCGACGGTGATATCGACATTGCAGTAGGTCAATTTGCTGATAAATTCGTTACGCCTCGTACAGATGTATCGATTTGGTGGAATAATTCGATTAATCAGCCCTAATCGACACTTGCAATCGACCAAAATCACAATCACATTCGTATCTACTCTTATAGATAGCGTATTATTGATATGAGACAATGCGGGCTTGCGGGGTTCCCACGTTCAAGGACGCACGAGAAGTCTCTCATATGCGATTGAATGTCCACTATTATTTTATGTAAGTTCAATCATCCGTTCACATCCAAGATATTCATTTGCACAAATATCTTAATCACACAGCCTTTACTCTAGCCGGAATAAATCAATGGGTTCTGAAACCCCTCAAAACGATCAAGCCGATGGCACAAGCAATGAGCAGAAGTCCACCATTCTTACAGACACTGCGCCATCGCCGGTCAACACAAATCGAGCAACACGTTTAGTTACGATTGCCATCACGCTTGCGGCTCTATTAGCGGGAGGTTCGTACTTCGCCACAACCTATCCGCTTAATGAAGCAAAAGCGAATCTGCTCGACCACAAACTTGAAATCGCTCAAGAGTGGATTACATTTGCACAAAAGGTCCCTTTCGTCAAAAAGAGTGAAATTCACTTTTATACGGCTCGGCTTGAACGTCGCAAAGGTAATTACCGTCAGATGAGCAAGTATTTAGATCTAGCTCAAGACGCTGGTTACGATCCCGAAATGATCGCTCGCGAACGCATCTTGGCATCCGCTCAATCCGCTGATCTCGATACGGCGCGACCACATCTTTCCAAACTTTTAGAAGATCCTCGCGGCGACGAACGCGAAATCTGTGAGGCCTTTGTTATCGGCTTTATCCAATTCCAATTAAACGATTCAGCCATCGAACTCGTGCGCGCTTGGCAGCAGGATTTCCCCAGTGATGCACGGCCTCACTACTTAGAAGGCATCATTTACAAGTCAATTAGCATAAACAAGGAAGCCGAACAATGTTTCCTCAACGCTCTAAAGGTCGATCCTGAATACTACGCCGCTGCCATGGAAATAGCTGACGTACTTCTCGAACTTAAAAATACAGATCGAGCTTTGAAATATTTAAAACTTGCCGAGGAAGACCCATTGCTATTGATTGATTCCTACGTTGCCCAAGCACATTGCTACCGCATGCTTGGTCAAGCCGATAAAGCAGAGAAAATTCTGCGTGTCGTACTGCAGAAAACACCCAAGCATTATGCTGCCTCTAACGAACTTGGTCGAATTCTTGTGGTCGACAGACGCTATGCCGAAGCGATTCCCCTGTTGCAACCGATTGTCGACGGCGACGGACTATTAACAGATCCACGCCAATCTCTCGCCATGGCTCTACGTGGCGAAGGACGACTTGAAGAGGCACAAGCACATTTCGATGCTGTTGAAAATATTAAAAACAATCTTGCCACGGCAAATCAAATCGTTGAAACCATCGGTAGCGGACCCGATAGTATTAACGATCGCTTAACGGTCGCCCAGATTTTTTGGGAATACGGATCTGAACAAGATGCCATGGTGTGGATGAGAACAGCTTACCTCCTCAATTCAAAGTACTTGCCAACATTGGAATTCATGCTGATGTATTACCAAGAGAAAGTCAAAACCAACTCTGAACTACAAAGCCAAGTTACAAAATTTGAGAGAGAAATCGCATTTGTCAAAGCACAAACAGATAGGTCTGCCGACGATGGCACTGCGACGAACGATCTTGAAACTACCCCTTCCATTGGTCCAATTCTGCCTCCACAGAAACAACCTGAAGACAATGCCCCAACACCATCCACTAACTAATCTCACCTAGCACTAGGCCCCCAACTTTACCAAACTGACATTGCTATGAAACACAAATTCACCAACTACTTTTTTGCATGCGCCGTGGTACTAACGCTGAGCCTCAGCGGTTGCCAAGACGACGATCCACTTGATCAATTATCAAACTTGGATGACATCGAAATCGATGACAACAGGTCCACTAATTCCCTGACTGAATTAAGTGAAGATGTGCAATTAGGCTCGCGTGAAGTTGGTAAAAACGTAGTACTCCATGACATTACGAACGAAGCAGGTGTCGATTTTACATACCGAAATGGGCGTGAATCTGGAAACAATTCCATTCTCGAATCGCTCGGTGGCGGAGTCGGCATGCTGGACTACGACATGAATGGCACGGTCGACCTATTCTTCCCAGGCGGGGGTAAGTACCAGAAACAGGTCATCACAGGTCATCCCGGAATGCTATACAGCAATAACGGAATGGCACAGTTCACGGAAGTTTCCACTGCGTCTTTTACAAATGATGCTTCCCTCTATACCCATGGTTGCCAAGTCGCCGACTTTGATAACGACGGCTTTCCCGATTTCATCCTCACAGGGTGGAATAGCCTGAAACTTTTCCACAATCAGGGTGATGGCACGTTTTTGGAAATCCACGAACTCGCTGGACTAGACAACGAGAGTTGGAGTAGTAGCGCTGCATGGGGCGACTACAACGGCGATGGAAATCTCGATTTATATGTTTGCAATTATGTTAATTGGTCATTTGCCAATCATCCTTTTTGCGACGGCCCCAACCCTGGCCAACGGGAAATTTGTCCGCCAAAACAATACCAACCGCTACCCGATGTTATCTACTACAGCAACGGAGATGGCACATTTTATGACGCAACTGCCGAAGCTGGGTTAACTGACAAAGGCAAAGGACTCGGCGTCATGTCCGTCGATTTTGACCTCGATGGCGACCTTGACATTTATGTCGCAAACGACACGGTTGCAAATTTCCTCTACGTCAATCAAGGCAAAGGTGAATTCAAAGAACTTGCAACCCTTTCGAGCGTCGCATTTGACGGAATCGGTAATTCCAACGGCAGTATGGGAATTGATGTCGGCGATTACAACCTTGATGGCAATCCCGATATATGGGTGGCCAACTTCGAACAAGAAGCTTTTGCCCTGTACCGTAATGATGGCGGATCGCTTTTCACCTATGTCTCGGACCGCACTGGCGTTACATCGCTTGGCGGTTTGTTCGTTGGCTTTGGCACATCGTTTTACGATTTTGATTATGACGGCGACGAAGACCTAATTGTTTCAAATGGACACGTCATCAACTACCCACGTTCCGGACGGTTATTACAAATGCCTCTGTTATTGATGAACGAACTCAATAAGCAATCAAACTACCGCAAGTTCGTTCGCAAACGATTTGACAACCATGACTATATGGATACTCAACACTCGGGGCGTGGACTTGCCATGGGAGATCTCGATGGTGATGGAGATGCTGATATTGTCTTCGCTAATAACGTAGAACCAGCGGCGATTGTTGAAAATCAAACCGAGCAATCGGGTCACAACATCCGCGTCAAACTGATCGGTACAAATAACAATCGAGATGCCATCGGTTGCAGCGTAACATTACATTGTTCCACTGGGAAACTACTACGGATGACCAAAGGAGGCGCAAGTTATTTATCGCAAAACGACAAACAATTGCACTGGTCAATACCTAGTGACTCGACGATTGAATATCTAAGTATTAAATGGCCCAATGGACATGTCCAAAAAGTCAATAATGTACCTACCGATAAGCCTCTCGTCGTCATTCAACCAACTCCCACCATTACTGTTGTCGCGACTCAATGACAAACAGAAATGCTAATTAATTTTTTTGGCAAATCATTTTATCTTTTCCTTTACCTAAATAACCGACTATGTCACAACAACACAAAAACGACGAAAACGAAAATAGCGATATCGTCGAAAACAGCGCTGATACGGAAACTACCGAATCAGTTGATACTCTGTTTTCAGACGAATCTAATGATACGGCGACAACGTCAGCCTTCACTTCGCTACGCGACGACTCGGCAGACCAGATTCAAGATGCGTCTCCCGTCGATAAAGCACCAGATACGGGTTCCGAGGTTAGCACCGCAGGCATTGCGGGCAAAAAAACAGTTTTTGCATTCGTTAGTGTTATCGTTGGCGTCACCGTTCTAGGTGTCATGACGTTAGACCGTCGGACGCAAGGAATGACATTTTCCAGTGCCATCGAACTAACTTCCGACCAACACTTCGAGGCAGCGCTCGACGCCCTGCATCAACGGCACATTCCGGATGTCATCACCCACCGCAACGCCCTACTCACATTGCCCGCACAGGACGATCGGATCTCGGTCCTCAATGCGTTTATCGCGTTAACTATTGATAATCTGACTGACGCAGCAGAGCACCTAAAAGAACTTCAAGATTCTGATGATCCGATGATTACAACGTACCATTATTACGTTGCAGGTGAACTTCTATTTAAACAAAAACAATACGGCAATTCATTGCAAGCATTAGATGCTGCGGTCAAAATAAGTGAGAAAGCTGAACGCAACTTAGTGCCTGCTTACCAACTGATGGCGTCCATTTATTATGATCTCGGAAATATGCAACAAGCGATGGAGGCAGCAACAATCGTTTCCACACTCGATCCAAACAATGCTCGCATCTTCCGCTTCATCGGCATGGTGCAGCAAGATTATGAACAATGGCAAGATTCACTACTCGCCTATCAACGCTATTTAGAACTCGCTCCCTTTGGCGATCTCCGTGAAATCGTCATCATAAGCATGGCTGAAGTTCACATCAAACTTCGCCAATTTAATCAAGCGCTCACCCAACTAAACCAAGTGATTGTGACGCCACGCATCTACGCTCTACGAGCTTCTTGTCATTACAACCTCGGTGACGTTCAAGATGCGTTCGATGCACTCAACAACGCCTTGTCGCGTGACCCCGCCCAACACGAAGCCATTCTGCTTAAGGGAACAATCGAAGTCCAAGATCGATCCTATAAAACAGCGGTGGACACGTTTGTCAGCGGCCTTCGTTATTACCCGCGTGACGATGTATTCATGTACAAATTGTCAGAAGCTTATCGCGGCCTTGGCGATGAAGCCAAAGCCGAAGAAATGTCCCTAAAGTCCAAATCACTGAGAGCAAAACGGGAACGATTTTCAAAACTTAATGTTGATGTCATTGGTGAACCAGCAAACATCGCCATGCGGTTAGAACTCGGAAAATTGGCTGAAGAAATCGGCAAACCTGAGCTCGCCGTTACTTGGTACCAAGCCGTTCTGACAATCGATACTCAAAACCAACAAGCGTTATTTGAATTAGAGCGAGTCATTGGTGAAATGACGCGTGAGAACAACGCTACGGCCCCTTTTGCACCGGTCGCGCCGCAAAATCCAACGCCAGCAAACCAACCCAATCAATAACTTCCCAACGTTTCCGTAAACACTCACACACAATCCCACTCGCATTTCAATAGGTATTGCCATGTCCATCGATTCAGCCAATTCAACCCATGAAAGCCAGTCCGAACTTGATACTGCAGATAAACATTCCACACCGACGGCAACTCCTGATGCGGAAGTTGATAAAAAGATCAACCCTCTTTTCTCAGACGACGCTGACGATGATGATTATAATTTCGTCGATTCCGACGAACCAGAATCTCGCATTGCGTGGTACATTGCCGGTTTCTTCATAATCATCGTTGTTACCGGCCTGTTTCTACTCTTCATGTTTTTCTCGGAGAACAAACGCCGAGTCACAATTATCATCCCTGAATCCGAAAGGTCGAACCAGATGATTAATGGAAAAGTAGTGCCTAACGACACGCCAATGATGCTACCAGGCATGATCGCTCCTGTAACTTTGACGGCTGCAGAGGCCCGAGTTACCGATACTGAGCAAGTGATTGGAATTACCATAGGTGACGAGCACCGCGCATACATCGTACAGGCATTCGCACCATTGGGGCAGAAAGTAATCAATGACTTAATCAACAAAATACCGCTCGTCATAACCTATTGTGATATTTATGAGCGTGCCCGCGTCTTCACTTCGACCGAGCGAGGCGAATACCTGCACGTCGGACTTGGCGGGTGGATGGATAAAGAAATGTTCTTCTATTTTGAAAATATCCGCTTTTCTCAATCCTCGGAAAACGCTCCCCTGCCTGACTATCCCTATATCATCACCACGTGGGGAGAATGGCTCGAAGTACATCCGGACTCTCGCATCTATTTAGGCGATGGCGTTATTCCTGAAGACAACCTGTCTTTCGATGATGACAAACCTGAAATTAGTGCCGATCCATAAACACATCGATCCTCGCGCATTGTTAAATCGCATCGAGGTAATTAAGAAACGCAAACATGGCCTTCCGTTTCAAATCTGTTGATGCTCAACCTCTGCGTCATCGTCCGCAACGTAGAAATGTACTGACGCATCCCGCCACACCATTTCTCGTTTTGCTATTGGTCGCTGCTGCTATATTAGGGTGCGGTCCGGATCCCACCGTCACGCCAAACCAGCCGCGAACTACAGTCCAACAGAAAAACAACGCTCTTCATGCGGAAGAACAATCTTCTTTTTGGGATCACGATCAAACAGTCCCAAAACCAGTGTCTACCGAGTCGCATTTTATCGGAAGCGAAAGTTGCCAAGAATGCCATGCGGCTATTTACCAACAGTATTTACGGCACCCAATGGCGCAATCCATTCGTAAACTCGGGGACCAAGCACCGCTAGAAAAATATCTGCAAAGCCCGACTTTTAAATCTGCCGGATATCAATATGAAATCCGCAGCGACGCAAACGACCCAGAGTTACCTCCGTCTGCGGTTGCACACATCGAACGAGTCATGTCCTCAAGCGGACAAATCGTATTCGAACAGACAATTCCTATGCACTACGTGGTTGGATCGGGGTCTCGCGGCAGGTCGTTTTTACACCAATCCGGGGACCGTCTTTTTCAGTCACCGATCACATGGTACGTCGAAAAAGAGTTGTGGGATTTGTCCCCGGGCTATATTCCAGGCAATCATCAGCGATTCGAACGAGTCATTTTCGACAAGTGCCTTGCCTGCCACGCTGGAAAAGTCAATCGAGTAGCAAATATGCCCGATCACTTTGATAGTGAAACCCCTTTTCGCGAAATGGGAATTAGCTGCCAACGATGCCATGGTGACGCTACGAAACACGTGGAAACTCACCGCCAAGGTAGATTTAAAGAAGAACATTTCATTGTAAATCCTGCCAAATTGCCAACCGTCGAAAAGGAAAGTATTTGTAATCAATGCCACCTATCCGGAAAATACAGAGCGCCCCGCTATGGAAAATCCTTTTTTGATTTTCGTCCCGGTATGAAATTGAGTGAAGTCTGGTCCGTGTTTATCTCTAACAGCTCGAACCACGGCAACAATGCGGCTCCAATTGTGAGTCATGTCGAACAAATGCATGCTAGTGCCTGCTATCAAAGCCCCGCAACAAACATGACTTGTACATCATGCCACGACCCACACTTCAACCCGACACCCAGTGAAAAGATAGAATTCTATCGCAACAAATGTATTAATTGCCATAGTCCATCCGCTACACAATGTAGCGAGCCCATCGATGTACGAATGAATTCGTCCGCGAAGAACTCCTGCTTTGCTTGTCACATGCCGCGTATTGCCAATAGCGACATCGCCCATTCGACACAATCCGATCACCGCGTGCGTCGCAAACCAACCGTCAGCGCATTTGATAACTCATCGACCGTCGTTAAAAAAGACACCGATGCAACCCCATGGATACTCTTTCCCAACATACATTCGCAGCTACCGCAATGGGAAGTGGACCGTGCCACCGGTGAAGCATTGTTGACGCAATACGCAACTGTCGGTGAGGACCATTTGTTGGAACTGGCCGAAAAATCACTAACAGCAGCAGCCCGTCGGGTCAGTAACGACAGCCAATTGCTCAGAAACCTAGGCCGCGTTTATTACTTGACAAACAGAACCCAAGAAGCCATCGCTGTACTGCAGCGAGCCAACGAGATGCAGCGAAACGATGCCACCACAATAAGTTTGCTTGCCCTATGCTATCACCGCCAAAAAAACACAACACAAGGAATCGCTCTGTTTTCTGATTGGTATGCGCAAACATATCGACCATCGATGGAATATGGCCTGTTTGCTGATTTTTTCTATCAAGAAGGAAAACACCAAAAAGCAATT
>JAYZBF010000054.1:0-13415 GCA_036338835.1 Planctomycetota bacterium
ACCACTTTCTTTTATTGGTTGATGGCAATTTACTATCGGTGAGAAGTCAGTGTATGAGTGCATGTCGCTTTGAGGTTAAACAGGTTGTGTCCATTACGCTCGGATTTGGTCAATCATTTGATTGTCACGGTCGTCAGGACCTAGTTGGTCTTTGACGCCCATTGCTCCGAGCATTGTGTTGTAAACATCAATACCCTCGGCTCCGACATCCATGATTTGGCCAGTTTTGAATCGTCCGTTGGCGCCGGTGATTGCGTGGAACACACCCGAGAGTTCGCGTTTGACATCATTGTGTCGACCATCGCCAGACTCGGTGGAAATTGTGATCATCGAGTTTTCCATGATCGTGCGATCATTGACCTCTAGTGAATCCTTGTCGTTAAGTCGATGGAGGAAGTAAGCAACTTCCCGCATTTTCATGTGAGCGTGGGCCCGTAGTGCGTCATTTTTTTTGTTTTCATTAAACTTGTGCCACCATTCATGACTGCACCCTTGATCGCCACTGGCATTATGTTGTTGAGCATCATCAAAGGACCAACGGTGCTTTCCGTCATATTCATATTCGCCTTTTAAACGAATACGTTCACCGGCGGCCAAGAATGTCAACGAACCAAATCGTACTCGGTCCATTTGAATGGACAACGCATATAAATCCGCCATCAAACGCCATTCGGTTGTAAGTTGCTCTAACGTAATATCAATCCCTTGTCCGCCAGGGTCCGAGGCACCACCGTGGGGTATTTTGGATCTCAACGGACGTTTGGGTGCATGGGGGTCAGCATCGAGAGCAAATGCACGTTGTTCGTATTCCGTTATCCGATCTAAGTGATCTGCGATGCGAGATTTAGAGTTAGCTCCCAGCGGTGAATTAGCGCCCGTGTAAAAATGAAAGTCATCGATGACGGAGTCCAACACACTTTGCTTCAACGCTCGGCGTCGAGCATCTTTGTTACTACTGGCTAAAGCGACGGAACCAAAAACGCGAGCAAATAGATCACGAGGTTTTTCTTGAATGGTGGCGGCAACCGTGCCGTCTTTGTTGTAACTGTGAACATATCGCCCGACACGGCTACGGCGGAAGAAAGTTCCGCCAACCAATGTGGGAACAACTCCTGTGGGTTGGCCATTAGGATAATGGGCTTGCCGGACTAATTGCTCAATAGATGCACCTCCCGCTCGCGCTTCACCATCGGGTGCACTAGCGGTAAAAGCCCCTGCGGCACCATCATAGTGCGCATTGATGCCACTTTCGTCACAGCGGATTTGATTGACGTTCCGCATAATTAACAGTTTTTCGCCAAGTGGTTTCAAGGGCTCCAGAACATCATCAAAACCTTCCGCTTGCAGCGGTGCAGGGATACCGAGACCAAAGAAAATATTGAATGCCCTAATTGGTACGTCCTCTTTCGTTGCTGCGATAGCGGGTTGAATCATCTCTTCGAGAAGCGGTAACCCGATGGAGATTGAGCCGACTCCCTTGAGCATGGTTCGACGATTTATTGTTTTAGCAGACATATAATATCCTTGGCGTATTGCAAGCATTTGCGAAGCTTAGGTCAATTTGAAGTCACAAGTATATTATGACGTGATAGTGTGATTGATGAAAAGAGAAAATGGAGATTAGCTTATCGGTTTTATTCAGTTTGGGTTTGAGTAAACATCACGAGGTCACTTGTCAGTATGGCCGTCATTAAATCTTGGTATGTTCCTTCATGGGTCCATGCGACGGTGTGGATTTGATTGATAATCCGAGCATCTTTAGCCGCAAGCGGCCGTCCCAGAGCAAATTGTGTCAACTTCCAAGTAATTGTTTCTTGGACTCGTTTATTATTTGCAAGTAAATCCATGAGTTCGCTTGCGGATTTATATTTAATGGCGACCGCTGTTCCGGGAAATAATATCTTCCCGTCTGCTCGCAATTTATTTCCATGTTCGTCTTGGTTATTGAAAACTCCGATGCCGTTGAATTTTTCAAGACCAAACGCGAGAGGTTCGAATTTGCTGTGGCACCCAGTACAGGCGGAATTGGCAATTCTTTTCTCAGCAATACTGCGTTGCGAGAGTCCTTTTTTTACAGGAACGGGTGTGGTGTCGAGTCCGGGAGGTGGATCGTTGACGGCATCTCTGAGTACATCGTTAAGGATAAATAGCCCGCGAGTTACCATCGAGGCATCATCGCCACCGAGGGTTAGTGTACTAGCATGGGTGAGAAACCCGCCGCGTTCAGGAACATCGCTCAGGTCGTAAAGCTGTAGTTCGTTTTCGGCGGAATTGGTTTGTGAAGCGAGTCCATAGAATTTGGCGAGTTGCGGTGTGGCGTAGGTGAATTGGGCATTGAAGAGATCGGATAAAGGGCGTTTTTGTTGCCAAACGATATTTTGAAAAAACGCAATGGTTTCCCTCTGCATGTCTTGGGCAAGTGAGGCGTTCCAAGCGGGGAATCGTTTTGCATTAGGTTGTAAGTTCTCTAGGCGATCAAGATCGAGCCATTCGGTAATAAATCGAGCAGATTGTTTTTTTGCTAGCGGATTTTCAAGCATGCGTTTAACTTGTGCAGCGACGTTAGTGGCATCTTGTAGGCGGCCGTCTTTGGCGGCTTGCATCAACGGCTGGTCTGGTGATGTGCCCCACAGAATGTAACTCATGCGTGATGCCATTTCGTAGTCACTCACGGGCCAAGCTGATCCGTCTCCACGTTGATGCTCAACTCGATAAATGAATCTTGGAGATTGAATCATCGCTTCAATAATTAGCCCAGCGGCTTCGTCGAACGAACCGCCGGCGCTGGCTATCGTTGTGGCTATTCCGCTGTAGATTGAAATCTCTCGTTCGTCTAAGGGCCCGCGGAGAATCCACGCGCCCATGTTGGCAACAAAGTCACGCATCGTATCATCCGTAGAGAGCTTACGGCTTTTAGAGAACCGTGCCGCAAATTTGGCTACATCCACCTTCTGTACAATTTGTTCAGCGAGATGTGCATAGGTTTCAATATGTTTTAGATCGACATTGAGGTTGTAGGCGGTATTACTGAACCCGTCGGCACGTATGTCTGGGGGCAACAACGTACTTGCTTGTTCGGCAATATCAACTCCGATAGTTTGCTCAACGGTGCCGATATATTCTGAAATCGTAAGTCGTTGTAACCAGATTTCGGTGGGGCGATTGTTAGCATATAGTGCTTGGTCAATATCATCGACTGTCCAAACAGCTCCGTTCTTAATCCATTGTTGGAGGTCTTTGATCTCCGTTTCGGTAAGTGACGGTCCTTCGGGCGGCATATCTCCTGAGATAACTTGCTCTAAGAGCAAGCTCTCACTTGGTTTACCCGCCAAAATGACTTTGCCACTTTCGCCCCCTTTAAACGCATCTATTTTTCGAGCCAGATTCAACTTACCTTTGTGGTTTGCGGCGTCGTGGCAGCCAAGGCAATTCTTGGCAAACAGAGTTGCGATTTTGGATTCAAAGAACTGTTCGTGTCTTCGTTGTGCTAGCACCCCGCCGGTTTTGGCGTCAGGTCCGGCCGTGTAGTTTTGAGTGACTTCTTTGGCGGACAATGGACGACTATAGATGGCGACTAGGTGCAGTGTGCCCAGCCACGGTCGGCCTCCGCTCGCCTCGTTTGCTAGAGACAAAGTAAAACTGCCATCCCAGTTTCCAAAGTCACCTTTGATCTGAGTAGTGGCTTGCTGTTGGCCATTGATAAATATGCGAGTAGTCCCGTCCGCTTGGCGAGTGACGAGGACGTGCGTTAAACGAGTGCTCGCAGTTTCGGAAGGGGTTGGTGTGGATGGAATACCGTTTTTTGTCGTAGCGGTTGTGCGTATTCGCACATCGTAATGATTCGTGTCTTGGCCTAGAGTGAAATTACGGACACTCGTGTTACCGGAGAGAGTGACCATTCGAGCTGGGCCATCCTGAC
Source organism: Planctomycetota bacterium (assembly GCA_036338835.1). Lineage (GTDB taxonomy): Bacteria > Planctomycetota > Planctomycetia > Pirellulales > Pirellulaceae > UBA721. The sequence continues at coordinate 3,920 of JAYZBF010000054.1, forward strand.
GGTCGTTGGCCGGATCTACCCAAGCTTCAATCGTGAGTCCACGGGTTCGTTTGGCGAAATCAATGATTTTTCGCGCGGGAGCCGTAGATTTGATCATGGTAGCACTGTTTACTTGAAGTGCACCATCGAGCCATTTGACAGCATCGTTGTTAGCGATTTTTAAGTTAAGTGCAGGACCGCTTTCCGAGCGGTCGAAAACCGTATCGCCGTGTCCCGTTTCAAATGTATACAGGACTTGTAAACCCTCATGTATTCGAACGGAATCTTGAGCGGCAGTACGATGAAAGCCACCAAAAATAACTGTCATTACAACGACTGCTGTGAAAAAACGGCGCACTCAAATAGCCTCCAATAATATTACTGTTACGTAGTTTTATTGTAACACCTCAATGCTAAGTGCACATTTTGGTGTGGGGCTCTGCATTGCCATTGAATACGCAGGAGAGCGGGTTCATGGAACCTCTTTTAAAACCGGTTCCAACAATGGTCGAAGTAGAACTTCGGCGCCGAGGGGTGAAACGTGGTCATTGTCGGCATAGAGCACTCCACGAGCGACCGCAATAATAGATTGATTGTGTTCATTGAAACAGTATGCGGCTGGATCTAAGAGAAACACGTTTTCAAACTTCGCCGTGACTTTCTCCATGATTTCGTGCACGTGAAGTTGGCGTTGTTGATGGATTTCTAGAGCAACTCCCAGCGGAATGCCCTCGTCGTTCAATGCCGCTCGCACGATTTCATGCTCGGGATTTAGAGTTTGGTAGGGTACTTGCTCAATGAGAAACACACGTTGTACACAACTTGATAGCTTCTGAAGCGTCTCTTGCAACCGACGCTCGAAGACTTGTCGAGCATCGTTGGGAGTTTTAGAAGTTGTTTGCTGGTCTGAGATGAGTGTCGTGAGGTCGCCATCATATTTACCTTCAATTGCCACTGCCCAGCGTGAAACTAGAATTAGATTTTTGATTTTACGTTGTTTAATGTACTTGAGGACTTCGTCATTCCAAATTGGCGCAGCGTCGCGGGTAGTATTGCGCCAAGTGTTAACTAGCGGCGCAATAGCGGACCTCGCGGCAATGCGGCCGTGCAGCTGATGTTCGGTCGCTAAGTCTTCCATTAATGTACCAATCGCCATCGCATGGCTATCGCCCCATACGAGAAAATCAATAGGTTGCTGTGAGTTGTCGACCGATCCGAGCAGGGGTAGTACGCCAGTTTTGACTTGTTCGGTGTTGCTGCGAAATCGTTTGGGAACTTCGTTGTCTTGAATTAACTGATAGACGTCCGCAGGCAATCTCCAAGTAAGTCCCTTGGAATGATCAATCCAGATACTGGCGATGATTAACGCCGTTGCACAAGCAGCAGTGATCGTGAGAGTTCGCCGCAATTTGATATTTTGAAAACCTCGACGGAATGGTGTTTCAATATATTTCCATGATAACCAACCACATAGTAAACTCAGCCCGAGTGCGGCACATTGCGAGGCGGTAGTCAACGGTTGATTCGTGTTGTATCGCAATAACGCCAAAATGGGCCAATGCCACAGATATAATGAATATGAAATTAGACCGATAAAAACCATTCCTTTATTGGAGAGTAGCCTGCCAATCTTCGTCTGTGTGTGGACGTTGCTGTAGATTATCAAAGCGGTAGCGAAGCAAGGAACCAATGCGGCCGTGCCTGGGAAAGGTGTCGTTGCATCCAATAGCAATCCCGCCGCGAAGATTCCGGCGATTCCGACGAAACTTGCGAATTCCAGCCATTGTTGCAATTTTGCTTTAGGCAGCGGAGCGTAGACCAACAGGGCGCCAACTAGCAATTCCCACATTCTTGACGGGAGTAAAAAGAACGCGGCAGAGGGTGCGTTGCTGGTGGCCCAATGACTGTAGGCAAACGATAGAATTGCAAGGACGGCTAGACTTAAAGCTGCCACTCGGTTGGAGTAACGACGCAAGAATATCAAAAGAAGCGGAAACACCAAATAGAATTGTTCTTCAACCGCGAGTGACCAAGTATGCAGCAGTGCCTTCGTTTCCGCGGGGCCGTCAAAGTAGTTGAGGTGTTGATAAAAGAAATGGTTGGCAAGCATCAGTTGCTGGTAAATGGTCGACTCGGCAAGTTGCTCGTAATCCTCTGGAAGCAATATCCAAGCACCTGCGAGTAACGTCACCACGACAACGACAAAGGCCGCGGGAACAATGCGTTTGATGCGGCGACCCCAGAACATTGCCAGACTGAATTGTTTTTTTTGCTGATTCTTGATGATCAGGCCAGTTATCAAAAATCCGGAAATCACAAAGAACACATCGACGCCGATATATCCTCCGGAAAAGCCGCAGTCTGTGTGAAAAAACAGCACCAACAACACAGCGACTGCTCGTAATCCGTCGATATCACTGCGGTATTTAAAAGGGAGCACGGTTAATATGGTCTATATCTAGATTGGTCTGATTTATTCCGTTTCTGTATAAATAACAAAACGGACAATTCAGTAATATCCCACTTATTGCGCGCTCAAACGATACACAGCACAGACTCGGTCGAAATGACCACAGATGGTCTATTTTGTTTTAGTGGGACCGTAGCCGGGTTTAGGTTTTCCGGAGTCATCGAGTTTATCGCAGGCCCATAACATGCCGCGGGTGACCAAGTCGAGATAAACATCAGTACTCATGGTCTCGTTGTGATGACCAATCGTAGTGCCAAAGACCTTGCCTTTTCCGATGGTGTTGGTCCAAATGCAAGTATGATCTTTTTGGGTGTCTTCGCCAAATGCGGTTGCCAGCGCTTTGCAATTGGGCCACATTTTGTCAATCTTATAGAGCTCCCCATTGGGTGTATTCCACACTTTCGGAAATCCCTGCATGATTGGATGTTTGGCTTGTAGATTTCGAACTGCCAAGGGGCGGTGTTTTTCATGGCTAAAAGAACTAACGCCGATAACTTTTCGCCAAGCATCTGTTTTGGCATGACGATAGCTGTGCACGGTGCAGTGGATAATGACTGCAGGTACGCCAGCGTAATGTGCTTGAGCAACGCGTTCCACAAAAGCGACATCCGTTACACCACCAAAACACTGGTTGTGGACAACGATATCGTATTTGGCTGCCCAGTCCGGAGATTTGAATAACTCAATCATTTGATTGCGATCCTTACCTCCCTGATGAGCGATCGTCCACTGGACATTTGCTCGCGCTGCAATGCCTTTCTCGAGGATGCCTTTTTGGTTGTCATAATCATGGCTGCTGCCACCGGTAACCATTAACACATTCAAAGGAGCAACTTTGTTTTTAGAAGCCGCAATCGTTTCAGCGGCAGTCGTGTTGCTCGCAATTAAGCAAAAACAACTTGCTAGGAGTGTTACACCAAAGAAGATGCTTTTGTGCATATGATTGACCATGGTTTTTTGATTTCCAATAAGAGGACTGCTGTAATAGCGTACGTGTTTTGTTTTATCTTAACGGGAAGTGACGTCCTGCGGATGCTTGTCGGCACAAAAAATGGTTTGTTTAAAAGTTATACGAAGGCTGCAGTCATTATTGAGCCGTTAATAGGAAAAAAACGTCGGCGGCAATGTCACAACATATCGAGGCTGGAGTAAAATACTGGGGTCGAGTATTACTTGCTGAATAGCAATAAGATCAACAAAAACTTTATTCACATAACGAACCAATGAGATTTACGAGAATCAACACGAATCGGCAGTGCAATTGGCGTTCCCTATTTTCACTTGTGATTTGTTTCGCATTTGCGGGAATGATACAGTCAGCGGAACCGTTGCAATATAATCGAGACGTGTTGCCGATACTGGCAGAAAATTGCTTTGCTTGTCATGGTGCGGATAGCGCTGCGCGAAAAGCGGATTTGCGGTTAGACCAACGAGATGTGGCAATCGACTTAGGCGCAATCGTTGCGGGCCAACCTAACGACAGTGAAATGATTAACCGCGTGCTGACCGATGATGTCGAACGGGTTATGCCGCCAGCGGAACTTAAGAAAACACTCACAGCGGACGAAAAAGAAATCCTCAAACGTTGGATATCCGCAGGGGCCCAATACGAGCGACATTGGTCGTTAATTGCACCGCACCAATCGGAACTCCCCAAGGTTCGTAAAAAGAGTTGGGCCAAGAATGGCATTGATAGATTTGTATTGGCTCGCTTGCAGCAAGCCGGTTTATCACCCGCCGCCGAGGCCGCACCCGCTAAATTGTTTCGCCGCGTACACCTAGATATCACAGGTTTGCCTCCGGCCGCCGCAGATGTTGTTGCATTCGTTGCGGCGTATCGTGGTAGTAAAGAAAACAAAGACAACGTGCTTGGTGATTGGATCGACAAATTGATGCAGACATCAGCGTGGGGTGAACACCGTGCGAGGTATTGGCTTGACGCAGCTCGCTACGGCGACACGCATGGCTTGCACTTTGATAACTATCGCGAGATGTGGCCTTATCGCGATTGGGTTATTCGCTCGTTCAACGCCAATCAACCGTTTAATCAATTTACCGTTGAGCAAATTGCCGGTGACTTGCTGCCAAAACCATCAACAGACCAACTCATTGCCACAGGCTTTCAGCGCTGCAATATTACCACAAACGAAGGTGGTACGATTGACGAAGAAAATCTTGCCAATTACGCTGCGGATCGAGTGCAAACGATCGGCTGGGTCTATTTTGGTTTAACGACGAACTGTGCTCAATGTCATGATCACAAGTTTGATGCGATCACGATGAAGGACTATTATTCACTGGCAGCATTCTTCCGCAACACGACCCAAGGTCCCAAGGACGGAAATATCAAAGATGGTCGCGGCCCAGTCATCAAGGTCCCCTTAGAAGCAGATCGAGAAAGACTGGTAGCATTACCTGCGGCAATCACAGCGGCTGGGAAAGCTCGCGATGAAAGAAAACTTATTGCTCAGGCTGGGTTTAATAAATGGCTTGACGTAACCGAAAAAGAAACTGTTCCACTAGAATTACCAACGAAGGGATTACTGGTTAACCTTCCGTTAAATGAAGGTTCGGGAAACACTGTTACAAATCAAATCGCAGATGCGGATCCCGTTAAAGTAACAGGCAATGTGACTTGGGTTGCCAATGGACGGACTGCCTCGGCACCAGTAATTAAAGCGGGCAATACATTTGATCTTGGCGGGTTGGGAGATTTTGAAAAGGATCAGTCATTCAGTTACGGTGCCTGGGTGCGGGCGCCCAATGCAAAAGCGAGTGGAATTATCGCTCGGATGGACGAACAAGCCAAATTTCGCGGCTGGGATTTAATGCAAGACAAAGGCGAGTTTGCGGTACACCTCATTCAAGAATGGCCAATTAATGCAATTAAGGTCATTACCACCGGGGCCCAAGTAAAGGTTGGGAAATGGCAACATGTGTTTGTGACTTATGATGGAACTGCCAAGCCAGAGGGTATTAAAATATACGTTAATGGCGCGGAAACTAAGTTGACCGTTGCTACAAACAACATCAAACCAGATGCAACGATTCGTACCAAGACGCCATTGCGAGTGGGCCAGCGTAGTCAAGGTCTTGTTTTCGAAGGTGGCAGCGTGCAGGATGTTCGCATCTATGATCATCAATTATCCCCACATGACGTCAAGACAATCGGTGAAGCCGCACCACTGCAGGATATTTTCGCGATTGCTCAAGCAGACCGCAGTAAAGAACAAACTCAAACCTTATTGAACTACTATTTGAATAATAACGATCAACAGTATCCAAAACTCCTAAAAGTACTTGCTGACCTAGAAAAAGAAAAAGCAGCGATTGACGCTCGTAGTCCTGTGACGCATGTCCAAGTCGAGAAGCAAGACTCGGATGCGATGGCTTATATTTTGATGCGAGGTGAGTATGACAAAAAAGGCGAACAGGTGTCGGCTGCCACTCCAGCTTCATTGCATCCATTCGCCGATGATTTGCCGAATAATCGTCTGGGGTTGGCGCAGTGGATTGTTGATCCAGCGAATCCACTTACACTACGAGTCACCGTGAATCGCTTTTGGCAAGAAATCTTTGGACGCGGGATTGTAACTACTCCTGAAGACTTTGGTGTGATGGGTGCAGACCCCAGTCATCCCAAGTTACTGGACTGGTTGGCACTAGAGTTTCGTGATAGTGGTTGGGACGTGCGAAAATTATTTAAGTTAATGTTGACCAGTGCGACTTATCGCCAAGGCGCAACGATAACTCAACAGAAGTTAGAGGTAGATCGCGATAATGCATTGTTGTCGCGTGGTCCTCGTTTCCGTATGGACGCAGAAATGGTGCGAGACTATGCCCTCGCTGTAAGCGGGTTATTGTCACGCGAAATGTATGGCCCCGGCACGAAGCCATATCAACCAACAGGTATTTGGGAAGTTGTTGGCTTAGCCGGTGGCGATACTCGAAATTATGTTCAGGACAAAGGCAAGAATCTTTACCGCCGTACGGTATACCATTTTTGGAAACGAATGGCAGCACCGCCAAATATGGTGGCGTTTAATGCACCAAGTCGCGAGTATTGTGCTGTCAGTCGAGAACGTACGAACACACCGCTGCAAGCTTTGATTACATTAAATGACCCACAGTTTGTCGAAGCCGCTCGAAAACTCGCGGAACTTGCTCTTATTGAAACAGACGGCAGTGATCAAGCAATGATTGACTTTATCATTGCCCGTGCGCTCAGTAGAGCTTTGAAAGACCGCGAATTAGAGATTGTTCAATCCAGTAAACAGCATTTGCTCGAATACTATCAAGCTCACGCAGATGACGCGAAATTGCTCTTGGCAGTCGGTGAATCGAAAGTTGATGAATCGATGGACGATGTAACACTAGCAACTTGGACGATGGTTTGTAATCAGATCTTGAATTTAGATGAAGTCCTTAACAAGTAAAAAATGCACCGATTAAGGTGTATTGGAACATCCTATGAACATCATTGAAGAATATAAAACGTTGCAAACTCGTCGACAGTTTTTCTCACAGGGTAAGAATTTGTTAGGGACTGCCGCCCTCGGATCACTGCTGGGAAGTAGTGCGTCCGCAACAGCGGGTGAAGGCGTCGTTAAAACTCACTTTCCCGCAACAGCGAAACGAGTAATATATTTACACATGGTCGGCGGTCCGGCTCAGATGGATTTATTTGATCACAAACCCAAGATGAAAGATTTTTACGACAAAGAACTGCCAGCTTCGATTCGTAAAGGTCAACGGCTGACGACCATGACCAGTGGCCAAAAGAGATTCCCCGTCGCGCCCTCGAAATTCAAGTTCGGCCCAGCAGGTGAATGTGGCATGATGATGAATACGGAACTTTTGCCTAACCTAGCAAAAAAAGCAGACGACATCTGCTGGATGCGGACACTGCATACCGAAGCGATTAATCATGAACCAGCGATCGCTGCGATGCAGACTGGGAATCAAGTACCGGGTCGTCCGTGTTTAGGATCTTGGGCCTCGTATGGATTAGGGTCTGATAACGAGAATCTTCCGGCATTTGTTGTGTTAGTTGCAGTGCCTAGTAATCGTGATCAAGAGCAAGCGATCTCGTCGCGGTTGTGGGGTAGCGGGTACTTGCCGGGTGAACACGCGGGCGTTTCATTCCGCAGTGCCGGTGACCCAATTCTTTACATCAATAATCCTGCCGGCGTTCCTGCCGCGATCCGCAAAAGTACGATCAACAATATCAATGCTTTAAATGAAATTAATTTTAAAGCGGTCGGTGACCCAGAAACTCAAACTCGAATTCGACAATATGAGATGGCATTTAAAATGCAGGCTAGTGTGCCTGAGTTGACGGATTTAAGTACTGAGTCGGATCATACGTTTAAGTTGTACGGTGAAGAAGCGAAGAAGTTGGGTACATTCGCCAATACTGTTTTAATGGCTCGGAGATTGGCTGAACGCGGTGTGCGATTTATCCAAATTTATCACAACAATTGGGACCATCACGGTAATGTAGCGGGACGGATGCCAAGCCAATGTAAAGACGTGGATCAACCCTGTGCAGCGTTAATTGAAGACTTAAAACAACGCGGGATGTTTGATGATACGTTAATTATTTGGGGCGGCGAGTTTGGTCGTACGATCTATACGCAAGGAAAATTATCGATGACGAATTATGGTCGCGATCACCACCCACGATGTTTCAGCATGTGGATGGCTGGTGGTGGTGCCAAGGGCGGTACAATCTATGGCGAAACAGATGACTTCTCCTACAACATCGTCAATAACCCGGTCCACATTCGTGATTTTCATGCAACAGTCATGCAACTGCTAGGTTACGACCATGAACAATTGTCATACAAGTACCAAGGCTTAAATCAACGACTCACAGGTGTTCTTCCGGCACAAGTCATCAAAGAATTAGTGCTCTAGAAAATTTACAATGTGATGGTGTTGTGTTGGTTCGGCCTACTTAGGGAACCGCATTAATGTCCGGAGCGTCCAGCCCGAGCAGATGTTTTTGGAAGAAATCCTTGCGACGTCTGTCTCCATAGCGGCCACCGTCTCCATGTCCTCCGCCGGGAATTACAATCAAGTCGAAATCTTTATTGGCTTTAATCAGTGCTGCGGCGAGTCGCATTGTGGATTCCGGCGGTACGTTTGTGTCAAGTTCGCCGACGATTAACATCAATTTTCCACGGAGGTGATGGGCATTGTCGATATTCGAGGAAGCCGCATAATGCGGTCCGACGGGATAGCCCATCCACTGCTCATTCCAGGAGGCCTTGTCCATCCGGTTGTCATGACAGCCACATGACGACACAGCGACCTTGTAGAAATCTGGATGAAACAACAATGCACCGGTAGAGCTTTGTCCCCCAGCCGAACCTCCATAAATCCCTACTCGGGAAGTGTCATACCATGTGTATTTTTCCGCGACGGATTGATGCCACAAGATCCGGTCCGGAAAGCCGGCATCTTTGAGGTTATGCCAGCAGACGTCATGGAATGCTTTGGAACGGTTGGCCGTGCCCATTCCATCCATTTTAACTACGACGAATCCCAAATCCGTCATGGACGCATAACGATTTCCGGGATTGAATTGTTTGGGGACATAGGAACTGTGCGGACCGGCATACATATGCTCCAACACTGGGTAGATTTTGTTGGGATCAAAATCTCGCGGGCGGTAAATAATCCCCCAGATATCCGTCTCGCCGTCCCGACCTTTAGCAGAAAAGACTTCCGGAGGTTTCCAGCCGGCCGCTTCCAAATCTCGGGTGTCTGCCTGTTCAAGTTCACAGACTAGGCGACCGTTCTCCACACGCCGCAGTTCATGCACAGGTGCCATGTCAACGCGGGAGTAAGAATCAATGACGAATTTGCGATCCGGGGAATAAACAATCGTGTGGTAACCGTCGCTCTCGGTCAGCGCTGTCAGTCCGCTGCCATCAAAATTAACTCGATAATAGTGAATGAAATACGGGTCCTGTTTTGCATTTCTGCCCGAGGCACGAAACCAGATTTGGCGTTTTTCTTCATCAATGCGGTCAACTGCAC
>JAYZBF010000055.1:0-5363 GCA_036338835.1 Planctomycetota bacterium
AAGCGACTCAGAACGAGTGTTCTTGCTTTGGGATTTACCGGTCATCAAGCAAACCTCGCGCACCAGTTTCATGGTCAACCCAGCAACAGGAAAACAATCCGGCGCAGAATCGAGCAATCAACTGGCCGCCCTAGATCTCAAAACAGAAGGCTCACTCGCCTGGATCGTTGGCGGCACATCTGGCGAAGACGAACCGGCTCTAGCTGGCGCATTTTTCCTAGGTCCACCGCTGCCGTTATACGGCGAACTCTATGCCATAGCCGAAATCGACGGTGAAATTCGACTCTGCGTGCTTGACGCCATAAATGGCTCGTTAAAATGGCAACAGCAACTAGCTCACGTCGATTCGCGCGTTATTTCGCTCGACAAAAGTCGACGGCTCGCCGGAGCAACTCCGTCGTTTGCCGATGGAGTATTAGTCTGTCCAACCTCAGCCGGAGCGATCGTCGCTGTCGATATTTCTGCGAGAACGTTACTCTGGGGATATACCTATGAAAACTTGAATATGGTTCGAGGCTATCCTTTTAGTCGAACTCAATTTGGCAATGCGACCAAACGTTCGCAACAATGGATTGATGCCACTTTAACTATCGCTGATGGGTCTGTTATTGCCACTCCAGTTGAAAGCAGCAAGCTGATCTGCTTGGACTTACTAACAGGCAAGCCGCAATGGAAGCCTCTTACACGCGACAAAGACCTATACGTAGCGTGCATCGACAAGGGGACAATCGTCATCGTCGGGGACCAAAAGATATCTGCTATCAACATGGCCACCGGTGAAAACGCTTGGGAAAAGGCGGTCGACATCAGTCCAGGAATCGTTAATGGGCGTGGATTTTTAGCCACTCAAACGTATTTTGTTCCTACACATGCCAAAGAACTGTGGGAGATCGACATCCAAACTGGAAATGTCGTCGATAAAACGAAGCTCCAAAAGACGCTGGGAAACTTGATCTGTTACGAAAACCAAATCATCTCGCAAACCCCCGATTCGTTAACAGTCTATTACCAACTTGAGCCACTCAAGACAGAAGTAGCCACACGATTAGCAGCGAACAAGGACGATGTGTGGGCCTTGTCACGTAAATGTGAATTACTGGTTCAAGAGGAACTATATGACGAAGCCTTGGTTGTGCTGCGCAGCACCGCAGAACTTGCCCCCAACGATTTGGGTATTGAGCAATTGATGATACGCACAATGATCTCGTTGTTGCGGGCTGATTATGCGAGTTACGAATCGTTAGGTCCTGAACTGCGAAAACTTACCTTGACGATGGAACAATTCGAAGAATATCTGCAGACCAAAGCAGAAGGTCAACGTCAAACTGGACAGATCACTGGGTCGTTTGAGACCTATTTGGAACTCATTGAACATTCGAGTAAACAGGCGGACATCTCAGCGCACATAACAGAGGCGCTACGACTTTCAAGCGACGGCGTACACGTCCGCATTGACCGTTTGGTGCAAGGACAATTGCATACACTGCTTAATTCTGCCACGGAACAACAACGCAAGCAGATAGAAGATCGTATTTCGGAGTTTTTGCAGGCCGCCGTTGCGACGGCCAACGTCAATCAATTGCGCGATTTCTCTAGGTATTTCGGTACCCACTCGCTCGCTCAACAAGCCCGTTTAGAATTGGCAATTGCGCTAATTGAAACGCAGGCTGGCTACGCTCGCGAAATGCTCGAAGCAGAAATGCTCTTAATACACCTGCAGCGTCATTCCACAGACGAGGCGTTACAGAGGACCGCCATGGTTTATCTCGCTAAACTACTAACGTTGAGCAATCAACACGCCTTAGCCGCTCAACATTTCCAAGACATCGCCAAACGCTGGCCTAACGAACCTGTGTTTGAGAACATGACTGGGATCGAATTGCGAAATACCGAGTTGCAACGTGATGAGTTCAAGGCATTTCGCGATGACGATGGGCAATGGCCACAAGGATTTACGACAGTTTCGAAAACAACCGACACCAAGGGACAATTTCCAAGTTACCAACGTATCTACAATATCCAACTTTTGGAAGTTAATGGACCTTGGAATCAAGGGACTCAAGTTGGTTATGACCAGCAAAAGAACGCGATCACATTACGCGACCCCAACGGTAATATAACGCAACAAGTTTCGCTACATCGTGGGCGGCAGATATTCGGCACTCAGTATCAAGTGGCCTATGCCAAAGTCATGGGACACTACATGTTTACATTTGTCGGACGCGAGATGCTAGCCATTGACTTGCTCAGTGCCAAAAGCGACCCCAGCGAAGCGATCCTCTGGCGGCGATCTATCCTCGGGCCTAATGCCAACCCATCATCACCGATACCGGTACGATCGCGAGTCTCAACCACACCGTGGGGTACTCGACGCTACAACGCCATCGACAATGCCGGTCGCCGCTTAGGTATGAGCGGTTCGATCAGTCTACTGGGAATCGTCTTTCAGAACCAAGAAGACCTATACTGTGTCGACCCGCTTACCGGTGACACCATATGGGTCCGCAACGGCGTGCCAATTGGAAGCGAGATTTATACCGAAGGCGACAAAGTCGTCATCATCCCACCGCGTTCTAACAATCCACAACACACACCACTGTCGCTTAGCTTAAACGATGGAAACAAAATTAACGCCGCTGAGGGTGAAGAGCGAGGCGAAAACGACACGGCCAACGCGGTGGTGGCCTCTAGTGAACGCTGGAAAGTCAGCGGTTTCAAAGCGCTGGGATATGTAATCAAAGGTAGCGATATCACGCTCCGACTCGAAGACGTCTCTACCGGTAAATCACTTTGGCAGATCAGTTACCCCACCGGCATTCGCGGGCAACTTTTGTCCAACAAATTGGCGGTCATGCAGCAGAACGGTAAATTTGAAATCCGTGATCTGTTGTCCGGAGAAGTGGTCATCCAGAAAACACTCAAACCCGAACCGCAAATATCTAACCTCTATGTCATTGAGTACCAGAATCGGTTCCTTGTGATCCCCAATCGTAGTCAGAGTTCCCGCGGGATCAGTTTACCCTCGGTCGGATTACAAACGAAACTGATCAACGGCAATATTTACTGTCTCGACAAACAGACCGGCGAGTTCTTATGGCAAACTCCTGCGTCTGTCGAGTCATGGGGACTGCCACTGGCACAGTCTCCCAACTCACCCGTACTAGCGTTCATCCGCCAACTCAATCCCACGAGTACTCAAAATCGAACCCAAGGATCGATTCGCAGTGAAATTTTCTGTATCGACAAACGTGACGGGCGACTGCTGATGCCGCCACGCGAAATCCCTGGGTACATCCGTATCTTTAACGTTATTGCAGAACCTGCTGAGAACAAGGTGACCGTCGTTGCTGATAAGAATCACATTTACGAATTCGAGCTTTCCACAGACCCGACCTATCCCGCCGCGCCGGTGCGGATGCTTGCCAACTCAATACCAGCGAGCGATAGTTCCTTCAATCAGTTCACTCGAGGTTTCTTTGATGCCTTTGGAAACGCTAGCCGAGCACTTGAGCTCAATAAAGGTGAGAAGAAGCCTGCGGAAGGGGGAAAAGCTATAAAACCCCTGCCGGTTAAACCACTTCCTCAAAAACGAATCCAAGTTGTTCCCATCCCGCTTCCAATCCGACCTGGTGCCCCCAAACCGCTGCCCAAACCGGCCCCTAAACCGGCACCCAAGCCTTAGCCTCGCAGCTGTTGTGCGTGCGGTCGCCACTCTAATTTCTGTCAACAGATCCACCGCAAAATATTATGGGCGCGATGCTAGTCAAGCGGGGTATAAAAAGGGTATCCTGTATAGATTAATTTACCAATTTCTATGTTAATTCTCACTTCCATTTAGTGCCTCGCAAAGGATGACCGACATCATGGCAAGCGACAACCAAGAACAACCGACCGACGTGAACTCAGACTCCGTTAAACAACTAGCAGACGCTCGAGAAAAGATTACAACTCAGCTGAGCCGAGTTATTATTGGACAACAGGATGTCATTGAAGAATTACTGATATCAATGTTCAGCCAGGGCCATTGCCTTCTTGAAGGTGTTCCAGGACTCGCTAAAACACTGTTAATTAGTACGCTCGCGGATACGCTTAGCCTTTCCTTTAGCCGAATTCAATTTACGCCTGACCTGATGCCTGCGGACATTACCGGCACAGAAGTGCTAGAAGAAAATAAATCGACTGGATCTCGGGAACGACGATTTCTAGAAGGCCCTATTTTTAGCAATATGATTTTGGCCGACGAAATCAATCGTACACCTCCCAAAACCCAAGCAGCACTACTTGAAGCGATGCAAGAGCGTCAAGTCACCGTTGGCGGTATCCGGCACAAACTAACGCAACCGTTCTTCGTTCTAGCAACGCAAAACCCAATCGAACAAGAAGGAACTTATCCGCTGCCGGAAGCCCAACAAGACCGTTTCATGTTCAAGATTTTTGTGGACTACCCTAATTTCGACGAGGAATTTGAAGTTGCTCGGCAAACCACAGCAGGCCCAGCCGATACGGTTGATTCGATTCTTTCAGCCGAAGAGATCATTTCGCTACAACAAACGGTGCGGCAGGTCCCTGTCAGTGAACACGTTATACGCTATGCATTGTCCCTCGTCCGTCAAACTCGTATCGGCCGCGAAGGTATTCCAGATTTCATTACCGAAAACGTCGCTTGGGGCGCCGGGCCTCGAGCCGTGCAGTTTTTGATTATCGGTGGAAAAGCACGTGCCTTGCTGCATGGCCGCACACATGTTGCCACCGAAGATATCCAAGCACTAGCCAAACCCGTATTGCGACACCGCATCACCGTTAACTTTGCCGCCGAGAGTGACGGCATGACCTCTGATGACATCATTGAACAGTTAATCGACGTAACCCCCAGCAAAGAAGATGAACTAACAAACGATGCCCGATTCCAAAAGATTTTTGCATCCTGAAGCAATCCGACGGATTACACGATTAGATCTTCGCGCACGACATATTGTCGAGGGGTTTCTCTCCGGCATGCATCGTAGCCCGTATTTTGGTCAATCGGTCGAGTTTCTACAGCACCGTGAATATGTGCCTGGGGACGACCTGCGCCATGTCGATTGGAAAGTGTGGGCTCGACAAGACCGATTGGTGGTAAAGCAATTCGAAGAAGACACTAATCTTCGCTGTACCATGGTCGTAGATGTATCACACAGCATGCAATATGGTAACGGCCCATTGAATAAATTCGAATACGCTGCCACCATCGCAGCGAGTCTTTCCTACCTTGTGCTACAACAACAAGATGCCGTGGGATGTATTACTTTTGATGATAAGGTACGCATGCGAGTGCCTATTCGCAGCAAACGCAATCATATTCACAGTGTGATTGATAGCCTTGA
>JAYZBF010000056.1:0-11216 GCA_036338835.1 Planctomycetota bacterium
GAGTTTGCTTGTTTGTCGCCAATGATTTCGCGTTTTTGGGGATCCCATTTCAATTCACGGTCCAAGCGGATAGCAATATTCGAGAGGTGACAGATTTCAAGCATTCTGTTGTGAGTCCACACATCAGAGATGGGTTGTTTACGAGACTTGATGGAGTCAATGAAGTTTGCCGAATGATTTTCGCTGACTTTACCGCCATATACTTTTTCAATGGCCCCGTCTGGCAGCGGATTAGTTTTGAGATCCTCAACTGGTTTGCCGACAATTTTTCCGCGATTAACAAAGAAACGACCTTTGGTGCCTTCAAACAAAATCCCGTTGTCACCGTCGCTTGTAATTAGCAATTCGACATCGTTAGGCATCGCTGCGCGGACGTTGAAATTGGTAGCGATATTGTACATGTCGTCAACGAGTGGGTATCCATCTTTGTAATCCACGGGCAAAGTATAATTCAGTGGCGTTACTTTACTGGGACCCGTATCGTTAGCGTCGATAGCCCAGCAAGCGATATCGACGTGGTGGGCACCCCAGTCGGTAAGTTTACCGCCAGAGTATTCGTGCCAGTTTCGAAAGGCGTAGTGGGCGTTGCTATAAAGCGGTACGCCGCCGCCGTATCCTTTTCTCATTTCCGGCAGTGCACGATAAGCAACTTTTGGTGCGGGTCCGAGCCAAAAATCCCAATCGAGTTCTTCCGGCACGGGAACCACAGGTATTTTCGGCGAAGGCGCAAAGCCACCAATTCCACAGGTAATTCTTCGAACCGTACCAATACGACCTGCACGGACTATAGCAATCGCTTGTAAGAAGCGTTGTCCGGATTCGGTCCGTTGCATCGTTCCAACTTGGAAGACGCGACCGGTTTCTTTGACGACCTTTTCGATTAGTTTGCCTTCAGCAATGGTCAGTGTGAGTGGTTTTTCACAATAGACATCTTTGCCGGCGTACATGGCTTCGACGGCGACTTTGGTGTGCCAGTGGTCGGGTGTGGCGATCATCACTGCATCGATATCTTTACGTTCAAGGATTTTGCGATAGTCTTTATAGGTATCGGGTTGGTTACCTTGGCGTTGTTGAATTCTTTCTGCGTTGGTGCCTAGTACATTGGAGTCGACATCGGCGAGGGCCGCAAAGTCTGCGAATTTCAGTGTTTTTTGTGTGATACTCCAGCCTTGGTTACGCAGACCGATCGTTGCAAAGACGGGACGGTCGTTGGCGGATTGGGAAGCGAGTGTGGTGCTGGGAGAAGGCAGTAACAAGCCTGCGGCGGCTGTAGCGGTCGAGGTTTGCAGAAACCGACGTCGAGAGGTGGCTTGTGAAGTTGGCATGGGAATAAATTCCTTTGAAAGTTTATACAGGTGGCTTGGTTTATGTTTCATTGTGCCAGTGGAAGAGGTAGATTTCAACCATGAATGAACATGAATGGATGAGACTGGTAGTTTTTTGTTAATTTGTAATTCAGGGCCACGCCTTTGTTACAATATTTGTGGAAGTTTTATTTTTCTTACCGAGAGGGTTCACCTCGCATGAAATCATGGACAGCAAAATTAGTTACGTTATTTGTATTCAGTGGCCTTCCTTCCGTGACGGCACAACAAGAGGAATCACCGCGACTTTGGAAGGACAGCAGCGGGCAGTTCAGCATTCAGGCAAAGTACTCTTCATTTAGTGAGGGTAACGTTGTCTTGCTGGACGAGGGTAATCGTGAGGTGACGATTCCGCTGAAGAGTTTAAGCCTCGCAGATCAACAATACGCTATAAACCCGAGCGTTCCGAACAATTTAAAGTGTGTCGATTTGTCGGATATGCGGGGACAGTTGCCTCTGATTGCGGATCGAACGAAACAAATCCTCAGGCGCAGTGAACCCTGGGAATTCAGCACATGGAAACCGGAAGCCAGAAAGGATGACACGGTTGGCTACCCATCTGTTGTCCGCAACGACCGTGGTAAGAATGCGGATGGACGGTATTACCTTTATTTCGCCCATCATGATCCCACCAGTGGTATTGCCTGTGCGATCGCGGACAAAATTGACGGGCCGTACCGAAAATTAAAACAAATCGATTCGACGTTGGATCACAGTCTGGTTCTCGTAAACCCTCATTTCCCTGGAAAGGAAGGAGACCCTTCGCACTATTCCAGCCCTTCTGTTGTCTGGAACGAAGCGGAACAACTGTGGTTTATGTATTTTCATTACTACAATCATTATCATAACGCTTGGGAAAGAGATCCAAAATTTCCCGGTGGCGGAAATCAGATGACGGCGCTGGCAACCACTGCCGATTTATCATCGCACCAATGGACCATTGTTGAAGATAAGGCAATTGGTCACGTTAGTATTCATGACATTGTGCCTGTGTTAGCGACCACGACGGAATCATGGATGTACGGAACATCGTCTTACCATGCCATGCAGCAGTTACCCAACGGCCAATGGATGTCATTCCTGCGGGGCACCGACAAGGTGGGTCTCTGTAGTGTTGGTTTTGCCAGATCGGTCGATGGACGTAAGTGGGAGCTCTTTCCGCAAAACCCCATGATTCGTCCGAAGTCCGGACCCGATAAAACACTGGGTATCTATCGCCCTGGATTCATAGGTTATCTGGGAACCAATGCCGCTGGCAAACCAAATTACCTTGTTGTCTGGAGCGAAAGTCGCAAAGGAGCGGATGTACCTCGAGTTCGATATGGTTATACAAGTGATTTTATCAATATTCAACCGGACCGGCGAGGATTTGCTCAGTGGAGTGGCGGGGATGGTTTGATCAGTCCATGGCGCGAGGGCAACAAGCTTTATCTGTTCGCAGCCAAGCACTTACACATCATAACGCTACCTGGGATTTCGAGATGACGCTGCTGGCGATCAACAGCAGGCCTGATTTTCGTCTTCTAAGCAATTCACTCTTTAAACCAAGCAGCACGAGCATTGGCCGTGATTTCTGCATCGAGTTGCTGCATGCGACTACGGAGCCGGTTCACGATCTCTGGATGTTCCCCTGCTCGGTTGGTTTCCTCGCCAACGTCTTTGCTGAGATCGAACAGGAAGATCTGCGGTTCGGTTGTTTGCCCCCGCCGCTTCTTCACGAGCACCTTCCAATCCCCTTGGCGAATTCCTTCAACTTGGCCCCGTGACGTATAGTAAACGAACTCTTCACGGGGTGATTCTTCCGCTTTTCCCGTCCAGAGGGGCAACATGTCCATGCCGTCGATTTTATTCTTCTTAGGCAGAGGCTTACCCGTGATCGCGGCGATGGTCGGTAAAACGTCGATCGTTCCCATCAGTTCATTGCAGATCGTTCCCGCCGGAATTCCCGGACCACGTATCAAACAAGGCACCCGTTGCCCGCCTTCGAAGGTAGTTCCTTTGCCGTCGCGTAGTGGCCCAGCGGAACCACCGTGATGTTTGAAGGATAACCACGGACCGTTGTCCGTTGTGTAAATGACGTAAGTGTTGTCGGATAGTTTCAACTCATCTAGGACATTGAGCAGGCGTCCAACTTCGGCGTCGATATGTTCAATCGTGTTCGTGTAGGCGTTTTTCGGGTCCGGATCGCGTACGTCGTCGGGAACGTAAAGGGGAATGTGTGGCATTGAATGCGGCAAGTAGACAAAGAACGGTTTGTCACGATGCGTCTTAACGAAATCGATCGCCTTCTGTGTATAACGCCGCGTGACCGTCCTTTGGTCAACTGGTAGCTCGACAATTTCTTCGTCGTGAAACAAAGGCGTCATCCACTTGGTCAGCGTCGACTCTGGATCCTTCCAGAGAAGATCCATGCCGTCGGGTCCTCCTTTTGGCTTTCCCTTATTGTCCGGATGGTTCATGTCATTGGAGTAGGGAATCCCGTAATAAGTGTCGAAACCGTTGGAGGTCGGGAGTACTTCCGGGTGATGACCGAGATGCCACTTACCGAAGCAGGCGGTGGCATAACCCTCTGATTTCAGGTGATCGGCGAGTGTGTGCTCTTTTGGATTAAGCCCTTTGATCGAACTCGGAAACAGGACGTGCTGGTGCATACCCACACGCTTAGGATAACAGCCCGTCAATAATGCGGCCCGTGAGGGCGTGCAGACCGGTGAGGCCACCATGAAGCTGGTGAATTTCCGACCCTCGACCGATAGACGGTCGATGTTGGGCGTCTGAATCTTCTTTGATCCGAAACAACTCAGGTCACCATAGCCCTGATCATCGATGAAGATGAGGATGAAATTGGGTTTGGCTGCTTGGGCGATGTTGGTCGCAAATAGGATAAATACGACGGTCGACAACAGGAGATAATTGATTTTGGTTTTCATGGGAGGATTTTTGTCTTTTTGGGGGGTAAGGAATTGCAGGCAATGTTTCTCTGTCAGGGAGCCGCGTTGAGAATTTAAATGGCGTGGTCAATGAACACGTCGAATCTAGGCTACTCAATTGTGTGTTAGCCTAAACAGAATTCATATTCTCCAATTCAATGATAGAGTCTGGGTGGAGCGCCCACAAGCAACAGGACCTCTTCCGGAACACGCTTGACTTGGTCATAACGCTCGCGAGAGGTTTCTTTCCGTAGAAAAGAAACGAGCTCCCCCGGCAAGACTCGAACTTGCGACAAGTCGGTTAACAGCCGACTGCTCTACCAACTGAGCTACAGGGGATAATTGAATTGTCCAGTCTATTTTATCAGTATATTTTTGGCAATGGGTGAATGTATACATTGTTATTGATTAACGACTTTGAAGAAATTCGATTGACTCTCACAACTCAATGAACGGGCAATAACGCGAGTGCCGCTATGCGTCCACGATTTCTTCGAGATGGTCTTGTTGAGCAATGCCCACGGCGTCTTGGCCACTGAATTTCCAGAATAGACCAGGGTGAATTAAAAATTCACAGAAGGTGGATGTGATTAAGCCGCCTAAGATCACAGTAGCCACAGGGTAAAGAATCTCTCGGCCAGGTTCCTGACCACCTAACACCAAGGGGATCAAGCCGATTCCCGCAGTCAAGGCTGTCATCAACACGGGTGCAAGTCGCTCTAAGCTACCGCGTAGAATCATCTCCTTGGTAAACGATTCACCTTCTTCCTTCACGAGATGCACATAATGCGTGACTAGCAGAATCCCGTTGCGAACCGAGATCCCACCGAGGGAAATAAAGCCTACGAGACTGGCCACCGTTAAATCTTGTTGTGTTAAAACCAGTGCGATCACACCGCCAATAAATGCAGTCGGTAGTGCATTGAGAATCTGCAATACAATGCGTACCGATGGAAAGAGGATTAACAAGACAATAAACATGCCCACCACGGACACCCCAGCCAAGATGAATATCAACCTTGTCGCTTGTTGTTGACTTTCAAATTGTCCACCATACTCCACAAAATATCCCGTCGGCATGACCACCTGCTCGCTAATGCGTTGCTCAATTTCGGCGACTGTGCTGGCAAGGTCACGATCCTGTGTATTACAACGAATCACGATTCGACGCCGAGAGTTTTCACGATTGATTGCATTGGGACCTGTGCCGGGCCCCACATCCGCTACTGCGCGTAGTTCTATTTGTCCCCGTTGATCCGGTAGGTCGATTCGTAGTCGCCCCAGATTTGCATAATCCGTGCGATATCGCTCTTCCAAGCGAATAAATAGATCGAACCGACGCTGGCCCTCGAGTACCTGCGAAACCACTTCACCTTGCAACGCAGTCTGTAATATTTGTGCGACATAGGCTCTGGTAACTCCATAATAAGCAAGGTCGTCGGATCTTAGCCGAATGTGCAGTTCTTCGGTTTTTTGGATCGGTTCGACTACCGGCGGCGTGACGCCCGGAACCGTTTCGATAGCCGTCCGCACCTGCTCACCAAGTTGTTTAAGCTCATCGAGATCGTCACCATATATCTTGATCGCGATTTGTGCATAGACTCCGGATACCATGTGGCTGATCAGATGCGCCAGTGGTTGTTCGACTTCAATGTCGACACCCGGCACTTCCGCTCGCAACTCCTTGAGCAAACTACCAATCATCTCTTCGCGTTGTTGATGGGCAGCGGGATTCATGCTGAGGATGTATTCACCCATGTGGACTGGATTTGCATGTTCATCCATTTCTGCTCGCCCCGTGCGACGAACAAAATTCAACACTTGTCCGTCGGGGTTGGTCGCCGACTTTTGCATGGCTTGAAACTTGGCGTCAATAATAGCTGAGGTTCGATTGGACGCATCGAGTGACGACCCAGGCGGCATCGTGATGTTCACTTGGATACTGCCTTCATCAAACTGCGGTAGGAAATCGCGTCCTAATTGCATGAATTGCCAACCCGCAAACGCCACGCCAAGCCAAGTTATGAATAATAATGTTCGCGGGCAAACCATGCTCAAACGGATTAATTGCGCTGCGATTTTCTTCAGCATCCGTAGCCAGATGCCCTCTTTTTCACGATGTGCTGCTTGAGAGTTTGGTAATAAATAGAGCGACAAAACCGGCGTTACCGTTAATGACACGAGCAGTGAAGCGAGGATTGAGACGATATAGGCGACGCCCAGTGGCGTAAACAACCGCCCTTCTACGCCGGACAGAGCGAACAGTGGTAAAAACACGAGGATGACGACAGCCGTTCCAAAGACAATGGCACTACGAATTTCCTTGCTCGCCTCATAAACAACTTGGATTGCAGATTTAGGTCGAGCCGCTGAGTTATTTTCTCTTAACCGACGAAAGATATTTTCGACGTCGACAATTGCATCATCGACCAATTCGCCCATCGCAACGGCCAAACCCCCCAGCGTCATCACGTTAATGGATAACTCTGTGCCGGAAAGATAGCCAATGAGTCTAAAGACTAATATGGTAATGACCAGCGATAATGGAATGGCAGTGAGTGTGATAAAGGTAGTGCGGAAATTCAGCAAGAACAGAAACAGGATAATGATGACCAACAGAGCACCGACGACCAATGCCTCACCGACATTGAAAATTCCGCGATCGATGAAGTTCTTGAGGCGAAAGAGTTCGGAGTTGATCACCATGTCTAACGGCAAAGATGCTTCAACTTCTGCGAACGCCGCTGCAACGTTGTCCGTTAATTCGCGAGTGTCCACATGGGGTTGCTTGACAATAGTAAACACCACGCCGGTGTGACCGTTGATGCTGCCGTCGCCCCGCTTAAATTGTGGACCTTCAGTCACGCGAGCAACTTGACTTAACAATACCGTACGCCGCTCATGCATTTTGACGGGAACTTTTCGCAGGTCATCTAAGACAACACTAGCAGAGGGTCCGAGTCGACCAATAATTCTGATGGGACGTTCAGTTTCGCCCGTAATTGCGAAACTTCCGCTGGTATTGATGTTGCTTTCATCAAGTGCTTGTTCAACGTCCTGCAGTGTCACCCCGTACTCAATTAAGGCACTGGGATCTACGAGTATTTGATATTGCTTGCGATCCGCACCCATTTGGAAGACTTCGGCAACTCCATGCACGATTTTAACCCGTGGGCGAATCACCCAGTCCGATAGAGTGCGTAATGCCATATTACGCTGCGTCGTTGTTTGAAACTGAACGATGTGCTTTTTGCCATCGATGTTGATTGTTGCTTGGTTGGATCCACTGTTGATGTTGGTTGTGGGTTGCTCGAGATTTGCAGTATCTGCGACCCATTTGAAGTTATCAAAAGCGACAGACTTCCATGTGCTTAGGTCGTGACGGTCCGTAACCTGCCAGACTTTCAATTCAACGTCGCGTGTTTGTTGTTGCGCGATAACTTCAATGACGTAATCGGTCTTTTCAATGACGGTGAGTTCACCACCACCGGGACCCGGTTGTCGATAGATCCCAGCAATGATCACTTGGCCCATAATCGAAGATGGCGGTGTCATCTGCGGGTTGATACCCTCGGGCAGCACGTTTTCAAGAGTAGATAATCTTTCTTGAACGGTTTGCCGTGCCGCGCGAACATCAGTTTCCCAGCTGAATTCAACGTAAATGACGGTTAACCCGGCAGTTGTTTGGCTCCGTACATCTTGGACACCAGTGGCTCCGAGCAGCGTCAGTTCGATGGGCTGAGTAACTAGTGATTCGACTTCCTCAGCGGCAAGTCCCTCGCATTCGGTAATGATAATCACTCGGGGGCGATCGAGGTCAGGAAAGACGTCGATGGGCATTGTGGTTGCCAAGTAGGAACCGTAGATCAGCATCACGACACTGGTTATGACAACCAGCATACGGTAGCGAAGCGAAAAACGGATGATGGCATTGAGCACGTTTAAAGTTCTCTCTGCGGTTAGTGGGCCGCGTGAACGGACCCGTCGGCGTGAACATGGACATCGGCCTGTTGGCCACTAGCTGACTGTGCTTTTAGGACTCGGTTAAGTGACGCTGCTGAACCTTGAGCAATATATGCGCCAGCTTGTACACTGTCGTCATTGGCTAACACGACAAACAAGCGATCTTCATGGATCACGTGTACTGGCAGACGCTGAAACAAATCTCCGTTTTGCCTAAAGACATATGCTTCCGGGCCTTCTCGCACGACTGCTGCGGCTGGTAGGACAATCACATCATGAAATTGCTCGACCGGGACTCGTACTCGTACACGTTGTCCGGGCCGAAACCGCCATACCATAAAGGATTGACCGGCATGCTCGTACGATCGTGATTGGTTGACTAGGGGTACGAAAAAATCAAATGTGCGGCTCGAGGAATCAATCGTGCTGGATAGGTGGCGAATCTGATACGCTTGTTCGAGGGCTGGCCAATGTTCGCTGTCATCTTCAGCAAATTCGACTTCTAGCGACCAGCCGTTTTTCGCTGCTTGTTCCAGACTCGGAGCTTCTTGTTTGAACGCGTGCCCTTCAATGTACAGCGATCGATGATCGGAGATGACGGACAGCAACTGCCCTGCGTTGACTTGGTAACCTAAATTCACCCGCAGTTCTTGAACTTCAAAACTTGGTTCTGCTGTAGCAGTCGTTGGGACGGTGACTGTAATGGTCGAGATAAACTTGCCAGTTGCAACTTCCTGGATTTGATCGACGCTGAGGCCACGCGTTTGCAAGTCTTGTTCATAGGATTCAATGAGTGCTTGTTGACGTCGAATGTGTTGATCAAATTCGATAATACGAGCGGTCGCGATGGTGCCGGATTGGGCAAGCTGATCCAGTCGCTGACGTTCTTCGTTTAGTAATATTGTTTCACGAGTGGCTTGGAACAGGTTTGATTGCGTGTCATGCAGATATTCGCTAAATAGTTTCAGGGTGAATAGCTTGTCGCCAGATTTCACCGTGTCGCCTGCGTATGCGTGTACTTGAGTGACCACTCCCACGGCTGGTGAGCTAATTCCATGGTCGGAAAAACCGGGGCGATCAATAAT
Source organism: Planctomycetota bacterium (assembly GCA_036338835.1). Taxonomy (GTDB): domain Bacteria; phylum Planctomycetota; class Planctomycetia; order Pirellulales; family Pirellulaceae; genus UBA721. Next base: position 9,343 of record JAYZBF010000056.1, read on the forward strand.
AACTCCAGGCACTTCAATGGTTTTCCAGTAGTCCTGTGGCTCGACCAATTTTGAAACTAACGAGAGGTTTTTGCGTGCTTGCGATGATAACTCTAGGATTTGAACGGCATTGGTGTTGTTTTGTGGTTTTTGTTCATCATTTGCGGTGTTGTCTGCTGATATCGTTTGTCCATTAAATACAGCTTGGATGGAGTCGCGTTTGGCATAGGCGATGATGAGGGCAGTTGCGATTATCACGCCGATAAATAGAACACGAATTTTTACTTTTGGATGGTCCATTAGTTACCCTCCTCAAGTTGCACTTGCAAACTGTCGGTCAGCAGGAGTCCGTTGATTTTGGCGCGGGCGACCGAGAGTTTTAGGAGTGCTGCTAGATAGTCGAGGTTGGCTTGCGAGTATGTGCGTTGAGCGGTCAATAACTCGAGGTAACTAAACTCACCACCTTCATATCCGAGCTTTGTAAGATCGAGGCTTTCCTGAGCATCGACCAAAATGCTTTCGCGGTAGGTTGTGATTTGTTGCTGACTGCTGGTGTAAGCTTGAAACACGGGTGCTAAGCGTTGTTGCAATTGTAGTCGCAGAGAAGAGACTATTTGCTGTGCTGCAATCAACTTATGTTCCGCTTCTCGCACACGTGCTCGAGTCTTGTTTTTCATAGGAACTGGAATGGAGACCATTAAGTTTCCATTGGCCGCTCCAATAGAATTATCATGTTGCAGGATTGCTTGAATATTGATATCTGGGACAGATTCGGCTTGAGCGCGTCGGACAGCCGCTTTCGCTTGTTTTACGCTAGCTTGACGAGCGGCAATTTCCGGACTGCTTGCAAGTAGATGTTCGAGGGAGGATTCCCACACGATTTGGTCGGCGGCATTATCGAGGTCACCGACTAATGGTTGGCCGATGATTTCTGTAGACCCGACAACTGCAGCGAGCACTTGCCAAGCAGCAGCGTGTTCACTTTGTGCTAGCTGTAATAGGCTTTTGCTAGTGTTACTTTCGATTCTCGCTTGCAGCAGATCTCGTTTACTTACTTCTTTACTGTCAAATAGTGCTTCCACCGCCGCGGTAGCTTTTTCATTGATATGGGTGATGGTGGTAAGTAGCTCAACTCTCTTTTGCGTACAGAGAACGTTGAAGTAACCTATGGCCACATCAGTTTGCACTCGCTGTTGTTGGCTCTGCAGTACTCGGCGAGCACGGTTGACATCATGTTCACTGATTTCCTGATCAAGTTGACGCTTGTTGCCGCGCAAGATTTCCTGCTCGACGGCGATTCCGATTTGTTCTATATCTGCGCTACTACCGATTTGTTGAGCGGAGAAGCCAATGCGCGTGTTGGGTCGTATGCCGATTTGGGCGGCGTGACTTTGGGCAGCGCGGACATGGGCCATGGCTGCCGCAATACTAGGATTCTTTTGGAGCGCGTATTGTTTGAGGGCATCCAGCGTTAAAGGTTTCTCCAGAAGTGATTGATCAACGGATGGAGCGTCGGCTTTGGAGGGCAATGCCGGTAAGCTGATCGCTGATTCGTCTGAAGTGAACTGAGGCCAGCCAATTGTGTGTGATTTGGTACTGGCCCGCGGGCGCAGCGGCGTACATGCTGAGAGCAGCAGCGTGGCGGCGGTTAGAATATACAAAGGAAGATGCCGATTCATCACGGTTTTCCAGGCAAAATGTGCGCAGTCCTTGCGCGTTGGTATTCGTATCTGGATAAATCGGACAAAAATTAGAGGAGCTAAAGAGGCTTTTAGCTTATTTTTCTAGCTAAATTACCTTTTGTGTTTACTTTTGGACGTACTTTTCTGTGGGAAAAGGTCGTTTTATCAACCGTTATGCAGTTCGCTGTCGGAATCCGTTATGAGGCGTCGAGG
>JAYZBF010000057.1:0-8358 GCA_036338835.1 Planctomycetota bacterium
TGTTTAATAACAGGATTTATTTGTCCCGTTTTTGTACCCTCTTCCAGTTCGGTAATCTTTTGCTTGACCACCATCGCTGCGGCAGCAAACTCTTTGTCACCCACCGTTGCCAAGGCCTTCAGGACCCCGAGCACTGGATGATTCGATTGTGCTCGTTCCACTAACCACGCACGCCATGCTTTAATCTGACCTTGGCGGATATGAATCGATTCTACCGTAAGAAAATCCAACCATTTTATTTGTTCATCATTCGGATTTCCCACTGCTCTGACCCAATATTCGGTCAGTTGGTTGCGAAATGTTTTGCGAAATTCAGCGGCGCGTCCTCGATCGTAATTATCAATCTCGTCCTGAATTTTGGCCAATTCTTTGCTAAATTCAGCGAAGCCAATCGTGTCTTCTTCGCTCTGAATCAAAGGCAACTCCGCGGGTTTGTTTGAACTAGCAAACACTCCGAAAAGTGAATAATAATCTTCCGTTGCTACCGCATCGTACTTGTGGTCATGGCAACGGGCGCAAGCCACGGTCAGACCGAGTACTCCGCGAGTCACGGTGTCAATTTTGTCATCAACGTCCAACTGTTGATTGCGATATTGTCTACCAACGGTCAAAAACCCCATTGCCGCCAGGTCTCGTTTATCCTCAAGCTCTAACAAGTCAGCTGCTAGCTGCTGTTGCACAAATTCATTGTACGGTCGGTCTTCGTTAAACGCACGGATAACATAATCGCGATACGTATAGGAAAACGGAAACCGACGTTCACGCATAAAGTTGTAACCAACGGTGTCGCTATAACGAGCAATATCGAGCCAATGTCGCCCCCACCGTTCGCCCAATTGAGGCATCGCCAATACTCGATCAACCATCCGTTCGTAGGCACTCGGTTGTTTATCATTGACAAACTGCGCGACTTGCTCCGGCGTCGGAGGCAACCCGACCAAATCAAACATAACACGGCGGATTAACGTCCGACGATCTGCTCTAGGTGAGGGTGCAAGACCGGCAGCTTCAAGCTTCGCCAAAACAAAATAGTCCAAGCGGTTTTCGGGCCACTGTTGAGCTTGTACTACAGGAATCGCTTGTTGCTGCACTGGCTGAAAGGACCAATGTTGTTGTCGAATTGTGTCGTACGTAGCGGCGCCGGCAATCATGGCTTGCTCACCGCTGGGCCACGGCAGCTTCATGGCAACCCATTGCTTCATCGCTGCTATCTCAGTGTCGGATAACTTACCGTCGGGTGGCATCTTCACCTCGCCGGCGTAGGAAAGCACTTGGACGATTTTTGCTTCTGCGGCACTCTGGAGAATTGCTGCGCGTGAATCTAGCCGCAATTCAGATTCTTGCACGTCCGCTCCATGGCACTCGATGCAATGAGTGATTATTAAAGGCCGAATCTTATTCTCAAAAAATTCAATCTGTTGCGTGGAAAACTCCAATGGTTCATCAGCACGAATAAAAACTGGGGTGCTGAGACATAACATTACAGTCAGAAGCAGAAGTGGGGTTTTCAGATTCATTTTTAAACTCGTATCGATCCGCCGTCTTGGGCACCTATCCTCATCACACACTCAACTGACGCTATGTGCTAGAGGTTCTTGGGCGAGTCCCCGCATTAAATTCACAACCGTTAACTCGGCCATCTTCCGTCGAGTCTGCATCGTAGCACTTCCAAGGTGCGGAGTGATTGTTACATTATCAAGCGTTAGTAGTTCATGATCACGTGGCAACGGTTCAGGATCCGTAACATCCAGACCAGCTGCGTATATTTGTTTTTCATGTAACGCTACGGTCAATGCCTCGGTACAAACAACAGGGCCGCGAGCTACATTTACTAGAACCGCTGAGTTTTTCATCACAGCGAGTTGTTGTGCACCAATCAAACCGGTCGTTTCATCAGTGAGAGGACATATCACAATCACAAAATCCGACCGCTGCAATAATTCCTCTAAACTGGTGTAGGTCAAATTCAATTGATCAGGATTGTCCGCAAGTTGTGTCCGTTTGTGATATAAAATCTCCATATCAAAAGCTGCACATCGACGGGCAATTTGGTATCCAATACGGCCTAATCCAATAATGCCAACCGTTTGATGATGCACTTCGGTGCCAAGCATATAAGCTGGATCAAACACCTTAAATTCACTACACCGTGCGTAGTGGTCACCTTCACACACTCGTCTTGCCGCCGCCAACATCAACGTCAGCGCCATGTCTGCCGTAGTGCTTGTTAACACGTCGGGAGTATTGCCCACCGAAATTCCCAATTCAGTCGCTGCGGCGACTTCGATGTGATCCACCCCGACACCATAATTGCTAACCACCTTTAGCTGTGGGAAATTCGCCATATGGGCAGCGGTAACCTCATGGTGTCCAAACGTCAAAATGCCATCCACTGAAGCATCCACTGGGCCATCGATAGTCGCCCACGGAAGTCGTTCAACTTTCCCTTCCAGTAGTTCGTACAGGTTATCCGATAGCTTGTCATCTGAAATAACTCGAGGCAAAGATGGACTCAACAGATCAACTTTCAATATTGGTGGTAGTGGGAACAGATATTTCATTTTATCACAGCAGCATCCGCCGCGTGTAATCTAAAGTATACTGATATTCTGATCACAAACCATCTAACCACAAATAACCTAACAAGCGACACGAATGCACATGACATCTTTCACCAAATCTCTTCGGCTTCTGGCAGTCGCTTTACTTTTCACGCTGAATGGATGGCTTGCATCTGCAACCTCACATGCTGATGATAGCCCAAATTTTGTGGTTATCATAGGCGATGACATAAGTTGGAATGATTATGGAGCATATGGCCACCCCCATATTCAAACTCCACATGTTGACCAACTAGCAAAAAACGGTATCCGGTTTGACCTCGCCTTTTTAACAACGAGTTCTTGTAGCCCTAGTCGCTGTAGTATCATGACAGGCCGCTATCCACATTCAACGGGTGCTGGTGAACTGCACCAACCGCTACCAGCGGATCAAATCATCTTCCCCCAACTATTAAAAGCCGCGGGCTATTACACTGCAGCATCTGGCAAATGGCATCTTGGTGTTGCCCCTCGCAAACACTTTGACGCAATCACCAATGGCAGTCCAAGCGGATGTGAAAAATGGGTCAGCACGCTAAAAAACCGAACGCCAAACAAACCGTTTTTTATGTGGTTCGCCTCTTATGACGCGCATCGAGGTTGGTCACCTAACGCCATTGAAAAGCAGCATGAAGCAAGTGACATTGTAGTACCACCCTATTTGCCTGACACCGATTCTACTCGATCCGATCTAGGTCAATATTACGATGAAGTAAGTCGTATGGATCAGTACGTCGGCAGAGTTGTTGCTGAACTACAACGACAAGGGGAATTGGATAACACCTTTATTCTAGTCATGGCAGACAACGGTCGTCCTTTTCCTCGCTGTAAAACAACGCTCTACGACAGTGGCATCCGTACGCCCTTCGTCATACATTGGCCCAGTAAAATCAAAACGGGGTTGGTTAACAAAAACTTAGTAAGCAGCGTTGATATCGCCCCCACCATACTCGAACTTGCTGGAATCAATAACTCCGCAAATCCAAAGGATACATTTCAAGGTAAGTCATTTGTTCCGTTATTAGATGCAACGGGGCAAAGTACACGAGAATACGTTTTTGCTGAACACAATTGGCATGATTACGCTGCACATGAGCGAAGTGTGCGTGACAAACGATACCTTTATATACGTAACTCCTTTCCCGAATTCCCAGCCACACCGCCAGCCGACGCCGTCCGCAGTTTGACGTATGACGCAATGCAGCAGTTAGAGTCCGAGGATAGATTAACTCCCGAGCAGAGGCAATGCTTTGTTATCCCTCGAACTGCGGAGGAATTATACGACCTTGGACAGGATCCTTACTCACTAAACAATATTATCGCCGATCCGACCGCTGCTGCTGTCAAATCAAGACTCAGTGGTGAGCTGGACAAATGGATTGCCCGAACTGATGACAAAATCCCCACGCCACTTACACCTGACAAATTCCATCGTCGGTTAGGCACTAAACTTACCGGCACTGTAATTTTGCGAGACCAATCTGGACTACCGCCCAATGCACCCATCGCCCGCAAGATTCCGCCTACAGGTATCCAAGTAGACGCTGACGTCATCACCAAATTCAAGTCGAGGCTAGCCGCCCTAAACATTGCAATGCAATTACCGCAAATCCCTAGTACGGTAATTCATGATGTGCGAAGTAATGTCGTCTCGAAATCTGTAAACCTGTCGGCTGACATTCACACACTTATCGAAAGTGTTGAGCTAGCCGTTGAATTCACCGAATTCTATTCACAAGGGCAAATCGCAGTTGCTGAAGCAGTTTTAACTGAAGCAGAACGTCGCGTCGAAATGCTAGCAGCAGGCAAGGAAGATTGGCACCAGGCTCACGGCCTAGTTGTCAGGGGCTATTACTCTAGTATTGATGGCTCAGCGCAACCCTATGGATTGGAAATCCCAGCAGATCTCGATTTGACCAAGTCAGTACCGCTTTATGTTTGGCTACATGGTCGTGGAGATAAAACCACAGACATGCATTTCATCCAGCAGCGAATGACGCGTGCCGGTCGAATTGCGCCCAGCAATGCCATTGTCTTACACCCGTTTGGACGCCATTGCATGGGTTTTAAGTCCGCCGGTGAAATTGACGTGCTCGAATGTATTGAAAACGTAAAACAACACTACAATATTGATACCCGCCGAATCGTGTTGATGGGTTTTTCAATGGGTGGAGCAGGAGCTTGGCACGTTGGTGCACATTATGCGGACCACTGGGTCGCCGTCTCACCTGGAGCGGGTTTCGCTGAAACTAAAGAATATACAAAGCTCCAACCCGAAAACTACCCAGCGCCCTACGTGCAAACATTATGGGGAACTTACGATATCCCATTGTATGTCCGCAATCTGTTTAATGTCTCGGTTGTCGCTTACAGTGGTGAAATCGACAAACAGATACAGGCAGCTCGAGTCATGGAACGGGCATTTATTACGGAAGGTCGAACGTTAACACATATCATTGGTCCCAAAATGGGGCATCGCTATGCTCCTGAATCGCTGGCGAACATTATGCAACGCATGGAACAAGCGGCGAGTACCGGTCAACTGGAGATTCCCTCAGAAATCCACTTGCAAACTAGGACACTGCGATACAACCGAATGCACTGGGTGCAAGCATTGCAACTCACTCAGCACTGGCTCGACTCACGAATCGATGGGAAAATTCGTGACAATGGAGTCGTCGATATTCAAACCAAAAATATTACCTGTTTTCAAATCGAGAAACAAATATTTGGGCCTCCCGGGCCTCAGAGAATCGTCATCATTAACGGTAACTCTATCTCGCTGCCCGAAGAACAACCCGAGACAACGATCGTTTTCACTCAGGTTGATAACAAATGGAAACTGGGCGATCACCGCGCCGCCGGTCTTGCCAAAGGACCACAACTACAAGGCCCAATTGACGATGCTTTTTTAGATCCTTTCTTGGTGGTATTGCCCAGCGGAGTATCAAAAAGCCCCCAAGTCGAACGTTGGATTAAATTTGAGTCGCAACATTTTCTTGACCGGTGGCGATCACTGTATCGCGGCACACCTCGCATCAAACTAGACAAATTCGTCACGAAGGAAGATCAGCAAAAATACAATTTGATTCTATGGGGTGATTTTCAAACTAATTCGATACTCAAACAACTGCTTTCAAATTCGTTGGCCAAAACTGGTGTGATTCAATGGGATGCAGAACAATTACATATCAACAATAAAGATTATGATACCCAGACACACGTACCTATTTTAATAACGCCCAACCCAACTGCACCAGAAAAGTATGTTGTCATCAACAGTGGACCAACCCACCGCGAAAGCCACGATCGCACCAACTCGCTACAAAATCCCAAACTGCCTGATTGGGCCGTAGTCGATATCACCACGGCCCCCAATGATGTTGTCCCCGGTAAGATAGTCGACGCAGGGTTTTTTGACGAATACTGGAAATACAAATAGCCCGATGCCTACTACACTAGATTGTCATCTTGCAAGCTCAGTTGAAATAGCGGCGGCATTCCGCAATGTCCATGAATTTTGGGGTGGTGATTCCCAAATTGACGAATTCGTCAAACAGCGATTAGCTTCGCGTCATCATCAACGCGCTACTTGGTACGTTGGTTGTGTTGACGGTACAGTGGCATGCTCACTTGGCGCCTTTCCCTTCGAACTTGGCCTTGCTGATTCCATTGAACGGGCAATCTTTATCGGGTGCGTTCACACTCGACCAGAAGATCGTGGACAAGGTTTTGTGCCCCAGTTATTTGAGTTTGTAGAAAACGCGGAGCAACAGGCAGGCGTTAAATGGAGCTTGCTGTTCTCGGACATCGCTCCTAGCTACTATGAGCGGCTAGGTTATCAAATCAGCACGGCTCCAAACATCTGTATCAAATCGAACACGTCCGTTACGGAAAGCGACTGTTTCAAGTTACGGCCATTTGATTCCACCCAACACCTCCAAACACTTTCTAATATTTATCAACAGCACTTTCAGGGAAAGCCTTTTTTTGTTCATCGTAACGACGATCATTGGGACCACCTTGTCCAGCAACATAAAGATGACCAGTGGTTTTGGCTATGTAATGACACCAGTGAAACAGTCGGTTATGTATTACTACAAACTTCTCAAGGGAATACCGTACTCAAGGATTTCGCGCTACAGAATCCCACCGCCGAGCAACTTCGACGCTGTCTCGCAACATTAAGTCACTACTGCAACAAGCAGCAAATCGCTGAAATTGTCGGCTGGTTTCCCAAGTTGACTGATCCGGCAGAGGACCTGGATTGGTATTATTACGTTGACCGCAAAACCGAAATTGCAATGGTCAAAACACTTGCGCCAAGCGACGACAATACTACTTCTGGGGAAGTGCTGATAAACCACTTAGATACAATCCGTCACGTCGATCACGTGTAGTCGTTTCAAATAATCGCGTTAAACATCTGGCAAGCGTATTGCTTGTTGGTCTCCAACACCTTAAAATCAAATGTAGTGTAGCCCGCCAATCATTGTTTTTTCCATGTTTCAAATCAGGAATAACCTATGCGCCGTTTCTTATTAATACTTGCAGTCCTGTTAGCCGCAATACCAACAATAACCATCGCGCAACCTCTTCCCAACTCGGAGGCGTTAAAGCTCGAAGGCGATATCGCATCGCACTTAGTGGATGGCGTAGACCGGTTTTTATTAAAGCAACTCGAACACTCGGTTACAGCCCGCAGTAGACATTGGAATCGCGACACGTCATCGGCAGCCGCTTACAGTAAATCCGTTGCACCCAATCGCGCACGACTTGCGGAGATCACCGGCGTCGTCGATGCCCGCATTGCCTTTGATGATCTAGAAGTCATTGGCGGTACAATGGATGGACCAGTGCAAGGAAGGAGCGTTGCCTTCGAAGCCATCAAAATTCGCTGGCCCGTCATCCGCAACATCCATGGTGTCGGATTATTGCTAAAACCAACAAAACCAAATGGCAAATATGTGATCGCTGTTCCCGATGCGGATCACACTCCGGAAATGATTGCTGGACTCGCTCCAGGGCTCGATATTTCACAACAATACGCGCGACATCTTGCCGAAAATGGCTTTACGGTTTTAGTGCCCACATTGATCAGCCGTGAGTATGCCGCACGAAATGGCCGCGCTAAGATGACAAGCCGCGAATTTTTGTATCGCAGCTCTTTCATCCTCGGGCGGCATTTAATCGGCTATGAAGTCCAAAAAATACTGGCGTTGGTAGATTGGTGTAGTTCCAGAAACAACGATGACGCGAGCATTGGAGTCATTGGCTGGGGTGAAGGAGGTTTGTTATCGCTGTACAGTGCCGCCCTCGACGAACGTATCGATGTGGCCTGCGTAAGCGGGTATTTTAATTCGCGGCAAACCATGTGGTCTGAGCCAATTTCCCGTAATGTATATGCCCTGCTCGACCAGTTTGGCGATGCTGAATTGGCAACACTCATTGCACCGCGAAAACTAGTCGTCGAAGCTGCCGCTGGTCCGGAATTGGAATTAGCCGGCGGTGGTGGGGCTCCAGCACAGTTGGCTTCGCCAACTCTCCCCATGGTTCAGGCTGAAATGGCACGCGCCATTGAACTTATCGGCACACCAAATTTAACACCGTTTAATCTCATCGCCACAAAGGATGGTCAAGGCGATTTTGGCAGTCCTAACTCACTGAGGCAGTTTGCTCAGGACCTTGGTCAAACTGCAAAATGGTCGGTGGAGCCTGTTGACTTAAAAGTATCGGACAATCAAGTCGATGCCAAACA
>JAYZBF010000058.1:0-6372 GCA_036338835.1 Planctomycetota bacterium
CGCGATCTGATGTCTCTCGAAGACGCCGGCGTCTATAATGGTTTGTATCACGTACTGCTTGGACGAATTGCTCCGCTGGAAGGAATTGGTCCCGAACAGTTGACGATTAACACCTTGGTTGATCGAGTTCGTAATAGTGAAATTAAAGAGATAATCATGGCGACCAACCCGACGGTGGAAGGGGATGGCACTGCTTTGCACATCACAAATTTGCTAGGCGAATGCGACGTGGAAATCACTCGGCTCGCGCGCGGAATAACAACCGGTAGTATCCTCGAGTTCACTAATAAAGAAATTTTGGCAGACGCGATGTCGGGCAGGCAGAAGTATTAGTAATACCCTTTGGTTCAGAAAACCACGGGTTATATGCAGGCGTAAAAATGAGACTTTCCTTCAATCTACAAACATCGCAAAAGCAGATCCAAAAATTGGCTCCGCGGATGATCCAGTCCATGGAGATTCTGCAGCTTCCGCTGCTAGATTTGCAGGATCGCATCGATCAAGAGATGACGGAAAATCCGCTGTTAGAAATTGATGACGGGGATCCATTGCTACCTGACAGTGAGGGCTCCGAGACTGATGAATCCGACGAGAACCGTGAACTGGTGGTCGAGGAAGATTCAAACAACGTTGAGGATTTTGAACGACTAGATAATCTGAGCGGCGATATCCCAGATCATTTTGATGAACGCCCGCGGATGTCGTCTAATCGAATACAGGAATTTTCCAAACACCATCATGATACGATGGCGAATGTCTCTGCTCGCTCCAATACGCTCTACGATCATCTGATGGTGCAGTTAGGCGAGCTTGAGTTGGAAACACCGGTTTTTGAGTTGGCCGAACGCATTGTTTCGAGCTTGGACGCTGACGATGGAGGGTATCTGAAGTCGTCGGTGGCGGAATTGATTCCTAAGCACAAAGCTCAGGATATGTTGCCCGTTGCAGATGAAGCACTTCAAATTGTACAGTCGTTGGACCCTGTCGGAGTGGGAGCGCGTGATCTTAAAGAATGCTTGTTGTTGCAGTTGTCAAAAGACCATCCTGATTACCGAGAATTGCACGTATTGATTACTAACCATTTAGAGGACTTGCAACACAATCGACTGCCACTTATCGAAAAAGAAACGGGTTTGTGTATTGAGGAAATACAAATGGTTTGGGAAGAACTCAAGCAGTTGAATCCGAAACCGGCAAGTTCCTTCGTGCACCGTAATGTCCAAGTCGTAAGACCGGATTTGTCAGTGCAGCGACAAGAAGACGGTAGCTACAAAGTTAAGGCTGACGAATGGGATATCCCGCAGTTGTATATCAGCGACTATTATCGCAAACGCTTGTCCAATCCAGCGGCGACTGCCGAGGAAAAAGAATTTGTACGGCGGAAATTAAATGCTGCCCAATGGTTGATCGATGCGATTACCCAACGACGTAGTACCATGCTGAAAGTCACGCAAGCGATTGTGGACCATCAGGTCAAGTTTCTCGAGGACGGCCCCGCATCAATCGTGCCGCTGAAGATGCAGCAGATTGCGGATCGGGTAAAGGTCCACGTGACTACCGTGAGTCGGGCAGTCGACAATAAGTGGTTACAGACGCCACGAGGTATTTTCGCGTTGCGTGGGTTCTTTGTGGGCGGTACGAGGCAGGATGATGGCGAAAATGTCGCCTGGGACAAAATTCGACGAAAATTACAAGAGTTGATTGACCAAGAAGATAAAGCAAGTCCGCTGAGCGATGATGAGTTGGTAAAACATCTTAAGGCATCCGGTTTGTCTGTCGCTCGCCGTACAATCGCTAAGTACCGCAAGATCATGGGGATTGTTAGCTCACGACAACGTAAGGATTGGTCACAGGTCAAACGATAGCTTATCGTTAAACTCGACCCTGTTTAACACAATTTCCGAGACTACCCGCTCTGCGCAATAGTTTTTTCTTTGCGAGTTTATCTACTCAAAGTTTTCAGAATCTCCGCCCTTATAAGAACCTCTTTTTTAACGATTATAAGCGGTTTTAGCCTATCTATTGGGATGTTCGTTACAGCAACGCGTAATCGTGACGACACGAATCATCCAACAAGTCCGTTTCGTTTATAGAACTGGTTAAAGTATTACCCTCGGAATAATCGAAGTATGAACAGGAAGGTTGATTTATTCACCTCTTCAAGATATTCGTTATCGCGACGAGAATGAAAAAATAACCATCCAGGGGGGGATCTTCAAGCAAACCATCATTTACGTGATGTTGAGCTAGTAAGATATGAACGTTGACTGTGACCCGTCTCGGTCATTTTCTTTTCGGATTCTCCCCGACAACGGTACTTTCGCCGAAGTACTCCATTTTAGTTCAACGGATGAGTCGTCACTGTGGTCCAAGCATGATTTGCATGACCGAGGTGTAATTCTTCCAAGAAATGAAATGAAAAATTAGTTGAAGCAGCCAGATGGAGATGGTTGTTTCGATAGGAAGCGAGTTACAAAAGCCCCTTCCCAAAAGCCTTTTGTTTTATTGCCCCCACACAATAAAACGCGGATCATGGTATCCAAAGGTTTGGGGTACAGATGCACAACGTGTATCTATCAAGAAAGTCATCGAGAGAGAATTGGAGTGCCTATAATGAAGGTCTTCACCACTGGACAGGTCGCAAAGATCTGTAAAGTCGCACCGCGTACTGTTAGCAAATGGTTTGATTCTGGACGACTTCAGGGATATCGCATCCCTGGATCGCAGGATCGTCGAATCCCTCGCGATTCGCTGATTAAGTTCCTTAAAGAGCATGGTATGCCTTTGGGTGATCTTGAGGATGAAGCGATGGCCAAGGTGTTAATTGTCGCGCAAGACCAAGTATTGATCGAAAATCTGAAGCGGGAATTACCGACGGAAAGATCCTTTAAAGTAGCGGTTGCTGCTAGTGGATTCGAAGCCGGAATTCAAGCGGAAAGCTTTCATCCAGATTGTATCATTGTCGATTTTTCAATCGGTAAGGTTGAATCTCTGCAAATCTGCCAGAATCTGCGCAGGAACCCAGAGTTCGCTGAAACGATTCTAATCGCTCTGCTACCGGATGTTGGAAGCCCAATGAGCTTCGATCGTTCTGCTATTAACGAAACCTTTAAGAAGCCGTTCGACGCAAGCTTGCTTGCTGAACGACTACGTACCTTAATCGGTGCTCGTAAAGAACTCGTCTGATAACAGTTTCACGCGAAAAGAGTTACTAGCGTGGTGTGGATTAATATCTGCACCACGCTTTTTGTTTATCGCTGGGAAACCCCAGCGGATTAGAATAAGATGTCGATTGGCGATAGCGTATTAATGCGTGCTTAGTGTTACCGATGAGAGTTGGCAAAACCGATGAACGAACTCAACCATTTCGATGATCAAGGACGTGCACAAATGGTGGACGTTGGTGGGAAAGATCCAAGCCAGAGGATGGCTCGAGCCCAAGGAATTGTCACGATGGCCCAACAGACAATGCAGCGTATTGTGGCGGGCGAAGTAGGTAAGGGCGACGTGCTCGGAGTTGCACGTCTAGCTGGGATCATGGGCGCCAAGCAAACGTCCCTGCTGATCCCTCTGTGCCACCCCTTAACGCTGAGCTCTATCAACGTTGATTTTGAACAACTGGACGACGAACGCTTGCAAATAGTTGCGACGGTCAAAGTGACAGGCAAGACGGGCGTAGAAATGGAAGCGTTGACGGCCGTGAGTATTGCTGGGTTGACAATTTATGACATGTGTAAGGCGATGGATCGAGAGATGACGATTGGGCCGATTGAGCTTGTCGAGAAGACCGGAGGAAAATCTGGCCCCTTCAATTCCGAAGGGCGTGAATAAACTCTAAACGGATCCGAACTCTTGCTACGATCGATCAAGAATCGGTTGTAGTTCGTCGACAAAATCCCGTACATCCTTGAACTCACGGTACACGCTAGCAAAACGCACGAATGCGACCTGATCGAAGTTGCCTAAGGCAATCATCACGATCTCACCAATCTTAGAAGCACTAATCTCGTTGTTGCTTTGGGTGTAGATTTCGCTTTCAATTTCTGAAATCAGCGATTCGATGTCTTCAGTACTCACCGGGCGCTTCCAGCATGCCTTAACAACGCCCTGTCGAATCTTGTCGCGGCAAAACGGTTCGCGAATGCCGTCCTTCTTGATCACGCGAATTGAGAGCTCTTCCAAACGTTCGTAGGTTGTATAGCGACGCTCACAATTGAGACATTCACGTCTGCGTCGTATAGAATATCCATCCGTACTAGAGCGTGAATCTAGTACGCGGTCGTCATCCTGTTGACAAAATGGGCATCTCATATGTTCACTCCGAAAATTCCATGCCTTGTAAGTATGCGGCGGAAAATAGGCCAACCTAGTGGGATGTCTTTTCTAAGTTGCCATATTATGCGCTTAACCTCAATAAAATGCGCATGTATTAGTACAACTTATTGAAATATCCGGCCTTTTGTCACCGTATTGTCCATTCGCTTTTTTATGCCGCTTTGGGGACATTTGGATGATCCGCGGTAATGCTACCGTCCTCAGCAACATCTTCAAAGCGAACAGAGACTTGTTTGCTGACCCCAGACTCCTGCATGGTTACTCCAAAGAGTGTATCCGCGGCGGTCATTGTTTTCTTGGAATGGGTGACAATGATGAACCGCGACCAATCGAGGAACCCTTTCAGTACTTTAATAAAACGCCCAATGTTGGCTTCATCAAACGGCGCATCGACTTCGTCCAATATACAAAACGGGCTCGGGCGAAATTGGAATATTGCTAGCAGCAGCGAGACTGCGGTCAGTGCTTTTTCTCCACCGCTTAACAATGAAATGTTAATCAACGGTTTGCCTGGCGGCGAAGTTATAATTTCTACTCCAGCCTCGAGTACATCGACACCTTCCTCAAGGACAATATCTGCTTGGCCACCGCCAAACGCTTGCCGATATAATACTTGGAAGTTAATTCGGATTTGTTCCAGCGTTTCAAGGAACAATCGGCGACTATCGGCATTGATGCGATGTATTATTCTTTCGAGCGTTTCTTTGGCATTTGTAAGATCGTTGAATTGCGCCGACAGAACGTCAAACCTTGATTCTAGGTCATTGAGTTCACCGAGGGCTTCCATGTTCACAGCGCCAATATTGTTGATTTTTGTTCTTAGTGTCGTTATTTCTTCTTAGACTTGTTCTCGTTGTTCTATTTCGGCTTCGGTTTCATGCTCGACGTGTAAATTAGCAATCTCAATGCCGTAGTCTTCTCTCAAGCGATCCTGCAGTGCATTGCGTTCTAGTCGTAATTCACGGCTATTAAGCTCACGTTCGTGCTTGTCCTTAGTGATTTGCTCCATGGCCGCTTGTGTCGAGGCGAGTGAGTTTGTGATTTGTCGCCGTTGTTGTTCACACTCGGCAACCTGTTCACGCAGTTCTTGGCTCCGTGAGCGGTGTGTGTCCTTTGCCAGGTAAAGTTCGGCTAACGCCGAAGTACCGCTTAAAATTTGCATCCTACTTTGCGTGGCGTTTGACGTGGCGTTGCGTAGTAATTCAGTTTGTTCGTGACAAGCTGCTATCCGCTCTTCGTGGTCAAGGGCATATTGATCAAGCTGTGTCTGTAGGGCAGTGCATTGCTGCTCAGTTTTTCCTAGTGTGACGCGCAGATTGGTGATGCTATTGAGGGTCGTTTGGTGTTCTTTATCTAGTCTCTTCGCCGTCTGCTGGAATTCTTGGACCGCCTCGATGTGTTGGGTGTGCGTCGTTTGTAATTCTTCGAGGCTCGCGTGTTGGTGGTTTAACGAGGATTTATTGATCTGTTGTTGGGCTCGCAAGGCACGCCGTTGTCCGTCAAGCTCGGACCCTTCATCGGCTAGTTGTGCTAGTTGTGCCTCATAGCCATCCGAGGTGATATGGTGTTTTAGGATGGCTTGACGGTCGGAGTTGAGTTGAGCGACTGTTTCATCGAGCTTCGTATTCAATTCGGATTGATTGTTTTCGATCCGTGTTAGCTCCGCTCGGTGATCACTTGTTTGCGCTGTTAAGACATAAATGTCTTGCTGCAATCCTCGGAGTTCCATGCGTCGTGAAACTAATCCCGTACAATTGTCCGGCGGTCCTACACAAACAGCCCCGTTGTAATCCAGCAACTCGGCTTGAGGCGTTATTAGACGCAAGCGTCCAGGATATCGTCTTGCTAATGAGTGTGCTGTGGTGAGATCATTGACAATCCACGTATTAGACAAGAGGACGGTTAGTAGATTGCTATAGGCAGAGTCAATTTGGACAGCTTGGTCGAGTCGCCCGATGACGCCCGGCGAATCACTGATGTCAAGTTGCGTTTCGGGGGAAGCAAGTGCTTGAAAGTTAATCACGCCCAACCGTGTCT
>JAYZBF010000059.1:0-12063 GCA_036338835.1 Planctomycetota bacterium
ATTTGGGTTGGGCTGTCTGTATTAGCGGCAAGTTTATTTCTAGTATTTACGTTATGGCCGACCGATCCAGCAATCAATAATGAACCTTTGGTAAATCAAATTGCCCCAAACACACCCAATGGTGAAGATCCTTTAAACGGCTCAGAACTTGTTGGCGACTCCGATAATAATAACGGAGAAGTTGATGTTGTGGATCCGCGGATCGTGGATCCTGGAATGGTCGTCCCGGATAACCAGAATCCAGTGGTTGTCGTCGACCCTGAGAAACCAGGTACTCCTGACAAACCCAACATTCTCGACCAGCCAGACAAAAATGCAGTTGTTGGTTCGACCAATAACCCTAGTCTTAAAGACATAAAAAATATGGTTGGGATGGAATCGCTGTTAATGGGAAAATTGTTGTTTGTCATTGAAATTGGTGTAACCCCTGACGGTATCCAAAACGGAGTCGTTAAAGACATCTTGATGAAAAATGGGATTGTTTATGATGATGGACTCGAAGTTCCACCAGCATTGGAAGCTCAATTGCTTGGAACGCGTTATCTTGACGGTGTCATTAAAAAGCCAATGGCGGGACAAGAACAACCAGAGATAGCCGGACAAGTAGATTTGATTTACATGGTTTGTACGGGGATGCAAGTTGACCAAACAAGGTTGGATATACATTCACGGCACAAAGACATTGCTAAGTATCGATTTAATCTGGCAATGTTACCTAAGGACATGAGGACTTTCGATCTATTGCACGATGCCGTGAATGCTCAATGGGCATCAACTCCGGTTGAAAAACCAAATCAAACAGCCAAAGCTGCATATCAAGAGCGACTGAAACAGTGGCAAGGTAAAGCCGGTCAACTCATGACGACTCTCGTATTCTTAGCTAATCCGCGAGCGGCAACGAGTGCAATCGAATTTGAGTTTAAAGAACCTTCTTTTCCTGGCGGCGTTAAACGTGGTGAATTACCGCAACCAAAGCCTTCGAACAAACCGATTCTCGGTGCGGATTTGGTTTGCGAAGTATTGCTTGTTGTCCGTAACATGACAAAATCCGAAATTCAGCAAGAGCCGTAGTTTCTTTGCGGATTAAAACCAAGCTTAATTAGATATCAGTAGGGGTTTGGTCCGGCCATTTGTTTTTTGTTCTTGCAGATACAACCACGAATGGCGGTTTCATAATCTGCTATACTATGATTTAACGCTTTCTATTCATGTCTTGGGTATTTTATTATGTTATTTCGTAGCTTGCTTTGTGTTTGTTTTGTGCTTTGGGCATCGTTTATTCACGCAGATGAAACGTGGTCTCATTTTCGAGGTGACACAGGAGATGGTCGTGCCGACGATGCTCAACTACCTTTGGAGATTAGCGAAGGTGTAAATGTAAAGTGGAAAGTTCCAATTTCCGGTCGCGGATGGTCTTCGCCAGTAATTTGGAAAGATCAGTTATGGTTAACCACTGCTACTGAAGACGGTGTTAAGATGTCAGCGCTTTGTATTGATCGCCGCTCTGGAAAAACGCTGCATGACATCGTTGTGTTTGAAAATGCTATAGACGACATCCGCTTTCGTCACCCAACAAACAGCTACGCCTCACCCACTCCAGCGATTGAAGAGGGCACACTGTATGTTCATTTTGGTAGCTATGGCACAGCGGCTATTGATACTGTAACTGGTAAGAAAAAGTGGGAGCGACGGGATTTTCAATGTAATCATTGGCGAGGACCAGCAGCATCTCCGGTGATCGACGGCGATCGCATAATTATTTCCTACGACGGATTTGATGTTCAATTTGTAGTCGCGTTGGATAAACAAACAGGCAAAACGATTTGGAAAACCGACCGTAATATTGATTACGGTACAGATAACGGTGACCGGAAAAAAGCCTATAGCACACCAACAATAATAGAGGTGGCAGGTAAGCGACAAGCGATTTCGCCCAGTGCAACTGAAACAATTTCATATGACACAGCGTCAGGTGCTGTTTTATGGCGAGTGAAACATGGTGGCATGAACGCAGCTGCGCGACCGTTGTTTGGACATGGCTTGTTGTATATTTCAGCGGGTGATGGAGCTCGCGCGATGGTGGCGGTGCGACCGGGCGGTGCAGGAGACGTTACTGCAACACATATTGCTTGGGAGTTTTCAAAAGCAGTTCCAAAACGCGCGTCACAGCTTTTAATAAAAGATCATCTCTACATGATGAATGATGCTGGTGTGGCCACCTGCCTCGAAGCGAAGACTGGGAACTTGGTTTGGCAAATGCGAGCGGGCACGGGTGAATTTCGCGCTTCGCCGATTTTTGCAAATGGAAATATGTATTGCTTCGCCGTCGAAGGTGGCTGCGTCGTATTACGGTGTAGCCCGGAATTCAAAAAAATTAGTAGCGGAAAGTTTGCGTCGGGATTTCACGCATCACCAGCGGTTGTTGGCAATTCGCTTTATATTCGCTCCATTACCGATCTATATTGTATTGAACAAAACTAGCGGTCTGACGTACCATTGCGTATGTTAGCTCTTGAGCATTCACATAACCAATCACCGTTTTGCGACCACATCGCTATTCATCTATGAACATTTCTAAGAACCGCGCCGCTGCCTTTATCGCTACGTCTCTATTTTTGGTCCTTGCCCTCGTCGCCGGTTGTACACGGGCTCCTAAATGGGATCCACAAAAGATAGATGAAGGTGCACTCGAACAACCCTTTGTCGAGACGGAAAGTGGATTAAAGTGGCGTATCCTCAGAGAGGCCAGTGGTCCCCGACCTACAGGAATCGATGAATTCTTCGTGCATTATCAAGGGTGGATTCTCGATGAGAATGGTAATAAGGATATTTTTGATACGAGCTATGCGATTGGATTTGCTAGCCTTATGAGACTTGACCGACTCGTTACTGGTTTTGCCGAAGGGTGTCAAATGTGTTCGGTTGGAGCAATGATTGAATTAGAAATTCCTCCAGACCTTGGTTATGGTGCTAAAGGCAACCCGCCCTCGATCCCACCCAATGCGACATTATTCTTTCGCATTGAGATGATTGAAGTGCAATAGGGACGATAAATTACACAATTTGAATTACTATTTTTTGTCTCATAACTCTTTGCGAGTTTACTCAGAATTCCTACATATGCTAGAGAATAAGGTCATTTCGGCTTTTGTAGTATGCCAATGGTTGAATCTCAAAATGGGGGTTTTTTTTGTAAAACTGGCTGTTAAGAATTGCAAAAACTTGTTTTAATTAGTAGTAGATATTTTTTGGGAATAATTCTTAGGCGGATTGGGTCTGCATTAAGACAGAAACCCATTCGTTGATGGTTTAAACCATTTTTTTTACTTGAGGAAATAACATGAAGATTACAAAGATTATTGCTGCATTCATGCTAGCAGGATTTATCAGTATTGCAGGATGTGATACAGCAACCGAAGTACCAGCTGGCGGACCTGATCCAATGGAAACAGGTGAGCAAATGGAAGCTGAAATGGGCGATATGGAAGATCCGGGCGAAGGATCCGAAGAAGCTCCAGACGAAGAAGCTCCAGCCGAAGGCGATGGCGAAGGCTAAGCCAAATTTGGTTTAACATTTTAAAAAGCCCGTTGTCTTAATTGGCAGCGGGCTTTTTTACTGCGCTCATAGGTAAGGTAGTCGCGATGTATCTCTCAATACTTCTGCATCGCCTAAGAACCTTGGGCGTGGTACAATTGTGTTTTGTCCTAAGAAGTAACGTCTGTCTTCTCCCTCCGATTAATAGTTGACATTCATTAGCTATGAGAATCTTGCAATACCTTCTGTTATTGATAAACTTTGCAGTTTCGTCCGCCGTGATGGCAGAGAAACCGAATCAAGTCGATTTTACGCGAGATATAAAACCGATTCTGTCGGATCGTTGTTACACCTGTCACGGTCCAGACGCTCAATCTCGCCAGGCCGATTTGCGGTTAGATTTGCGGGACGAAGCGTTTGCTGCTTTAAGCTCCAGTGGCGGTAAAATAATTATTGCCGGCAAGCCTCACCGCAGTGAGTTGTTTTTGCGAATATCGGCAACAGATGCGGAGCTAAAGATGCCCCCGCAGGATTCAAAGCTCAGTTTGAGTCCTGCTGAAATTGAAATCATTAAACAATGGATTTCTCAGGGGGCCAGATGGAGTAATCATTGGTCTTTTGAAAGAGTGGTCAAACCAGACCTTCCTCGAGTAGGCAAGTCGACTTGGGTTCGCAATGAAATCGACCGTTTTGTTTTACAACGTCTGAGACAAGGCAAGCAATCTCCAGCTAGGCAAGCGAATGCCGAGACTCTCATTCGCCGAGTCGCATTTGATTTAACTGGATTACCACCTTCTTTTGAGATGTTAGATCGCTATTTAGCGTCTCCCAACGAGACAACCTATGCGGCTATTGTCGATGATCTCTTAAAAAGTGATCATTACGGCGAACGGATGGCAGCGATTTGGATGGATGTTGCCCGCTATAGCGATACTTACGGATACCAAGTTGACCGTGACCGGCAAGTTTGGCGGTGGCGGGATTGGGTCATTAATGCTTACAACAGCAATCTCCCCTATGATCGATTCATTACGCAGCAAATCGCTGGTGATTTGTTACCTGAAGCAACGGATGATCAGCGGCTAGCCACCACGTTTAACCGGCTGCATTCGCAAAAAGTAGAAGGTGGTAGCACACCGGAGGAGTTTCGCGTGGAATATGTTGCGGATCGCACACATACCTTTGCCACCGCATTTTTGGGATTAACATTTGAATGTTGTCGCTGTCATGACCACAAATATGATCCCTTCTCACAGGCAGAGTACTATCAACTGTATGCTTATTTTAATAACATCGACGAAGCCGGCCTGTATTCTTATTTTACTTCCTCCGTACCGACACCGACTTTAGCGATCACTTCTGCGGATCAAAAGACACAGCTTGGTGCCTTAGTTACACAAGTCCAAGCGGAACAAGAACAATTGGCTGCGATCGGAAAATCCGCCACCGCGGCATTTGATTCGTGGTTACAAAATCGCCCCAAATTTAATGATGCAGGAGAATTGAGCACTGCGTTAGGTGAAGTGGAGCATTTGAAATTTGAGGACACAACAGCAGGAGCGAACAAATCTGTTCAGGGCAAAGTGGGCCAAGCGATTCAATTGACCGGAGACGATGCTGTGAATCTCTCCGTCGGCAACTTTACTCGTAGCACCCCCTTTTCTATCTCGCTTTGGATGAAAACTCCGGATCGTAAAGAGCGTGCCGTCGTGTTCCATCGGTCACGGGCCTGTACTGATTCCGCAAGTCGTGGATATCAGTTGTTGATTGAAGAAGGTGAATTGAGTGCGTCTTTGATTCATTTTTGGCCAGGTAATGCAATTTGTGTGCGAACTACGAAAGAATTACCTATTGATAAATGGATTCATGTAACGATGGTCTATGATGGCTCAAGTCGCGCTGCGGGATTGCAACTGTTTGTGGATGGCGAGTTAGCAAAGACGTACGTTGTACGCGATCATTTAGTTAAAAACATTACTGGTAGTGGCGGCGATAATATCGCTATTGGAGAACGGTTTCGCGATTTGGGATTCAGTGGTGGTGCTGTTGACGAGTTCCGTGTATTCCAGCGGGCAGTAACGCCAATAGAAATAAAAATGTTATTTTCAAATGAATTGCAGCCCATCGCATTGAAACTTCCCAGCAGCGATCTCGACAAAACTACTCGCGCTGATTTGCTCGACATGTTTTTGTCGCTGTACCATGAACCCTGGTCCCAACAGCAGGCTGTATTGAAGCAAGCCCGTGAGGCACACAACAAGTTGCAAAACAGCTTTCAAGAAATTATGGTGATGCAGGAAATGCAACAACGTCGGCCAACGTTTGTGCTTAATCGCGGAGTTTATGATGATCCGTTGGATGTTGTCGTGCCGAACACACCTGATGTGTTTCCCCGTTCAACCCCTTTCGCTAATAAAGCGGATACAACTGCGAGCCGTTTGACATTGGCACGCTGGTTAACCGACCCCAGTCACCCTTTGGCCTCACGGGTAGCCGTGAATCGTATTTGGCAGATGCTGCTTGGTCAGGGCCTTGTCCGCACCCCAGAAGATTTTGGTAGTCAAGGGGAAACGCCGACGCATCCCCAGTTATTAAATTGGCTCGCTGCTACGTTTATGGAATCCAATTGGGATACGAAATCACTCATTCGTCAAATTGTAATGTCAGCGACTTACCGTCAAAGTTCGTTCGTTTCAGCTGAGATCGCGGCACTCGATCCAGAAAACAGACTGCTTACGCATGCGAATCGCTTTCAGTTTTCAGCTGAGATGCTACGAGATAATGTGTTGTCAGTCAGTGGGTTGCTGGTTGATAAAACGGGTGGGCCTTCAGTAAAACCGTATGAAGTTGCCGAGTCATTTAAGGCAGTTAGTCGCGGCAAGGGCGATTCGTTGTACCGTCGTAGTCTGTATACCTATTGGAAACGTACTGGTCCAGCACCAGTTATGATGACTCTTGATGCCTCAAAGAGGGAAGTTTGTAGTGTCAAACGTGAACGCACAACTTCCCCGTTGCACGCGATTGTGTTACTCAACGACCCGCAGTTGATTGAAGCAGCTCGGGTTGTGGGGCAAGCGATGGTCAAGAAACATGGTGATGACCATCCAGCAGCGATCAGTGAATTATTCCGTAGATTTACTAGTCGTTTTCCGAGTGATCGAGAATCTACTGTTTTGTGGAAAGCGTATCAGCAGCAATTTGACTATTTTACAACACGACCAGAGCAAGTCGCTCAGTTTCTGAAAACCGGAGATGCGCCGGTCGACGAAACATTACCCGCCGCGCAAGTTGCAGCGATGGGAATGGTCGTTAACCTGTTAATCAATTTCGACGAGTGTACGATTCGACGTTAGCAGATGTAAAACCATCATGTTATGTAAAAGGCACAAACAAACGATGTCAGACTCCAATTCAAAACTCAATTCACCGTCTCAAACCGAGACTCGACAATGTACCGGCTACGATTATCCCGGCAGTATGGGCCGTCGGGAAATGTTACAGCAGTTCGGAATGGGGCTAGGTTCGATTGCTTTGAGCCAATTGCTGGCGACTCCCAACGCTGCCACTGCCCAGGAGAAAGGGCATTACAAATTAGAAAGAGTGCCTCAGGCAAAACGTATTATATATTTGTTTCAGAGCGGTGGTCCCTCGCAGATCGATCTTTTTGATTACAAACCGGAACTGGAAAAGGTTCATGGCGAACAACTACCGAGCGATATTCGCAAGGGACAAAGGTTAACATCGATGAGTGGCAATCAAGCTTCTTTGCCAATGGTAAAATCACCGTTTAAGTTCTCTCAACATGGTGAAAGTGGTCAATGGATGAGTGAATTATTGCCACAGATAGCAAAAATCTCAGATGAATTGTGTCTCGTGCGATCGATGCATACCGAAGCGATTAACCATGGCCCTGCAGTGACGCACATGCAAACCGGCTCTCAGTTTCCTGGGAGACCTAGTATGGGGGCTTGGTTAGATTACGGACTGGGCACGGAAAATGAAAACCTACCTTCCTTTGTCGTTTTAGTGACGAAGAACAAAGGTGGACAACCTCTTATCACACGCCTGTGGGGTAGCGGATTTTTGCCTTCTAAATATCAAGGGACTCGTTTTCGTAGCGGTAAAGATCCCGTGTTGTACTTGAGTAACCCTCAAGGATTAGATTCCACTGGTAGGCGATTGATGTTGGATCGACTGTGGGAATTACATGAACTGAAACTTGCCGAAGCAGCGGATCCTAAATTGGAAGATCGTATCGCGCAATATGAACTTGCATTTCGGATGCAGTCTTCGATTCCAGATGTCACAAATGTTGCTGACGAACCCGAACATATCTTTAAGCTGTACGGCGATGCTGCTCGCCAACCAGGCTCATTTGCAGCAAATTGTTTGCTAGCGAGGAGATTAGCGGAGCGGGGTGTGCGGTTTATTCAACTCTATCATCCAGGTTGGGACCAACATGGGGGTTTAGTGGGAGGACTGCGAGGTCAAGCGAAAGAGACCGATCAAGCTTCAGCAGCGCTCGTGATGGATTTAAAACAACGCGGCTTGTTGGAAGATACGATTGTTATTTGGGGAGGAGAATTTGGTCGTACTAATTATTGCCAAGGAAAATTGAACGGTAATAATTTCGGTCGTGATCATCACCCCCGGTGTTTTTCACTGTGGATGGCTGGCGGTGGGTATAAGGGTGGAGTTACCTACGGGGAAACCGGACCATTAGGCTACAATATTCATGAAAACCCAATGCACGTTCATGATTTTCATGCGACATTGCTGTACCAATTGGGTATTGACCATGAACAGCTTACGTATCGATATCAAGGTCGCCGGTTTCGTCTCACTGATGTACATGGCCAAGTTGTTCGTGAAATTGTTAGTTGAGCCCACTCGACTGCTCATTTAGCGGTGAGGTTGGACAGACGAAATTGATTTTGGAATACGGCTTGACCTTGTAGGTTGTGAATTTTCAACTCGATTTCAGGATCTTTTTTGTCCCAATTGATTTTGATCGATCCAAAGTTAACGTGGGGATAATTGTCATCGGACGTACGATAACGATTAGGTTCTCCGGCGTTTCCACCACCACTAGGTACATTAAGGCTGGAGGATGTGATGTCATAGATGTCAAATTGTCGATCGCCGATTGTGATTTTGGAAATTTCTGCAATATGACGGTCACCACTGATGACGATCGATCGTCCCCCGCTTGAGCTAATGAGATCGAGTAACCTATTACGGTCATGTGGGTAGTTTTCCCACATTTCCCAACCATGCTCGGCGGGCAAAAATTGGATGCTTGAAGCAATAATTCTAATTTCCGCAGGCACAAGCATTTGTTGCTCGAGCCATCTCCATTGTTCCGCTCCGAGGATAGTAGCTGCTGGGTCTGAGTTAGGTGCGTAGGGCCCAGGAGTTTTTCGTTTATCCTTGGGCCACTTAAGCAGCGGCGTACGATGATACCGAGTATCCAACAGAATAATTTGCACTCGTTTTCCCATGGGTCCAAAGAAATGTGAATCGTAAACACCCTGATGCCGTCGGCTACCAGCACCTTGGGGGACATTGAAGAAATCATTGAACAACTGTTGAGATGCTTTTTTGATAGGGAATTCGACACCCCCATCATTGACTCCATAATCGTGGTCATCCCATGTTGCTAAAAACGGTGTTGTGGCACGGAGTTTTTTAAAGCCTAAGTTGTTGCCAAGTATTTCATATTTAGCTCGTAAAATATCGATGTCTTCTGAATCACCATAGATATTATCGCCGATCATTAAGAAAAGCTGCGATTGCTGAGCGACGATTGTATCCCATATGGGTTGTTCACGCTCTTGCCGACAGCACGACCCAAATGTGATTAGATTCAACACAGGTGGTGGCGTGATTTCGCGGACACGAACATTTCGGAACCGGTAGGTTAAACCCTTCTCGCCGTGATGCTGCAGAGCGATGTAACCTTCGGACGTGACTGCATCATGGGTGTCGACCGTCGCAATGCCGTTTACCCAAATCTGAATATGATCTCCGACCGCCCGAATACGATAGTGGTTCCAGGCACTATTATTGAAGGCAGCCTGAGCTGTTGGATTATCTTTGAGTGGTACTAACCAACCACGTCGACCCTCATCATAAAGTCCGCCTGCCCATTGGCGATCAGAAGTATCCACCTCGGCCTGATATCCCCACAGTCGATTGTGATGATAGTGTGATCGAAATTGAATGCCACTATTTCCGCCGGCGGGTACATTGAGTTCGACTTCCAATTCAAAATCTTTGAATCTGCGGTCAGATACCAAAAAATACTTGCGTTCACCTTGTAAGACAATTTCTTGGTCCGTGTTCACCGCAATCTGGCCCCAATCAAATGGGTTTTTCCAACCCTTGAGGTTTTTGCCGTTAAACAACGACTCCCAAGCAGGTTCAGTTGCATCACAGACACTCGTTGTGGTGAGTCCGGCTACAAAGCTGAAACATATCACTGTACTGACGAGCGTAAAAAAATAGTTTTTCATGTGTAGGAACTTGTTTTATTAGCGGTTGTCGTTTGTGGATTTAGATTGTTTCTGTTCAAGCTCGGCCGTAAGTTTTTCAATGAGTCGTAAGATTTCCGCACGGTTATGGCCACCGACGCTTTTAAGTCGGATGATTCCGTCACCGTCGATGACATATAAAACTGGCCATGTCTTAACGCCCCACTGAGTTGATATTTCTCCGAAGCGACTACCATCGTCCCAAAAATTGTTCCATTGGATTTGTTGAATTTTCATAATCCGGCGAGTGAGGTCTCGGTTGGTATCGCTATTTACTCCAACTAGGGCGAAGTGACGGCCTTCCATCTTTTGGTGTAACGTACGGTTGAAGGAATATAGCGTTCGACAGGCAACACACCAATCTCCCCAGAAATCCAGCAGCACAATTTTGCCGCGGAAATCTGATAACTTCAATGGCTTGCCAAATATATCTTTCCCTGTGATTTCTGGAGCAACTCCGCCAACGCTCAAATGAGCCAGTTTGAACTCTTGGATATTAGCCAGCGGTCCTAGTTGTCCTTGAAAGGTCTTAACAGATGCGTATTTTTGTTGTATCACGACGAAATGTTGTAAAGCTTCTTTTCGATTCTGTGCGTGGTTCATGGCAAGCAGATATGCGGTTAAGTCCTTGCCATAAAATAGATCATACTTTTCCCGCGCCTCGGGTTTCGCCTGGACTTCTCGAGAAATTTCAAGCTGCCGCATGAGATAGATGCCCAAACGAAAATGGGCTTTGCCAAGAATCGCTGGGTTTTTGTTGGCTGCGATCACTTGACGGTAAAATATACCAACTTGTAACGAGGGATTATTCCCTATGTAGATAAAGACTTCATCTAGCTTGACCGCTGCCGCGTGATGTTTTGCTAATAAAACCAAAGCGCGATCAGCATAGTTACCCGATTCGAAACGTTTTATGACCCAGTTAAGTGCATCGAGCGAAGCTGTTGTATTAGGTTGCTCGGCCGCCAGAGCGAGAAATTTTTCTACGAATTTACGACTCTGCCGGTTGGCCGCGTATTGATCTAACAATTCATTGAGTTGCGTTTGAGCTTCGCAATTGGCAAGCAGCCGATTTTCCGAGAGGACACCAAATGTACATGTTAAATGGCTTAACAACAGTGCCAGTATGTAGCAATTTCGCAATGTACAACAACCTAGTAGTGGAACTGGAGCAGATTAAAGAAGTGATAGATTTAGTATACCAAAAGAAAACTCCGCTGCTTAACACAGCGGAGTTTCTTAGTGTTTGTTAGGCATTTGCTTCATGATCAATCAGATCAATCAGATCAAACAGATCAAACAAATCATTCAGGGCGGGCGGGCCGTTGAGGTCGATCGCCTCCTTGACCTGCAGCGGGCGGGCGACCATTGTTGTCAGGTCGAAATCCGTCTGGGCGGCCGCCTTGGCCTGGTTGACCGCCTTCGCGTTGACCACGAGCTGGCATGAGTTCTTCCATGGTCAGTTTGCCATTGCCGTCTTTATCAAGCGACTTAAGTGCTTTCACAGCATTGGCTATTTCGTCACCGGAAATTTCGCCATCTTGGTTTGTGTCCAGCGCTTGCAAGACCGGCAGCGGAGGCAACCCTCGTCCTTGACCTTGTTGACCTTGCGGTCGTTGACCGGGTTGACCTTGCGGGCGTTGACCGGGTTGTCCTTCTGGACGTTGACCAGGTTGTCCTTGAGGGCGTTGCCCACCTTGGCCGCGCTGAGCCATCCGTTGTTCCATAACCGCTAGTTCTTCACGGTCGATCGCACCATCTTGGTTTGTATCGATGCGGGGGAACATTCGCTGCATTTGTTCTGGAAATTCGTCTTTGGTGATTTTGCCATCTTTGTTCTTGTCGGATTCTTTAATGCGTTTGATGATGTCCGCTGGATTGAACTGAGGTCGTTGACCTTGTTGACCTTCTGGTCGTTGTCCTTGAGGTCGTTGACCTTGTTGACCTTCTGGTCGTTGTCCTTGAGGTCGTTGACCTTGCTGACCTTCTGGTCGT
>JAYZBF010000060.1:0-12074 GCA_036338835.1 Planctomycetota bacterium
GTTTAACGTCAGCGTTCCAGTCGACGGCGGTTTCTCCGTCACCGATGCCGAGGTGCCATTTCCCTACGATAGCCGTACGATAACCAGCGTCTTTGAATAGTTGAGGGAGCGTATACATGTCTGGTTTGATGGTCATCGGGGCGTTTGGTGCGAGGATACGAACGTTACGCCGGAAACCGTGAATTCCGGTTAGCATGGAAAATCTGGACGGTGTGCAAGTGGCTGCCGAGCAGTGTCCGTCGGTGAGTCGCAATCCTTGGCTAGCAAGGCGATCAATGTTGGGCGTGGGGATTAGCTTTGAACCATACACACCAACGTCACTATAGCCAACGTCATCACCATAGATGATGACCACATTGGGGCGTTCTTTGGCTCCGGTGGTTGAAATTACGAAAAACGAAATAATCAGAATGGCTAGGAATTTCAATTGCATGTCCTTTTATTGGTTGGTTACGTGTCCATAACAATTTACCAAAAAACATATAGCAGCGGCACCCTCAGCCGCAGAAGGTTCGCCGGCTACGCCTCCTACGGTCGCCAATAAGATGTTAAGATATGAACAATTGTCAAAAATCAATCCGAGAAAAAACTCATGCGTAACAGAATCTCGATAACTTTACTTGTGACGCTGGGTCTGCTTGCCACCGCCTTTGCTAATACCCGCTTGCGGCAACCGCAACCAAATGACGCTGCTGCGCAAAAAGTCCAACGCAAATTCAAGCAATACAAACGCGTGCATCAAGAGTTACTGAAACTGATCGTCGATGGTAAAGAAAAACAAGCGATTGTAGCGTTGCGGGAAATTGTGACAATCGTGCCTCAGGATGGTGAATCGCAATATATGTTGGCCGTAGCTTACGCCGCAGACGGACAATTGCAAGCCGCCGTCGCGTCGGTAGACAAAGCTCTGAAGCTCGGCATTCCTCGCTCTCGATTTTTAGGTGGTACCAAGAGGGGTCTCGAACCACTGCGGAAAATGAAAGCTTTTCAAGCACTTTTTTCAGATGTTTCACCGCTGGTACACGGACCAATGTTGGGCCGAAACACCGGTACTGGTATTTCCATCTGGATACGCACTGCCAGTGCGTGTTCGGTTAAGGTGGAGGTTCGGGAACGTGGTAATTCAAACAGCGTCGCTAACGGTACCGATAAGTCACAGGTTGCATCCGATTATACGGCCGTCGTGCGCGTCGATGGTTTATTGGCAAACCGTGATTACGAGTACACACTGACGTTGGGCGATAAGCAATTGCCAGGGGTCTATAAGTTTCGAACGCTTGCAGAAAAGCATCAGGAAACGAAGTTCCGAGTGGCATTCGGCGGCGGCGCGGGATTTGTCCCGGCGAATGAATACGCGTGGAATACAATTGGCGAGCAACGCCCCGATGTGTTGATGCTGTTAGGGGACAACACCTACAGCGACGCCCCTGAAATGCCAGAGATGCAACATTATTGTTATTATCGTCGGCAGTCCCGCCCGGAATTCAGAAGGTTAGTTTCTCAGGTGCCGGTTTACACAATTTGGGACGATCATGACTTTGGAACTAATGATTGTCAGGGCGGCCCACTTGTTGAAGAACCGTATTGGAAGGTACCCGTTTGGAATGTGTTTAAGAATAATTGGGTGAACCCCAAGTACGGCAACGGGGGGATCCAACCGGGTTGTTGGTATGACTATTATGTCGGCAACGTCCATTTCATTATGCTTGACGGTCGCACCTATCGCGATCTGCGACCCGCTGACGAATCACGCCCCACGATGCTTGGTCCTGCGCAAATCAAGTGGCTGCAACGGACAATTAAGGAATCCAGTGGAGTGTTCACTGTGCTGGTCTCACCCGTTCCGTGGGTGTTCGGCGCAAAAGGCAACAGTAAAGATACGTGGAACGGTTTCAAGCAGGAACGCAACGAAATATTCGATGTCGTTAAGCAGTCGGGCAGAAACGGTGTTCTGCTAATGTCAGCCGATCGGCACCGCAGTGATTTATGGAAAATACAGCGAGAAGGAATGTATCCGTTGTACGAATTCAATAGCTCACGATTGACCAATCAGCATGTGCACCCGGAGATGGCTGCGGCTGAATTCTCCTATAACAAAAAGCAATCATTTGGGATCGTCGAATTTGATACGACGGCGTCCGACCCGACTGTTGAATATCGTATTATCAATATTGATGGAAAACAAATTCATAGCCGGCAAATCACGAGGAGTGAGATTACCAATGACCAATAAGGCAAATATTTCGGTGCTGGCCTGTGTGGCAGTGTTTTGGATCTTTTTATCGCCCAGTCTATTTGTACAGGCCGATGATTGGGGACGTTTTCGTGGGCCCAACGGTAACGGGTATTCAGCAGAAGCTAAATTTCCAGCGACATTCAAGATCGACGATGCTTTGTGGCAGTGCCCCGTTCCGGGAACCGGGAACTCGTCGCCAGTGGTTGGTGGCGGGAATATCTATGTCACCAGCGCTGACCCTGAAACTAGCGTGCGAAAACTGACCGCCATTGACGTCAAGTTGGGGAAAATTGCTTGGACGGTGGAGTTTCCTTTAAAGGTGTTTAAAGCTCACAAACGCAATGGCTTTGCAAGTTCGACCCCGTGTGCTGACGCACAACATGTGTACGTGTTATGGCAATCAGCAACGAACTCAGCCATACATGCGTTGGACCATGCAGGAAAAAAAGTCTGGACCTATGAACTGGGTGGATTTGCGGCAGGACCCGGTTGTGCGACATCGCCGATTTTGCATGGTGGTCGACTGTTGTTAACTCACGATAATGAAAAACATGAAAGTTTCTTGTTAGCGCTCGATGCTGACACGGGTACGGAATGTTGGAAAACCCTGCGAAAAACTCAGCGAACAGGGTTTTCAACGCCCGTGGTCTATCGAGGGAAATCTGGTGAGACCCAAGTGATTTTTAGTCACGCCTATGAGGGTGTAGTTGCCGTCGATTTTGAAAAAGGAGAAATCTTGTGGCAGAACATCGTGTTTGGAGACCACCAGCAGCGTGCGATTGGTTCGCCGATTGTTGCCAATGGTCTAGTAATCGCGGCCAGCGGTTTCACAACTGGCGTGAAAACACTCGTTGCCCTTGATCCCGAATCGGTGGATGGAGACGGGCAGGCTCGAGAAGTGTATCGGCTCATGCGTAACGTCCCACATTGCCCTACACCACTCGTCGTTGGTGGTTTGATGTTTTTATGGACAGACCGAGGCATATTAGCATGTGTGGAAGCGGAAACAGGTAATGAAGTTTGGGCGAAACGGATCGGTGGTGAGTTTTTCGCTTCGCCGGTATGTGCCGGAGGCATTATCTACGGAGTTGATCGCGACGGTGTAGTAACGACCGTAGCCGCTTCAAGAGAATATAAGTTGCTGGGTAAAACTGAGTTATCGGCAGGCAGCATGTCCACGCCGGCTATCTATGACGGGAAGCTGATTTACCGTACGACACAGGGTGTGATTGCCTTTGGCAAGTAGTGGTGTTGGCAAAAATCGGTATTGTGGCTTCCGCCTGCTGACAGTTACGAGAGTAAACCCATACAATTGTGCAAAATGATATAATATTCCGCGGGTGAAACCGTGCTCGATAGAAACCTCAATAAGAAGCGAAAATTATGCGATGCAAGCTAGTTGTTTTGTTTATGTTTATTATTTCGATATGCGGTACATCCGTTGGCCAGGTGCAAACGCAACAGCCAACGATTGCTCCCTCGGTTATCCGAGTAGATCTTGCTGCTGATTTCAAGCCGGACGAACCAACGGATGTACCAGCAGGCAAAATTCTGGATGTTAAACTTGGACCGGCAGCAAGTTGGCTCTGGAGGCAAAAACAAGCAAAAGATGGTGAGAAAGTCACATTTGTGAAAACGATTGAACTCGCAAAGGTCACCAACTCGACCCTCGTCGCCACTTGTGATAACCACTTTGTGTTTTATGTGAACGGTCAGCGAGTCGCTGCGGGTGATGAATGGGCTACTTCTTCGAGTGTTTCGATCACGAAACATCTCAAAGTCGGCAAGAATGAACTGCGTGCCGTGTGCGTTAATGACGGCACAGGACTTGGCGGTTTCGTTTGTAAATTAGTTTTGCAATTAGCGTCAGAAAAATTCCAGTATGTGGTTACCGATGGAAACTGGAAGTGTACCGCTAGCGATAATTCGAAGGAAATGCAATCGGTTTTTGTGCATGGGAAACACGGAATGTCGCCTTGGGGAACTCCCCTATACGGTTCGAGGTCAGGCGGACTCGTCGGTGACGTGCCGCCCCAGACGTTCCAATTATTGCCTGGATTCCAGGTTGAATTGCTTTACACCGTCCCCCGAGGCACTCAAGGTTCGTGGGTATGCATTGCGTTTGATAAAAAAGGGCGTCTAATTGCTAGTGACCAGGGCAATCAAGGGCTGTACCGCATTACTCCAGCCGCAATGGCGGGGCAGAGTGGGCCGAAGGAAACCATTGTCGAAAAGTTAGCGGTACCTATGACTTCCGCCCACGGTATGCTCTTCGCCTTCGACTCGCTGTATGTGAGTGCCAACGGCGGGCCTGGCAGTGGATTATATCGCTTGCGTGACACGAATGGCGATGATCAATTTGATAAGGTAACGAAGTTGAAATCGTTTCAAGGCGGCGGGGAGCATGGTCCGCATTCCTTGCGGTTGTCGCCTGATGGGAAATCCATTGTAGTCATCGCGGGCAATCACACTAATTTGCCACAGAATCTTGACGCGAGTCGGATTCCAACGAATTGGAATGAGGATTTGTTGTTACCTAGGCAGTGGGATGCACGTGGCCATGCCGCTGGTAAATTAGCACCAGGCGGTTGGATAGCGCAAACAGACCCTGATGGCAAACATTGGGAACTGCTTAGTATGGGATACCGAAATCCTTTTGACTTTGCCTTTAATTCAGAAGGCGATCTGTTCGCGTATGACGCGGATATGGAATGGGATTACGGCACGCCTTGGTATCGACCCACTCGAGTTGTTCATGCGACGAGTGGCAGCGAATTTGGGTGGCGCAGCGGCACCGGCAAATGGCCTACGTATTACGCCGATAGCCTGCCGCCTGCCGTTGATATTGGACCAGGCTCACCCGTTGGGGTTGCGTTTGGTTATGGTACAAAATTTCCAGCGAAATATCAGCAGGCATTGTACTGCCTAGATTGGACATTCGGCACGATGTACGTGGTGCACTTTACGCCCGCCGGTTCAAGTTATGCAGCAGTCAAAGAAGAATTTCTATCGCGTACCCCACTGCCGCTCACGGATATAGCTATAAGTCCCGATGGCGCGATGTATTTTACAATCGGTGGTCGGGGGGCTCAGTCCGAGTTGTATAGAGTGACATATCGCGGCGACGAGATTACTCGAAAAGAAAGTCTCCACGGTGATAGTGAAACGGCTCAACAGTTGCGGAAACTACGATATGTATTAGAGCAAAGGCACCACCCTGCTGTGGAAGATGTGGTGGATGAGACAGTAGCATTCGCACTGAAAAACCTAGGACACTCAGACCGTCATATTCGCTATGCGGCTAGAATTGCGCTCGAAAATCAACCTGTCTCGCTGTGGCGGAATCAGTTGACACCAATGAAGATGAACAGCAACGCCATGGAAGTGATCAACGGAACGATCGCACTTGCGCGGCAGGGTGAACCGACCGATGCTGCGCATGCGTTGACGCTGTTGCAGTCGTTATCATACGAACGGCTTGAACGCACACAACAGTTGGACTTGTTGCGTGCCTACTCATTGGTGTTTATCCGACTCGGTCAAGGGACCTTAGAACAGCAAGCCGCGATTTTAGCGGACCTTGATCCCCAGTTTCCGTCAACCGACGACGCGTTAAACCGCGAACTATGCAGCGTGTTGGTCTATCTAAACTCAGCGACGATAGCCGGAAAATGTCTAAAGCTGATGAAGCTTGAGGATACGAGTAAGAGTGCAACAGTCGAGGACTTCCTGACTCGTAACCGCGGTTATGGACAAACGATCGCCAATTCCATTAACAATCGTCCGGAGATACAAAAAATGCACTACGCCTATGCGTTGCGGAACCTGCGGTACGGCTGGACGCTTGAACAACGTCGAGAGTATCTCGAGTGGTTTGTAGTTGCTAGGAAAAAATCAGGCGGCGCCAGTTACGTTGGTTTTCTCGATAACATTCAAAAGGAAGCGGTGGCGAATATGTCGCAGGCTGAACGAGATGCGTTGGCGGATAGTACATTAAGGCCACCGCCTACGGAAGCGGAATTGCCAAAAGCGGCGGGACCAGGCAGTGAATGGACTGTTGAGCAATTGTTACGTTTAGCGAACAGCGGTTTGTCTGCGCGGAGCTTCGACCGCGGAAAAACGATGTTTGCCGCGGCTAAGTGCGGCAGCTGCCATCGCTTTGACGGGGCAGGCGGTGCTACAGGACCGGATCTCAGCAATGTTGCGGGGAGGTTCTCACACCGCGATTTGATCGAGGCAATAGTGCTACCAAGCAAAGTCATCTCGGATCAATATCGTGCGATGGTGATTACGACTAATGATGGTAAAGTTTACAGCGGTCGAGTGACGAACGATGTGGGTGGCGAGTTAACCGTGTCAGTGGACGCGGTGGATCCCACCAAGACGGTGATTATTGAGAAGAGTAGTGTAGATGAAATGGAACCAGCAAAGGCGTCCCTGATGCCAGATAAGTTGTTAAACGAGTTGAATCAAAATGAAGTGTTGGACTTGCTGGCGTATATGTTGAGCCGAGGTAATCCCCAAAGCAACATGTTTAAAGGCATTGATAACAAATCGAGTGAATAGGAATTCTTTTATGCATTTACCTAAAGCGGGTAGCTGGGACAAAATTTATCTATCGGTCACCTTGTGCGTTGTTGGTTTAATCATGGCGTCAACGGTGCAGGCTCAGCGCAGTGTGTGGCAACGGGGAGCGACATTGCAAAAATTGCATGATGGCGCTGCAGGTGAGGGTCCGGCGTGGCATCCAAAAATTGGCTTGGTCGCGAGTCACGGTAGCGTCTACCTGATACGAAATGGTGAGGCACCACAAATTTACAAGAAAGATCTCGGAACTAACGGTTTGATGTGGGATGCAGATGGTCGACTTTGGTGTTGTCAGCCATCGAAAAATCGAGTGATTCGTTTTGAAGTGGACGCGACTGAAACAGTGGTCACCGACAAGTTTGAGGGCGCCTCTTATAACCAACCCAATGATATCACTATGGATGCGACCGGACGGATCTACTTCTCCGATCCCAAGTATGGGCCGCGTGAAAACTTGCCGCAACAGGATGAAAATGGACGTCCCGTTGAGGGTGTTTATCGCGTTGATACGGATGGGATTGTGACGCGTGTTATCACTCATGAAGTCGATCGGCCAAATGGTGTACTTATCACGCGGGACCAAAAATACCTGTACGTTGCGGGTAACAACAATTCGGTTAAAGGAGGCGAGCGCAAACTGTTTCGGTTTGAGGTGATGGATTGCTGCGGCACTGTATTACTGGAGACAAAAAAGCTGGTTTATGACTGGGGGAGTAGTCGAGGACCGGACGGATTGGCGGAAGATGTAAAGGGAAATATTTACGTGGCGGGAGGTCTAAATAGCGATGATGTGGCCGTGGAAGACAATTCCCAAAAGGGAGGTATTTATGTGTTTTCGCCAGCGGGGAAGTTAATTGATTTCATTGCCGTTCAAGTGGATGAAGTTACCAATTGTGCTTTTGGCGGAAACGACCTGAAAACGTTGTACATTACCGCCGGTGGAACACTGTTTAGCATACAAACGAAAAACCGCGGCGTAATTATCGTGGGGAAGAAATGATTACAACCCTTTCTGGGAAAAGTTGATTTATGGCCTCTGACGACGAAGAAAAGATTGGGATCGACCGCACGCCGCTGTTTGCTTTAGTGCGCGAGATCACAGCGACACATTTGTTTGTGTGGACGATGCAACCTTCTGGTAGCTTGCAGTCCACGAAAATATCGCTGACAAGCGTAGGGCAGAAAGTGTCGGATGCCGCGCGGATCATGGACCAAAATCTGGATCAGGCAATGATAATGTTAAATGCTGCATCGGTTGCCTTTGATACTGCGGTGCAGAGTTGGGAAGGGAAGGCGCGGCAGAGCGAGCAAGCTCTGAAACACAGTGCCAAGCCCGGAAAATTATCGCAGGTCGTGGCTAAGCACAATCAAGTGCGTCCGAGGTTGGCGCCGGTGAAGAGTGTGTTTCGGCGAGCGGTATCGACGCTGCAGAATGCCCAAATCGAGACGCGCCGTCGTGACGGAGTCGTCCCCGATGATATCATGGACGAGGAATAGTAGGGACTACAGAAATCAGGGCGTGTATGTGTGCAGTTCGTTCAGCGCGGGTAGCAACAGATCGTTAACGAATTCTCCATCGTCGGTATATATACCAGAGAACACAATAAAAAATACGCGCGGGCCCATGCGAGCGCTAAACATATTGCCAAAAGGTTCGCCGTCCGCCGATAGAATAGCAAATGTCGATTCATCACCCCAACGGAAGATGTCGTTGCGCTCGGTCACCTCGACGTCTGCATCGCCAAGCATGTGCATACCCAATAAAGCACCGGCCCACATGCTCACGTAGCTTGCGTAGGCATCTGCCTTGTTTTTTTCGATCGTGATGTTGCAGTTTAGATAAGGTGCATCTGGATCTTCTGGAACATTAAAATCATAGTCGATATCATAGGAATCGTCGAAAAATCGTGTTTTGACAATCTTTTCGCCACTGTAGTCTGGAGCGTACGGGTCACCGCTCCAGTCAAGAAACATGTCGATATCGACAATGGATACTTGGTCGTTGGGGCCGAGAGCTTCTTCGGAGGCCGTCGCCCAAAAGAGAGCGCCTAGGCCAACCACGAGAAGTATTCCGCCAATTATGCTGATCCCGACGACGGCTGCAACGATGATCCAGACTTTACTGTTGGACTGCCGCGGAATACCGTTTGGGTTGGGATTAACCCATTGTTGAGGATGCGGAGGCTGCTGTTGTGGGAGGTGGTCGGACATAGTATTCAATCTATCACAGAACTACGCACCGTGATCTATTGCAATTTGTTTTCAGCAGCTAACCGCCACGCTCGGTGGATGGGGCGAAAGACACCGAACGTTGTCCCGCTGTCTAACAATTGAATTGTTTTCTGGGCGTCCCCGAATTGCGCGTAGAGGCGAGGGGTATTGTAGCCTTTGTCGTCTTTGAGGCTGTTGATTTCTTTACGTACGGCGTTGAGATGGCGTTTACACTTCGCCAGAAGTTGTTCGGCGAGTTCCGGAGCGTCGAGTTGCCATTGTTTTGCAAGTGTCTGGCAGTGCGCGTCAAGGTCGAAGGAATATCGGAGGGCAACGTCGAAATAGTCATCGATTAGTTGTTTGGCTTTAGGGTGGGTAGGATTATTGCCGAGGAAAGACTCGATTGAGGAAGCTAGTGCGTCGATGGCGGTTTTATTAATGACTTGCCGCCGGACCGCCTCGATCTCGAGTGATAGAGCGTGGAATCGCGTGGTTGTTGGCGATTTCATTCGGTCGGCATGTTCGCGAAGTAGTTTTACCACACGCATAGACCCGATACGTTCCATTTCCGTGAGTTTATCCAATAACGCTTGGTAAGATGTTTCGGATCCGCTAGCGTCAATATACGCTTGTTCATAGTCGTCTAGTGATGTTTTGATCTTGATTGCATCGTGCACCATGTCAACGAAGCCTTTGGGCAGAGTCATTCCTTCGTTAATTCGGTCGGTGAGACCGTTTGACATGTTGGCAACGGTAGTTAGTTCACCATCGGCGTTGAACATAAAAAAGTAGAAGAATTGACCATAGCGTAGATCGCAATTGCCAGGGAGTTCATTTCCGGCAAGGCAGATGGGAACGGTTTGGTGGAGTTTCTTCAGGGCTTTGGAAGGGAGCAACACGGCCCCCGCATCTTTAATAGATCATCAGCCGCTTTCGAGGTTGAAGTTGTACAACACAACAGAGGGAGTACTATTCGCCTTGTTTGTTTCGAGGAAATCTTTAACATTCCCAATGGCATAGGGCAGCGTCGGTTTTTGAGCGAACGCAGTGACTGTGAAAAGTAGCAGTGCACCGGCGAGCATAGTAGGTTTCATAGTGGTGAGACTCATTTGTCAGAGGGTCGAGCACGTCAGTTTGTAAGATTGATTATATTGTTATTGAATAAAAACGCAACAAAATTCGGGGCGCTAAAGAATAAGGCTCAGAGTTAGGAGAACAATAGTATGTGGTTGTTTACTCAATATGGATTCTTCAGCGCAGTATGTGCCCGCGAGGGTGACGGGAGTGCGGGTAATAAAGTGGATACAGCGCGGGTGATGGTGCGAGCGCGTTTGCGAGGGCATTTGGAAGGGCTGAAATTACGATTTCCTAAAGAACTTGGAGGCTTGGAAATTATGGAAACGCCCGAAACGGATTATCGATATCGTCTGTTTATAGATAAGGCTGTTTGGATACGAGTATTGCAGTTGCTAGGAGAGGAGTTGGATTACGACAATTTCAAGTCTAAAGTGGGGCGGAACCTTGCTGCCGTCGGCGGCGAATATCATCATTCATTGCACGACGTCTGGGATACGATGCAGCGACTGCAGCCGTGAGTTAGAGTTTATGCGTTCATTCCGATTTTGTGTTTGGAACGAATTTCCGAATGTAATTTCCCCAAGCATCGGCTACATAGATTGCACCCTTGCCGTCTACAGCAATGTCATGTCCGAGGTTTGACGTGTCTTTTGATAGGGCCGTACTGAATGCGCCACTGATCTTTCCTTGAGAATTGAGGATCACCACGCGTGATCGCGTGTGGTCTGGTTGGTCGCCACCGTCAATGATGCAAATTCGATGTCGATGATCTGTTGCAATTCCAAACGGACGACCGATACGCGTTCCCTGCCATTGATCGAGGTAGCGTCCTTGGAGATTAAACACTTGGACGCGAAGATTGCTGCGATCGCAAACATAAACGCGTTTTCGTAACACGGTGATACCATGCGGTAGATTAAATTCGCCTGCTTGACTGCCTGGTGTTCCCCATTCCCCTAGGTATTTTCCCGTGGGCGAAAATCGCACGATTCGAGTGTTGATATAACCGTCGGATACGTAGACCGTACCGTCTCTGGAAAAACCAACATCCGTAGGTCGGTTGAAATGCGAACGCCCAGTGCCAGCAACTCCGGCGGTCCCAAGTGTCAGAAGTACCTTTCCGGATTGGGGTTCGATTTTAAAGACTTGATGAGAACCGACATCCGTGAGCCACAGATCACCTTTTTTATCGACCGATAATCCATGAGGCATGATAAATGTATGGTTACCAAGGGTTGAGAGTAGATTTCCAGTTTCGGAGTCAAAGATGGCGATGGTTTGTCCGCTAATGGTCTCTGTAGGAAATGTGTTGGTCCACGTACGGTTCGAGCGGTGGAAGACGTAAACGCGTTTTCCACTAACGGCGACTCCAGTAACTTGTCCAAGTTCAACCTGGGCCGTCAATAGGGGCCAATTAGGGACTTGAGTATAGTCGGACTGTCCAAACGCTTGGGCAACGAACAAGATCGAAAACAGCGCTGGCAATCTCGTGTAGCGAATATTTTTCATTGGACAGATTGATTAGCGAGTTTAAGTTCAAGAAGATATGCGTGTTTGCACCAGTTGGACAAACCACAACCGATAAGATTAAGCAGAATGAAGGCCTCGAACCACAGTGCTTTATCGTAATTGTAAGGGAAATTATCGTCCGTTAGCCGCATCAATTGGATGTATTGTGAAACCCAAATAAACAAAAACAACACGGCAAAGCCGTATAATATATATTCCAGCTTGCGGGCGCCTTTTTTGTGGGTAGAAATGAGTGCGGGTGATACAACTCAATGATGATAACCAATCAATATACATTGAGATTGGCATGCGGATATTGTAAGGGTAGAACGGGAAACGACCAGCGGACAGTTGTTTTTGGGAGCGAGTGTCGATGATGTGTGAATACGATGAAGACTTCGAAGATTTCGATTATGACGAAGAGTTAGCGGATGAGTATGGCGACATCGAGGAC
>JAYZBF010000061.1:0-6232 GCA_036338835.1 Planctomycetota bacterium
AGCCGCCAGTGCGATTTTGCTGAGAATTGCAGCGAACACTTTTCTGCAGCTGTTTTGTTACTGGGAATACAAAAATATGCATGCGTTCCTAGACCGCAGGGCAGAGATTCATCTCCTACGTTTTCAACTTGATAACTTGCATCAAGACCTGTTGATTTCAAGGTGTATCGACAACGAATCCGAAAATCACTTGGCCATTGTCCAATTAATTCGGGTGCGTCGCGCGATGGCTGAAACTCGCCAATCACTTCAGACGTACGCTGCTCTACTACACGCCACGCTCGATCCAATACAAACCCATGAATTGCATGGCCCAATCCGTCATCACTCTGCAATGAGTAACTGCGATTATTCCATTTGAAAGTACTTCCAGACAACCTCCCAGGAAATGGGAACAATATTGGAAGGCCAGAACCGGATGGGCGCGCGGTTCCTCGTTCAACATCTGAGTGGGACCAAAGAACTTCATTCCCACCAACTGTAAGCCGGAAAAGATTAAAGCCAAACTCAGGCAGAATACTAGCAGTGCATGATCCGCTAGCGTCTCGCAAGTCAATTCTCTGCATTTTGTATCCCTCATTTCCCCTCTGAACAGCCTCTATACCTAACTCAAAATTGAGACAGCTGTCATGCAACTAAACAGAGCTATCAACGTAGTCACTGCTCGAGCCACCGCTTGTGGATCAATTTTGCGTGACATTAACGCAGTCCACTGTTGCATTTGCAATAGCATCAAACACATACCACCGCCAAACAATGCGGTTACCACCACATCCCCACCCATCACCAATTCTGAATTTTTCATCGTAAGTAATGCCATTAGCCCAAAACCAATTTGTGCGAA
The DNA here is from genome assembly GCA_036338835.1 of Planctomycetota bacterium. GTDB lineage: Bacteria > Planctomycetota > Planctomycetia > Pirellulales > Pirellulaceae > UBA721. The sequence goes on from JAYZBF010000061.1 coordinate 845, forward strand.
AAGCAGGATAAGCACGTTGCGAGCCACCCAACTTACTGTTCGGACCGCGGTTTCCCGCGCGACGTCAGTTGTATCTCGGGCCAACCGCAAGGATATCACGGCGACATAGGCAAAACATAACATCAACATACTGATAACAACGTGTAACCACCGCGCGAGCATGCTACTGGAAAACGCGTATTCATAAAACTGCGACCGACTCAACTCTGCCCCGGTCGACTCGAGTTCCGTCACAACGCTCGCTGGGATTTCATGTACGAGCATAAAAATAATTGGGAAATGATAAAGCAAGTTTGTCGTAGCTAGAACAATCAACAGCGATCGAAATACAAATGGTTTGAACCCGTCAGGACGTGTTAACCACCAACGGTGAGTAATCAACAACAACACGAATGAAAAAATCCATTCAATTCCCGCATACATAAATCGTGTTTTCAGTATATGGCAACGCTGATGGAAATCTTCATTCCAGATTAACGCTGCAATAATAACCCCTAACAACGACCCTAGGATTAAGGCGATATTAGCATGCCGACTTAGTGTCGTTCCTAACGCCCAATACGCATTCCGTTCCGCGGGATCCTTACGATTAAGTTGTTTCGCGTTGAGGGGGATACACAGCAGTGGCCCAGCCGCCGCTATGGCGATCACTAGTAAATGTAATATCTGACCAAGAATTTGAATTATCTGCAAAAAACGTGCCTCCAAAGTACCACGGTGCCCTAAAAACATATCGACATCATACAGCGACACCTTTTAGGTGTTATTCACACAATATCTCGTCATACAAATCTCGGTTAAATCCAACCACAAACTTGTCGCCCGAAAGAATCGCAGGCGCGCGTAAATTTCCTGTTGGTCCAAGTAGTGACTTGCAAACGATCTCGGACGTCACGCTGACTTCCGAGAGCTCAAAAGTTGCAACCTTTTTTCCCCGGACGGCATAAACCGTCGTTGCACTGCCAATGACGTTCTTGAGGTCTTTGGCAGCAAAGGATGTCTTACGTGCGTTGTCCACTACCACAGGTGTTAGTCCAGCTTGGGCAAGAAACTCTTGCGACTTAGTGCAAGTCGTTCAGTTAGGTCGGTGGAAATACCAATCGATTTGTTCCGTCATAATGCCACTTTCAATAGGGGTTTTCAACTACACATGGGTAAAAAAACACGCGGACAAGTTTACCCGGTCCGCGTGTTTCAAGATTGTTCAGTAAGCCTAGACTACCAGCCTCCGCGACCGCCGCCACCGCCGCCACCGCCGTCGCCGCCACCGCCATCGCCGCCACCGCCATCGTAGCCACCACCGCCACCGCCACCACCGCCGTAGCCGCCACCGCCACCGCCACCGCCGCCACGTGCAGGGCGATCTTCGCGAGGCCGCGCTTCGTTGACCGTTAAATTACGGCCTTCAAATTCGGACCCATCTAGTTCCTCGATTGCCTTTTCAGCAGCATCTTCGTCGTCCATTTCGACAAACCCAAATCCTTTACTGCGACCTGTGTCGCGGTGCTGTATGACTTGCGCGCGTGAGACGGCACCAAACTGTGAAAATAGCGATTCGAGATCACCATTTCCCACACTGTAACTAAGATTGCCTACGTAGATGTTCTTCGCCATTATTAATTCCTCAAAGACATGCACTTCGACTCAAACTTGCATCCTTGAGCCTCTATAAACTGTTACTAATTGGCATGCAACCATGCAAGGTCACAAAACCACCTCTTATGTGAATATATCAAAAAAAGCTACGCCTGTGCGCAAATGACAGTTATTTTTTAGTTTTGTTACACGACGCCTAACGCGGAAAGATCCGCTTTCACACTTCCGTTTGCCCGTATTGCAATGAACGTCACCTCGAACGACTAACCAGCGGACGACCGGCATCCACCATAAATCCAGCAGCAGACGATACACAAAGAACACCTGCGCACACGAGAAACATAACATTCCAGCTATACTCCATCGAAATATAGGCTAGCAGAGGTCCAGAAACCGCAGCGCCGAAGTTTCCAAACATATTACCAAATCCCAATACCGACCCCACGTATTTACCGCCAACGTCTTGGGTGAACGCCCAGACCGTGGGTACCGCGAAATCTACACAAAAAGCGACGATTGCCATCATGGCGGTAATCGCCCAAGGATTATCCAACAGTGGGCAAACCGCGAAGGCTGCAGCGGCACACAATGCACCACCACCCCAAGGAAAGGCCCGTGCACGTCGCAGGCTACGTCCCCCTCTTGCCATGAAATCCGTGAAAATGCCGCCAAGAAGCATCCCAAAAAAGCCCACGATCAACGGAATCGTCATTGCCAAACTACGGTCCATAATCGACAAGCTATGCTTTTCCATCAAAAACACAACAAACCACGTCACAATAAATAGCCAAGCCACGTTAATAAAGAATTGACTCGCCGCTGAATACCACATGCTAGGACAGTTTATGATCTCCTTAAAAGGAAACGGCTCGATCTTTGCAGTTTCAACGGACGCTCCCTGAATAATTCTCTGTTCCTCCTCATTACACAACGGATGTTCCCTCGGCGAATCACGCATAACTAGCCAAACGATCGCTGCGACTCCAATTCCAAAAGCTCCGTAGATATACAACACGTACCGCCAACTTGAAACATAAACCCCTTCAATTTCAAATGAATAAATAGCTTCCAATAGGAAGCGATTAAACTGAATCGACTCGTCCGTCGTCAAGGTTCCACCTTTTTCCAATCGAACAACACACTGCGCGCAATAACGATTCAAACTTTTCATACTGGAAAAAGCTTCCGGATTGTAGAACTCGGCGTTATTGATGATCCTATTAAACCCCTGAGCCAACACTCTCTGGTCAACCGCACTAACTGTGTATTCATCCTTCGACATACGTTCACTCATCTCAATAAGCGATACGGGCATATTTTCCTTTAGGTATGCCAAATGACTCAGCAGTTCCTCTCCCTTTACGCTAGCGTCATCACTGGAAACCGCGTCCACAAACGCTCGTGGGTAAAGTTTGCTGACGACAGCGACAGGGTCCAAGATCTGTTCTGCTTGGTATGTGTAATCCTTATCTGCCGGGACTAGATTTACTAAAAGCAAAGCTGTCAGTAAAGGCATCACCGCTCCGCCGATTCGACCACCAAGCGCAACCAAACTGCTGGCACCGCCCCGCCCAGCAGCGGGAATCCAACGGCCGATCACATTCGACCCCGTCGGAAATGCCCCGGCCTGACCTAATCCAAACGCACCTCGCATCGCCAACAGCATAGCCAACCCAGTCACCATCCCGATCATAGCCGTGAAAAACGACCAAACCAGAATATACATTGGCAACATTAATCGCGGTCCAAATCGATCTGTTAACCAGCCGGCGGGCATCTGACCCAATGCGTAAAACCAAAAAAAGGCACTGATGCAGTATCCCGTTTGGATTTTAGTCAACCCGAGGTCTTGTCGTATGTAGGGTTCGGCAACGGAGAAAGAAAGTCGATCGATATACAACAATATGCCCATGAGCATACACACAGCAATAATCGCGTAACGCGCGAAACTTGGACTTTTGACATCGTTTGCCATCTAGCTTCTCCCTCGCAATTGATTCGTATTATTGTCTGCAGTCCGTAATTGTCCACCAACAACTATACTTGGTAGATACGACAAAACACTCCTTGCTTCTCAATAAGCTCCGCAAATGTTCCCTGCTCAACCACTTTTCCATTGTCGAGAACGACAATACGGCTCGCCGTTTTAATCGTTTCTAGTCGATGCGCTACAATTAGCACGGTACGACCTTTTGCTGCACGTTTAATTGCTTGGCGTATTGCCGCCTCCGTTTCGACATCCACCGCACTCGTCGCTTCGTCCAACACTAAAATCGGCGAATCTTTGAGTAGCGCCCGCGCGATGCCGACTCGTTGTTTTTGTCCGCCTGACAATCGCACGCCTCGTTCCCCAACAATCGTGTCGAGCCCATCAACAAACGATTCCACGAATTCAGTCGCATCTGCTTGCCTAATCGCATCTAACAACTCCGCGTCTGTGGCATCCTCTTTACCAATCAACAAATTTTCGCGAATACTTCCTTCAAACAAGAACATCTCTTGCGGTACCATCGCGATTTGACGTCGTAAGTAATCAAGCGGCAATTCGCGCACGTCCACTCCGCCCACGCGGACCGCCCCCTGCGTCACATCGTGAAAACGTACCAGTAGTTGGCAGGCTGTCGATTTACCGACACCGGTTTCACCGACGAGGGCAACAATTTCATTTTCCGCAATACTAAACGTGGTTCCCGTTAAAACCGATTCATCCGCCTGATAGGAAAATTCAACGTCTTCAAATGCTATATCGTACCGCGGAGCCAGTGGCACTCGAGCATCCTCGGCCTCCACAATGTCTGGTTTCGCAGAGAGAAGTTCAAACACGCGTGCGGCACTAGCTGCCGCTTTCTGGATATGGTCGGTCATCGTCGCCAGTCGCAAGAACGGTAAGAAAATTTGGCCCAAATACATCAAAAATACGACTAAGTCCGGAATCGACACCTGCAACTGTGAGTGAGAACCGGCGATCATCCACGAACCTGCATAAATGACACAAACTATTCCCGCCCCACTGAACACTTCAACCACTCCCGCGGGCACTAACGACCACTTATTGGCGTAGACAATCTTATCGCGATAATCCTTGCTTTGAAATTGAAGGCGGTCTGCGGTCACTTTGTACGCTTGAAACGTCTGAATTACTTTGATTCCGGTGAGAAAATCACTCATCAAAGCGGAAACGGTAGCGAATTGTTTACGGACATGTCCCCAATAGTTACGAGTACGTTTGCGAAGGACATACATCACGATCGCCAGAAAAGGGAGAGGCAGCAAGGCTACGAGCGCCAATTGCCAATTGATTATCAGCAATACAATACTCATTGTAATGGGAATCACCATCGCCAATACGGTCTCTGGAATTCCGTGCGCGATAAAATCCTCAATCGCGTCCACATCGCCGATGCTACGCGCTACCAAGTTGCCAGAGTGTCGTCGATTTAAATACGACGGTGACATCGTTTGCAAGTGGGCGTAAACTCGATTGGTCAGACGGTGCAGGGTATTGTAGGCAGCGATATGTGAGGAAAGTCCGTAGCAATACCGCATGGCCCCGCGCGCAGCATAGACACTCGCGGCTAACAGTGCCAACATCGTAAAATTGCCCGCCACCGCTCCGGGTTGCAGCCATAGGAGCATTTCCCGCACAAGCAACGGCGGTAAAATCCCCAACCCTGTAAACAACAAGCCGCAAAAAACCGATAACACAATCAGTCGCCGATCGGATTCCAATACGTCCCATATTTGCTTGATAAACATCTCAACAATGTACCTCATTTCAACTCATTGTGCGCT
>JAYZBF010000062.1:0-7200 GCA_036338835.1 Planctomycetota bacterium
GTGGGATCTGAGAAGGAGGCACTAGACCGGTAAAGTGAAAATGCTCAGACAGCCCCGCTCGCTCGATCTGTGTTTCGATTTGTTCACGTAGGATACCGTCACCGATTAATAAAAAATGTACTGCCGAATTGGATTTTACGATCTCGCTGGCTGCGGCAACTAAATATCTGTGTCCCTTGAGGTCAAACAAGCGAGCGATTTTTCCGACAACGATATCATCTTCGCTAAAACCGAGTTCCTGTCTTACAGAGGCTCGATGAGAATTTGCATTGATGAAGTCCGCAATGTCCATACCGCTATAGATGGTCGTGAATTTCTCTCGAGGAGCGACATTTGCAGCCACCAGCTGATTGGTCATTGCATCACAGACACTGATTAACTTGTGGCAGCGGCGAGCAGCGAATTTTTCACAGTAGCGAAACAGATAGCGAGACAATGGGTTTTGATATTTGTGAAAGGGAGCGCCGTGTACCGTATGTACGACGCCTTTTATTTTAAGGCGGTGAGCGGCCCAGCGTCCAAGCAGCCCTGCTTTGGCACTGTGAGTGTGTACTATGTCGGGTTGCAATTTGCGTAGGTGTTGTTGGATCTGGCGGTATGCTTGCCAATCATGCCACGGGTGGATGTTGCGTCGCAATGAGGGAGCAATGACCATGTTTAATTTGGGGTGGGAATTGGCATTAAGCAGTTCGCCTTCTGGGCCAAGCGATGGGCCTGTGATCAGTGTAACATCGTCCCCGTGGTCGTTAATTAAGTCCGTACAATTATACAGCGTGTTCTCTTGAGCTCCGCCGACGATCATGCGTGTAATGATATGTACGATCTTCATCAATAATAGATTACCCTAGAACAAGCCTAAATAGTTAGTCCATTATTGATCATCGGCGTATTCGACGTGCATTAGATATAGTCCTTGAGCGGGCGCTGTCATTCCGGCTTGACGTCGATCCAGTGCTGCCAGCACCTTGACCATCGAATCTGGTGTGCGTTTTCCTGCTCCCACCTCCACCAACGACCCGACAATGTTCCGTACCATGTTGTATAGAAATCCATCGGCGCGAATATCGAGTTGAATGGTGGTTGCTTGATGCTGTACAGAACTACTAAGCGTAAGTTCCGTTACATGGCGGACGCTTGTCTTACGGTCACTCCCGGTAGCTTCAAAACTGGCAAAGTCATGCTTACCGACAAAGTGTTGTGCTGCTTGTTGCATAGCTGGAAAGTCTAACGCTGTGGGGAATAGCCAAGCGAATTTTAGGGCGAGCGGGTTCTGTACAGGTCCTGGTTGGATGAGGTAGCGATAGTGTTTTGATGTCGCATCACGAATGGGATGAAAATCCTCAGCAACCACTTCCAGATTCCGTAAGAACATGTCGAATGGAGTTTGGGCATTGATCGCGCGGCACAATACATTCTCCTCCAATTCGCATGCAGACCGAAAGGAGATGACTTGCCCATGAGCGTGGACTCCGGAGTCAGTTCTTCCGCTGGAAAGCACGCGGATTTCTTCGCCCGTGATTTTCAGTAGCGCTTGTTCGAGCTTGCCTTGGATCGTTGGTTGTTCCACTTGCAGTTGCCAGCCCACGTACTTCGAACCGTCGTAAGCCAAAATGCCCTTGAAGTTTCTCATAGGACGCCATCAAAAAATGTGGGCATTGGAAATGGAAATAAGTATTTCAGTACTTGGCCAAGTTTTAGGCGTTTGCGGATTGAACTAGCAACTCTGCAATCTGAACCGCATTGGTGGCAGCACCCTTGCGAAGGTTATCGCTAACGCACCAGAAGGCAATTCCGTTGGGATTGGATATGTCTTCACGAATACGTCCGACAAAGACGTCGTCGTGGTTTGAGTTGGTGAGTGGCATTGGGTACTGGTGCTGGTCTAAATCATCGATGACGGTGATGCCGTCTTGGGCTTCAAATAATTCACGAGCTTCCGCGGCAGTCAGTTTCTTTTCGGTTTCCACTAAAATGCTTTCGCTGTGACCCGTAGTGACCGGTACGCGGACCGCCGTTGGACAAACCGCAATCGATTCGTCTTGGAATATTTTTTGAGTCTCCCACACCATTTTCATTTCTTCGGATGTATATCCCATGTGTTCTTCCGAACCGATTTGAGGGATCAGGTTGAAAGCGATTGGGTGAGAGAAAGTTTGCGGTTGGAATGGACGGTCCGAAATTGCGGCCTCTGTCCCCTGCTCTAGTTCTTGCTGTCCGGCAGCGCCCGCGCCGCTTGTGGCCTGATAGGTGCTGACGATGACTCGTTTAATTCGAGCGGCAGCGTGTAGCGGCTGCATGGCAACGACCATCTGAGTGGTAGAACAATTGGGACTGGCGATAACGCCTTTGTGGTCGGCAATCGCTGCAGGATTCACTTCCGGTACGATTAACGGTACATCGTCGTGCATGCGGTGATATCCGCTTTCGTCGACGACAACAGCGCCAGCTTGCTTGGCCCAAGGCACTAATTCAGCGGCCACTTCGTCTGGTGTGCTTGCGATGACAAGGTCGATTCCATCGAACACTGTGGGGCCAAGTTCGACAACCGTGTGGTCAGTACCGTTAAAGGAGATGGTCGTTCCGGCCGATCGTGCGGATGCAATAAAACGAATGTTTTTATAGGGGAAGTTACGTTCTTCTAGTAATTGACGAACAATGGTTCCAACCGCTCCGGTAGCACCCACGAGGGCAATGTTTTCAAACACGACAACAAATCCTTAATTTTAATTGACTGATCCACCAAAAAATTAAAAGCTCTTCAAGTAATTGGTGTATTACTTGAAGAGCTTTTAAGTATGTTCGAGCATTGCCGATTGGGCAACGGCTAATGTGATGCTATTTTTTTACGAGTTGGGAAGGCGTTCCTAGGATGTTGAGGGAACTAATGTTTCCAGGCATCATTTGAATGGATTTGTGTTGGCGTCGGACTCCGGTTGCCGTGTGCCAAACGATTTCAATGTCGTATTGATAGGTTTTGGCGGGATCTAGGTTACTGGAAATGTAATCTCGGCGAGTTCCCGTAGTCCTCGTACGAAATCCGTTGATGGTCACTTGAGCATCGTATGGGACATGGAGGTGCAATGTGGTAGACGTTGGCTTTATTTCGACTGCTGGTGGTGGAAGTTCTCCATCCCCCCCTTCTTCAGTTCCAGGTTGTTTTAGTTTCGGTTCGTCGTCGACAGGAGTCGGCGCAGCGGGCTCGTCGGCGGCAGGAGTTGGAGCAACGGCCTCGTCGGTAGGGGTTGCGGGTTGGATTGGTACAAGCCGCGATTCACCGTCCGCTTTGGGTTGGTCAATGTATTCTTGGGAACCGGATTTTGTCGTCGATTTTGCGACCGTTGGTTTCGCCTCAGATATGTGAACCGCTGAACCATAATAAACGCGTGAATAAATTCGTGGAGCTAGCAAGGGACCAAACAATGGTGCTCGATAATAGCGATAGTTTGCGTGGTAGTGCAAAGCTAAACGTGTTTCGTATATGGCTTTACGTAGATTTGGGCGCTGGTACACGACAGTAGGACCACAGCAGACAACAACCCGTGAACAACAAGGGTTTATGATATTTCCTGCGTTGGCATGAGATGCTGTAAAAAGTATTGCAACGGCGATGGTGACGAAAATGGATTGTCGCATGGTGAATGGCTCCGTAATACTTGTTTGGGCAATTAATCCGAAACGGTTTCCGGCTTAATTGACGTGTTTAATGCCTTTACCTATTTTAACACAGTGGCGAACTGGAAGCAATGGAAACCGCGACTTGGAGGCAAGTGTAGTACAACCATGAAAATCTGGAAAATACTTGGTTGACAAATTGAAAAGAGTGCAAGTTGCCAAAATTGGTAAATGTAAGATCGGTCGTTTAATATCTTACCACGTCGCCGGCGTCGTGGTCTGGGTAGACAGTTTTAAGGGCGGCAGTTGCTTGTGTTGTAAGGAATTTGAGGTCACTTTCCACCGCGATAAACTGCATCCCCTGTTCCGCCCTTTGCAGAGCACTCTCGGGATCCATACAGTGAATACCGGTGGGACAGTTTGTTTTTTTTCCGATTTGGATGACTTCTTGGATCGCTGCTTCGTGAGCTTCTGGGGTCGGAAAAGTACCGTCTTCCTGCCGCATTTGGAATCGCAAGTCATTGGGGCCAATGAAAATCGCATCGCATCCCGGCAGACTGTAGATTTCTTCCGCATTGGCGATGCCTTTGGGGCTTTCTGTTTGAAGAACGACAAGGATTTCATCATTGGCTTGCAAACGGTAATCTCCAACTTCCGCCGAGAAATTCATGGCACCACTACCACCCCCGACACTGCGATTTCCTGTGGGAGGAAACTTTGCTGCGGCGATAGCAGTTTTTGCTTGTTCCACCGTATCAACCATTGGCACGACGATTCCCCAAGCACCAGCGTCGAGTACTCGTTTAATATAGTGGTGGCTGCCGTCTGGGACGCGAGCCAAGGGAACTCCACCAGCATCGGCAACAGCGCCAAAAATGGATTCAGCTTGGGACCAATCAAAAGCCATATGTTCGATGTCTAGTGTCAGCCAGTCAAAGCCTAAACGAGCGATAACTCGAGTAGCGTGTAGATTACCTAACGAGAGCCATGTTCCAAAAGAGGGCTGGCCGTTGCGTAGTTTTTCTTTAACTGGGTTGGTTCTCATCGTTTGTCCTTTTTTACTATCCGCACAAAGTTGTCGTGTTAGGTATACTACTAGTCTTCCAGACTATACTCATGTTCTCAAGTCCCCGCTGGCTAATTTATGTCAGCGGCTTGTGCGTGGAAATTAAGAGTTGGCTGGAGGGTCACGTGCACACAAGATTTTGTTTTGCAGCATACGAAGGATATGTGGAGGCAGCCAGAGGATAATCATGAACTCAAATATCTCAAAGACGCAAGTCAATATTCTCGTGGGACCAACTGAGCTTTCGCGCTTAAGTGCTCGAAGGTGGAGTTGTATGGTGCTCGTTACGTTGCAAATTTGTGTTGGGGTGGTCAATGCACAGACTCGAGATCCCTATGTGGTGCCCCGCAGGAAAATGGTGCAACAGGCGGTCGTCGGTTCAGGGATAACCAATGAACGCGTGATCGCCTCGATGGCCGCGACTCCGCGACATGAATTCGTGCCGGTTAATATTCGCAACAAAGCATATTTGGACATGTCGCTGCCGATTGGCGACCAACAGACGATTTCGGCGCCATTTATTGTTTCGTTTATGACGGAAGCATTGGACCCTCAACCGACGGACAAAGTTCTTGAAATCGGAACGGGTAGCGGTTACCAAGCAGCGGTGTTGTCACCGCTTGTCAAACATGTGTTTACGATTGAAATCGTCGAATCGTTGGGAAACCGCGCACGGGCGACGTTAAAGCGATTGAAATACGATAATGTATTGGCGAAGGTAGGCGATGGTTTTAAGGGTTGGCCCCAGTATGCACCGTTTGACAAGATCATTGTCACTTGTTCTCCGGAGCGAGTGCCGCAACCATTGGTGGACCAATTACGTGAGGGGGGATTGATGGTGATCCCAGTAGGCGAACGATACCAGCAGACGATGTATGTCTTGCGTAAGAAAAACGGCAAGATGCAAGCCGAGGCGCTGCGGCCGACGCTGTTTGTTCCGATGACGGGTAACGCGGAAGACAATCGGCAGGTTAAACCGGATCCACTCAAACCAGCATTATTCAACGGCGATTTTGAGCTAACCAAAGAAGACTACCCGTTTGTGATCGGGTGGTACTACCAGCGCAACGTCGAGCCGGTTGGTGACGATACAGCGGCACAGGGAAAGCGGCACGCAATGTTTAGCAACGATAAACTTGGCAAGTCGGCCCATATGCTGCAAGGATTCCCTATTGACGGGCGTGAAGTCGGTGCATTGCGATTTGCCGCTCAGGTTAAGTTACAAGATGTCCGTCCAGGCAATTCGCGAGATAAGGTTCCGTTGTTCCTGTTTGTGTTTTACGATGAAAATCGCAAAGAGGTCGGCACCGGTGTGGTGGGGCCCTTTATAGGGTCACAACCGTGGAGTCAGACGCAGAAGTTAATTCGAGTCCCAGTGCAAGCGCGGGAATCGATTTTACGAGTTGGACTGTTCGGGGGTATTGGCGAGTTTTCGATCGACGACGTGAAAATCCAAGCAGTGAAAAGATAGTGGCACGAACCGAATTTGGATAGACCTCTACCGAGACATGGTGACTTTGGCCCAGAAGGGGTTGAGTCGATCACCGCGGGTGCGAACGTCTTCGAGCATGACTTCAAGATTGGGTACAATCGGTTCGTTTTGAGTTTTACCGGAGAGGTTGAGTGACACGTTTTCTTGGAAATCAACGATATCCGGATTGAGGTAGACGGTGATGATCTTCGCCGGTGATTTTACTCGAATGCGATTGTTGATTCCAATTTCGGCTTCCAGCAGTGCATCACGGGCTGCTTTACGGGGCCACTGTAGCGGCAATGTAATAAAGGTTGAAGGCATACCGTCAAGTTCGACCCACCAAAAGAAATTATCCCACGGTCTCATTGTCGTACATTTGATGGTCTTGGGGGAAAAACTTCTACGGTGCGTGCGCATCCAATCAAACATGAAGTGAATATCGTCTTGGAAATGGTCATGACCGCGACCTTTGTATTCGACAACCATTGTGTCGTATCCAAACTTAGTGAGGTAGCGATTGAAATCCTGCATGTTTTGTGCGACACGATTTCCGTCCATTTCCCCACCGACAAAATAGAACGAAACATGTTTTGCATTCTGCCAATAACGCCCGACATATTTTCCAGCGGTCGCTGCGATTGGCAGGACTCCAGCCCACAGGTCGGGGTGAGCTAAGGCAATGTCCCAAACCGCATCGCCGCCGATAGAATGCCCGGAAAGAAATACTCGGTCGGTATCGATGGAGAATCGCTTAAATGTATTTTGCAGAGCAAACAGAACTTTGCCGTGTTCTTGAGCCGAGTATTCGTATTTGTTTTGATAGGGCTTTGTCCAAGCCGGCGCGATGACGATGTATCCGTGCCGTGATGCCTGTCCGAGCCGGAGGTCAGTTTGCTTGTTATAAGTTCCGGCCCACCAGTCGATTTGTTTCTCCGGAGTCCCCCCTGCCCCGTGCAAACTCACGATGCACGGATATTTTCGGTAAGGGTCATAGTCGGGAGGCAACTGCACATGAAATTTAAAGGGAGCACCCGCTGGACCATTGATT